>CAYWNT010000011.1:0-48602 GCA_964459725.1 uncultured Gammaproteobacteria bacterium
TTCCTAGCCCCGCCACTTCTGATAACAGAGCAAAGATTAAACCGATAATAATACTGATGTTAAAAAGAGTAATATCTGATTTTTCTTTCTCCAGTTTTTTAATAAGTTTGGGGATATATTTAAAAGCAGCAATGGTAATGAGGGAAAAAATAAACGAAGAAAAAATAAAAAAAATTGGCATAAATGCGGTTGCCATCAAACCTATTAAGAAGTCTGACATCGCAAGACTAATTAGAGAAGTATTGAGGATTAATTCTTAAGCGGCTTGTAGATTGATTAACTTTTTAAAACAACAAAAAAGCGCTTTGTTTAGAAAACAAAGCGCTTTTAATATTGGTTTAAATTATTTTTCTATAATTATCTTCCTAATGTTGCCGAATTTATCTATTTTGTAGTCAACTTTTGCTTTTTTCGGTTTTTCTTTTTCTTGGCTGGCCGTGACAGAAGCCTCAACCCATTCTTGGAAGTCAGTTGGACTTTCCATGATTTCCGGGGGGACTTCGTAGTATGTTTTTAAAAATACTTTTTTGCCTTCTCTGATATAAGAAAACGGCTTGCTTCCGTGCTTCTCAAACTCAGCCCTATTTATTTCTCCTGTTTTAAAGTACAATTTATCAGAAGATACAATAGCAAAAAACATACCATCCTTGTAAATGCCGTATCCGCCAAACATTCTTTTGGATGTGATTCCTTCTATATCACCCAAGAGATCCTCTAAGATGTATTCTATGTAACCGTCTTTTGTTTTCATCTGTTATAAAAAAAATGATTTATACTTCACGGTTATGTTCTTCAGATTGAGGTTCTTCAGTTTTGATTTCCTCTTGTTCTTGTGCTGAGTTTGTTGAAGTAGATGTTTCTTGTGGTTGAGGCACTTCTTCTTCACGCACTTTTTCTTGTTGAGGCTCTTCTTTGCTTGATGAAAATATTTTTTTACCTGACTCATTCCATCTCTTGTGCAAATGCAGAGCAGAGAGGATATAGAGAATGGCCACTATGGCAAAAACAGTCCTGTTTGAAGAAATTGACATGCCAATGTTGGTGCTTAGGATTCCTGTTAACCCTAAATTAATACCAGATATCACACTTACAAAAAAAGCATAAGTATCTAGGTTGTCTTTGCCGCCAAACAGCTTTTTGTCATTTGCATTCCATCTGAAAAGCAAATAAACAGAAGCAACACCGGAAATAATCCAAGCCACATTTAAAAGTGATCCAATTGTCATGTAGAGAGAATAAAACGGATTCAGCTTTATTGCCAGAGGAATACCACCAAGCAATAAAGCGATAGCGGCGAGAACTAATCTTGCCTGAGACCACAAAAAGCTATATTGCTCTAACTGGTCTGGGTTTGTGAGATTTTTTGAAGACATACGAGTTTTATATTAAATAAATTAAATTTATTTTTTATTTTTATCAAAACTAACCATATTTACCTTAATAAATTTTTCAATCGATTTTACAGCCTCATCTTTAAGTTTTGGCGGGCTTTCAGCTATCCAAACTGCAAAATTATATAATTCTTGATTATCAACACTTAACCATTTTTTGTTTAAATACAAAAAAACTAACAGCGTGGTAACAGCGATTCTTTTGTTGCCATTTTGAAATGGATGATTTTTAATCATTAAGTAAAATAAAATAGCGCATCTTTCCGCAATGCTTTTGTATAGGAATTTACCACTATACTTTTGAAAGGGTGTTTTCAGACAACTTTCTAGCACTTTTGGAAATCTAGTATTAAAAGCGGGTATTGGCTCATCCCAATTCATGGTATCTTTTGCTAATTGATGCGCAATATATTCAATTGTGTCAATAGAGATATTTATCATTTTATTCTTTGCTTAACATTCTTAATGCTTCTCCATATTCTTTGGTTACTTTTTTTACTCCTTTTTCAATATCTTTTTTTGTTTTATCGGTGAGCTCATTATAAATACCTCCCAAGCTTTCTTTGGGTATAATATATATTTTTCCAACTCTTTCGGCCTTGATTTGACCCTTTTTAATTTTTTTAAAAACAGCCTGCCTACTTATGTTTAATATTTCAGCGAATTCTTTTGTGGTAAAATGTTTTTTGTTCTTTATGTTCATATTTTTTGTTAACTTATATCATGTTTATAGTAACACATGTTAACCAATATGTAAATAGGTTAACAAAAATATTGCTATAATTAGCAATATTCTTTGTATATATTGCTTAGTTGAATTGGTTAGAATTAATTTAGTTACAAATAATAAAATTTTTTATCTAGCAGAATAAATGTTTTTATAACAGTATTATAGTGTATAATATAAATATGGAAATAAACTATAAATTTTTTAATAAAATATTACCTGTTTTAATTCAATTAAAAGAAAAAATTGGAGATGATTTTGTTGTTTTTGGTTCTGCCCCACTTTATTTAATGGGAATAGTGGATTTTGATAAATCAATCAATGATCTTGATATCGCTGTGTTGGATAAGAGTGTCATTCCAAAAGAAGCGAAAGAGGTTACTTTTCAAGGGAATTCTGAGCAAAAATTGTATAAAATAACTATAGATGATATTGAGGTTGACATGGGTGCTTGTTGGAAAGGACAGGAAGATTACTTTTATAAATTATTTGAAGACACTATTGAGGTTGAGGGTTTTAAGTTTGCAAATTTAGACATACTGGAAGAATGGAAGATTAAAATGGTTGAGAAATATAATCGAGAAAAGGATAAAGTTTATTTAGAAAAAATAAGAGAATATAAATTAAAACAAAAAAATGAGCAATAAGCTCGTTTTTTATTTATAATCAAATTTTTCCCCACAATAATTTATAGATTTTTTTCATCGATTTAGCGATTGCTTCAGACTCAATTATCAGGCCGATTTTGTCGGCGTATGACATAAACGCAACTTTGTTGTTGTAAATATTTATTTCGATGGGAATATCGAAATCCTTAACCAGCTTAGTTTCGCTTAATTCTTCTTCGTCCAATTTCGCACGCTTGGCGTAGAATTTATCTTTGGGCCCGATGCGTAGGGCATGGATATCTTTCTTTTTTCTTTCTTCCACATAATCAAGCGGGAAGCTATTGAAAGTTTTGAAAATCTCGGAAGTGTTAAGCTCTAAAATTTCGTCAGGATTTTCATTCAGTGTGTCTTCGTATACTTTTAAAATTCCTTCTTTCCCCTCAAAAAACAAAACTCTTGGTTTCGCCTTGTTTTGACTATCATGAATGGCTTCAAGCTCCGGTAGGACGTTCTCGAAGCTTTTTTGATGCGCCCAAAAGCGCTGAGAAAGAGTTTTCGGGTTTTCCGCTACGAATTTTCCTTTGCCTTCCTTGTCGGTTTTGATTATGTACCCTTTTTTCACCATTGCCTCCAAAGCAGAGTAAGCTGTGGTTCTTTTAATTTTGGCTTTTTTGGCGATCTCTTGGGCTGAAGCCGTTCCCGTTTCCAATGTGGCCAGGTATATTCTGGCTTCATTAGTAGAAAAGCCGAGATTAGTAAGAATTAGTTTATTGATCATAAATATTCTAATTTTAGATATTATAACGATTTTTTCGTCGTCGGTATTTATATTGTATAAAATCTTGATAATTTTGTCAATATTTAGCTAAAAATAAGAAAATTATAATTAATTAAAATATTTACATAGACGAAACCTTTGACATTTATTCTAAAATTTATCAAAATGACAGGTTGTAACTATGATTATAACGATCTAAAAAAAGCTGTTTGAAAATTAAATATTATCAAGGAGGAAAATCATGGATAATAACAACCCAGATATTAAAGATTATGTGATTGAAAGTTTAGACAGAATAATTTCCGCTCTTATCAATAAAAATGAAATGCGTGATGCTATTGAACAATCTATACATCTTCTTGAAAATTATAAGATTGTGCCCAAAGGAATCAGCAAAATTTTTACATGGTGTATTGATCAGGGATACAGGAAAATAGTCTATCTTTTAAAAATACTACCAGATAATAAAGAAGCTAAAGCCCTTAAATATCAGTGGGGAGAAAAAGCCATTGCTTATTTTATTAAAAAAGGCTGGATAAATTCCGCTGTCGAAGTTTCTGGGGTGTTACAGAGAAAACTTTCTGATAGTGAACTCAGAAAGCTGTTACTGTTTCTTGTTAAGAGCGATTCTTCTTATGCTGATCAAGTTATTTCAACATCTAAGATGTTGGAGCATAATCCTGTGATAATAGAAGAAGCGATATGTATAATTCTTAACAAAAAGAATGATTGGCAAGCGCACAAGGCCATTGAACTGGCAAAATTTCCTGGGATAAAAAAAGAAATTATCGACAAAGTTTTTGATAGATTTTCTAATCCCAAATCTTTTTTTGGAGTTGATTGTTTTAATAACCTTATTCCAAATAAAGAAAAAGAAAGATGGTCTATTATGCTAAATAACTATGTTGAGAAGGGGTCTTTTCCTGAAGCCAAAAAAGCCGCTCAGAAAATTCATCGTCAACTTCTTCCTGAAGAGCTTCGAAAACTTCTTGAAAAGAATATTGAAAAAGGGTGGCATAATTCTGCCATAGAAATTGCTGAAGAAATGGGTAGGAAACTTTCAACTAGTGAAGTTAGAGAAATTCTGGAAGTTGGTATGAAAAAAGGAGATTACAAGGTTGTTGCTTCTTCTAGCAAATTCCTGAACGAGGAGGTGGAAATTTCAGAAAAAAGAAAACTTATCGAAGGACTTATAAGCAGAGATGGATTTAGAAATGTTAAAGAAGCGATCGAAATTCTTTTTCCAGGTGAGGTTAGCTTGGATATTCGAGAAGAACATCTAGTGTCCGTTATGAATTTCTTATCAAGTGATCCATATTATAATTCAGAACTTTTTAGATACTTTAAAGAGTTTTCCGAAAAGCTTTCTCTGGAAAACCAGATTATTTGCGCCAAGATGGTTTTGTCAGCCAAGATCAAGAGAATGGAGAAAAATGATTACATTTATCTTCCCGATGTTGTTAAAGTTGTAAAGGTATTAGAGAAAGAAATAAAATCTAATTAGCAAAGGAGGTTATTATGAACAACAACTTGGTAAGAGAAATTGCAAAAGTGGAGAATCTGGCGAATGTTGATGTGGTTCTTCTTGGTGTTATAGTCAAATCTATAAATACGGTTTTTGATCACATGAAATTCAAGGGAAAATTTCCAAAAATCGCTATAGATAATTATTATCAGGAAAACGGACAGGCGGAGGAGTGGCCTTCGTGTTATTGTAATGACGAGAAAAAGATTTTAGTAAACATAAGTGCTCCAAGAAATCCTTTCTCGTGTTCTTCTGTAATTTTTTCACGCTGCGCCGCCTGGGCCGCAGCAATGTATGTATATTATGAGAGAAATTCATACAAAAAAAACTCAAAAAGGAAGAAGAACGCCGCCTATAAGATTGCAGAAGATATCTCCCGAAGAGGTATTTGCTAATTTTCTTCTGAAATAAAAGTACTAACTCAGATAGCGTAATCTACAAATTTACTTTGCCAGTTGTCTGCTGATTGCGGACAACTGGCTTTTTATTTTAAATAATTTTAAAAATTATAAGTCGCATCATTGTTAACAAAAAGCATCCCGAATATTGGGGATGCTTTTATATGGGTCGACTATGTGATGTGGTGTTTAAAACTATTGATTGTAAAATGTTGGAACTAAATTGCTTGCCTACTCACTCCTGGAGAGAAAGTGAGGTGAATATTCCTATATTGGTTTATAAATAAAAACTTAAACATGTTTTATTTAAATATATATTCCATATTATCAAAATCGATTGTCCAGGCGTATTTACTAATGACGCCATGTGATACCAATAGATGATTGTTTATGCCATTGAATACAAAACCCTCATCTCTTGGATTAAGAGTAATTAAGGCGTTTTCGTTTACAAGGCCGGCGAATTCCAGAGTGTCATTAGTTTTGGTGACTTCCATTACTTTTGCTGAATCTTTTTCTTCAACATTAAGTAGGTCCATATTCTCTTTGGTCATATTTAGCCAGGCTTGCGCCGGTAGACCATCAATGGCACCGACTATAACTAAACCTGAATCAAAAAACATATTAACATCATGTCCATTGTATTTGCCTTTGCCCATCATATAGTGATCATCCCACATTACAAAATCCATTTTATTTCCCTGATACTTCCCCAAGTGATTGCTTACCATTTCTTTGTTGTCTTTGGTAGTGAGGACGAATTTGTTATTCGGGTAATCAATTGTGCTTACAAATTCTTTGATAATGTTAGTGCCGAATATTATCACTTCCATGTTAATCTCGGAAAGAATTATGGTTGGTACGTTTTTCATCTCAATCTCTTCTCCTAGCATAAGTGAATCGGCTACTCCGACCCAGATTTTAGAAGTGCCATAACCCTGTTTTCCGATTTTAAACTTGTTTTCATCGTATTCGATACCCAGACTTCTGGCGGTGCTGCTGGACATGGCAAGATAATTGCCGCCGGTATCAAAGGTTAAGATTTGCTCACTACCATTAATACTGCCCGCAATTCTCGGGATATAAGCATTAAGCGGATCATCGGTTAGCATCGGGATTTCAAAAGTTCCTTTATTTACTACTTCTATAGGTTTAGTGACTGCATCAGCAAAGAGCTTGCTCCAGCTGTTTTCTTTCTGCTCAGCTGAGATTACTCGAGCAGCCTCTATGTCTTTTAAATGATGAACATAGAGACTGATCAGATTTTCTTGCACTTTTTGGTACTCCTTATATTCCTTTGAGATTTGTTCATAGATGTTCTTAGCTTCCTGGTATCGGCCATGAAGGAAATGCAAATCTCCCAGAAGATGTTTACCGTCATCTGTATTTTGGTTGGTTTTCGCAGCTTTAATGGCTTTATTATAATTGGCCTGACTCAAATACTCTCGTCCTTGGCTAATGCTGAGTCCAGAATTGTCTTCGCCATTGTTATTATTTGTCTTAGGACCGGTGCAACCAGCTAACAAGACCATTAGAGTTATTGCGATAGTTATTGTTTTTTTCATAGTAATTAAATATAATTATTTATTTATCTTAATAGTATGTTCCTCACTAAATTCAGCACTTGTGTCGTCTGATAACATCAACACCAAAGATGGCAAGCTATTGCCCCCACTAATACCAAGAATGGTAGTAATATGTTTCTCTTTTATAAATTTTAAAAACTGTAATTCTTTTGATATTTCATGGGGTAGCCAGGCAGAAGCTTGACGATATTGACTAAGAAGTTCCTCGCGGCTTAGTATTGTCAGATCCTCAGCTTGTTTAGCTTCTTTTAACAACTCTTCTATATCAAAATTTATGCCTAATTTTTTTTCTAAAATTGCTTGTTCATCTGCGGTTAAACCAGATACTGCCTGGTGGCTCTTTTGAGCTAGCTCTTTGGCTGATACTTGCGCAGTATTAAAAGTAGTTACTAGGACCATTACAATAATAAGTAAGGCTGGCAAAGTTGCAAGAAGAGATAATTTAATTCTTTTATTAAAACTATTCAAGAAAAGACTGGATTTATTTTTTTCAAATAAGGGGGAATTAAGAAGTGCTCGACGCAAGTTAGTTTTGTGACTGCTAGCATCAATGCTTGGTTTTTTAACCTCTTTAAGTAAATTTTCAATATTTTTATTATCCATATGATTCTTTTAAAAATTTATTAGCATCATCTTTTAGTTGCTTTTGAAGCAACTTGAGAGCGCGATGCAAATACACTCTGACTGATGCCTCTTTGATTTTTACGGTCTCGGATATTTCCTTATGTGAAAAATCTTCAAAATATCTTAAGTGTAATATATCCTGATAAACTGGTTTTAGTTCTCGTATCCCTTTAGCTAAAACTTGAAAATCCTGATGTTTGGTAATAATATCTTCAGCGCTCTCGGTTTGCCCCTTGTCCTCTTTTATAAAGAATTCCATCATTTTTGAATCAATCCCCAACACATACCTGTTTTTCTTGCGAAAGTACATATTAATCTCATTGGTAGCTATCCGGTACAGCCAAGTACTGAAACTGGCCTTTCCGGGATCAAAAGAATCGATCTTTTTTAGAGCTTTATAAAAAGTATTAGAAAGAATATCTTCAGCCAGACCAGCATTAAGCACTCGTCTAAATATATACAAAAGAAGCTTGTCATAATACCGGTCATAAAGTTCCCCAAAGGCCTCAGGATCAATGGCAGCCTGTTTGGCCAATTCTTCGTTGTTTTGTTCATTTTTCATATGTTTTTATACCTGTCTATTAATATATATGCTTGGAACTATAAAAACGTTACAATTATAGTTATTTTACCTTATCAGGGTTTATTGGCAACTTTTATTGACACAGGTTTTTCCTGATTAAATTCCCAATAAAGGTCAATAAAAAACATCCCTAATACTAGGGACGTTTTTCTCTGAGTGACATGTTCAAAGCTGTCGATTGGGAGAATGTTGGAGTTGAATTGTATGCCTGCCTTGTTGGTAGACGGGGAGGTGGTATTAATATTTTTATCACAAAAAGTTCTCACCAACTTGCCAATCCAAAATAAAAACGGGCAAAAAGTTTGTTGTTACAACCGCAATAGTTGGCAAGCATTTATTTTTGATTATTTAGTAATTATTTTATTATGTCTTTTTATCAAAGCCTTTTGTAAAAAAGAAAAAAGCCCATCACTTTGACGGGCTTTAAATAGTTTATACTAATTAATATTAGTATTTTATATTCTTTAGAAGTGCTATGGTGGAAAAGACAAAAGCTATCACAAAAACAAAGATGAAAAAAATATTTAACTTTTTTAACCTTATCAATCTAGCTTCTTTTTTTTTCTTCATTAGTCGACGCTTTCTAAGTTGCTTAATTTTATTATTTTTTACTTTTTCGTCCTGTTCTCTTTGCTTTTTTTCCGCTTGCTCTTCTCGTGTTTTATTTAAGGCTACACATTGAGCCTCAATTAATTTTTTTAGATCAACCTTTTGTTTCGCTATATATAAATTTGCATCAAGGTAATAAATATACTTATTTCTTTTTTTTGTAACACTTATCACTTTATTAATCTCATCAATTTCATTTTGTATCAAATCAAAAATTAACACCAAACTAAAAAATTTGTCCGCTTGAAATGATTGAAATTCTTTTTCAAGAGAATTATATTTCTCTATAATATTCTCTGTCGCAATGATTTCTTGAATATCTTTTTCGAGAGAATTAAATTTCTTTTTTGCTTCTTCTTTCAAACAGGAAATTGCTTTCAGCAGATCAACCTTTTTTTTCTTCTTTTCTTCTCGAAGCTTTCTTTCTCTCTCCCATCTTTCTTCCTCTTCTTTTTCTCTTCGTTCCTCGTCTTCTCTTTCCTGGTTTGTCTGAATTATGTTTTTCAAGTCAACTTTTTTTTGAGCAAGAAAATCATTTGCATCTAGGTAGTCAATATATCCATTTCTTTGTTTTGCTATTTTGACTGCTTTGTTGAACTCATCAACCTCATCTTTTACCCACTCATAGTTTGTTGCCTTAACTATGGCATTAATTTGTTTAATAAGAATAGTAAATTTCTTTTTTTCATTTTCTCTCAAATCACAAACCAAGTTAACAATTAATTTTTCTGCTTTTTTCATATCCGGATCAGTTAACGCTTTTATTGCGTAGAATTTATCAAAGTTTAAAATTAAATCTTTTAATAATTTGACCACCTCTTCAGTGTTGTTGGTGACTACATAGTACTTTGCCAAAAAATAACGCGCTTGTATTAAATCACAATCTAGCAATCTAGCTTTTTTTGCATATTTTATTGCTGTTTGGTAATCATTGTTTGCTACGGCCGATAACCAGCCGGCGTAATGATAACCACGCGCAGCAATAACCCTTGTACTCTCTTCTGCTTCACCATAAATCCCGCAAAGACGATAATGATTGAGTGCTTTTTCTAAATTACGCTGTTTCTTTTGATAATGATAAATATGTGCAAGATATAGGTGGGCTAGTGGATTTCTAGAATAAAGATTTAATGATATTCTAAAGTGTTTTTTTGCATCGTCAAACCATTGTGGTTCTTGTGAGAATCTATTGCCATCTTTATAAAAACCCAAAGCATCTTCGAAATGCTCGGTAGCTTCTACTTTGCGCCTAGTTTTTAATATTTCACAAATACTATCAAAGCCTGTCTGTAGTTTATTTTCAACTAATTCGAAATGAGCTTCAATATTGCCCATTGCGATGTTGAAGCTGCTATGAAATTCATAAATTTGGTCAGACAATTCAGCCAAATCTTCATGAATAGTTTCAGTCAAGAAATCAATTTTTTCCTGAATCAAAAGACCGCTCTGCGTCACCGTAGAAGCAATCAAATTGGAGTTAGCTTCTATTGCACCCGTAATAGCGTTTGTAGAAATTGCCATTGTAGCGGCCTGTGCAACCGCAAGTCCGACAAAACCTTTTTTTGTCACCTCCGATTGGTGATCTATTTTTTCACCAACCATACTAAAGCCTGAATCCAATGACGAAGTAATGTCTGATGCGCTTCTACTTACAGCATCGCATATTTCAAACATGTTGTATTGATTTGCATCAAGATAGCTACCATAAGGAACTTGTTCAGCTACTGAAAGAGGGTAATCGCGAGCAGAGTTTACAAGCATTTTTTTCAAAATAACTGTCTGCTCTGAAACTTCTTCTTTTATTCCATGCACATTGTGATGCTCCCTGATTCTTTCCCAAGGGGATATTTCATTCAAATACAAATTCTGCTCTGGCATTTTATCACCTCATTTTTATTAAATTGTTAAATAGCATTCGATTTTTATTTAATTATTTAAATTTAATACAATAATGCCTTGCTGTCAAATATGCTTAAGGTGTAGAATATGCCAAATATTAATTATTTCCCTCTTTAAATGTTGAACAAAATTTATCAGAAATACTCTATCCAAAAATGGTATGAATATATTTACTAAACAACATTAATTCTAAATCTATTCACAATATTAACTGAGTTCTTTGCGCATTAAATCACCAATAACAAAAGACTCCAATGTTTTGAGTTTTTTGTTATTGGGTGGCTAGAGGCTTGCCTGCATGCCTATTGGCATATAAATCGACAGACAGGGATTTGATAGGACAAGCCCGTCTCGGTCATGCTATATTACTATTTCTTTTTTTATGTTCATTTTTTTGATTTAACCTATGTAGTTGTTTTTTTTATTTGGTCAACGAGGGTTCTCAACCAACTAACAACCAAAATAAAAAACCGCTCCATTCGGAACGATTTTTTAATTTGGGTCGCGTGGTGGACGACGTTAGAATCGCAATTATTGAGATGGATAGGTATATTTATATTCCTGATTTAAGATAAATCATCAAAAATTTGATTATTTCTTTTTCATTAGGTCTTTGATAGCGTCTTCAACCCCTCCAACTGTAAGATCGTGCATTTTTATAATATTTCCTGCTTGCTCAATTGTACCCGAATCATCTCTATACTCCCACTCTTTTTTGAATATCGGATTAATCCATGTTGTAGTATTTGAATTCTTTTTTATATATTCAAGGCACTTGTCTCCTTCCATGCCAAATTGGCTCACTCTTTTATCATTACCTCTTGGAGGCCATTGATCATCATAGAATTCTGACTCAGACATTTCAGCATCTCCATAAATAATCACTTTTTTTCTTTTCTTAACTATCTTTTTGACATTCATCAAAGAATTTGGTTTAGCATAGTTTGATTTTTCTGGATTTTTTCTATCAAGCTCCCAGACATAGCCATAAATATTATTATGAAAAAGATATATTTCTAATTTTGATAAACCTTTAGTCATTTCTTCGGCAACCTCTCTTATTAAAGGGCTCCACTCATCAACAGGACCGCCAACATCAATAAATAACACAATCTCAGGCTGTTTTTCAACTTCGCGTCGATATTCCAGTCTAAAATTTTTCTTTGAAAAATTTTTAACCGTTTTATTGATGTCTACATTCTTGGATTTTACCTGAGATACATCCAATATCACTCTTCTTAAACTCCGAACAATTTGTTTAATATTTGCTCTTTCTGGTCTTCTTTCGTATTTTGTTTTACGATCATGTGGAACAAGATGTTTTTCCCTGTTTAATATGTCTTGTCTGGATATTTTCTTTTTGCTCTCTGTAACAATATTACTTTGCACTCTAACAGCTTCTTTTGATTTTCCCTTGCCACCACCAACTAGAATTCCTTGGTCACTTAATTCGCTTTGTTCTTTACTGGCTTTATCAGGAGTGGTTTCTGGTTCTTCTTTTCTTTCTTTATCTCCTTCTCCTTTCTTATCATTTTTTTTGTCACCCCCGCCTTTTTTTGATTTATCTTCTTTTTTAAGAATGTCATTATGTTGATCTTTTTTTCCTCCATGCACACTCTCATCATCATTATGCTCTTCATCGGGAGCGTCCAATTTATCTTGAACATCCTCTATACCTAATTGATCTTTAATATCAGGATCTTCTTCACTGTCACGTTCATTTTTTTCTTCCTCATTCAAGTCATTTTCTGTTTCTTCTCCTGTATCACTAATTTCATTTTCTATTTCACTATCTAATATCTCTGAATAATCCTTTTTTATTACCTCTGCTAGATAACCAAAATATTCATCAAAAGCTTCATTAAAAGTTGGTTCATCAGCTTTGTCTTTTATTAATGTAGTTCTGGCAAAAATACGTAATCTCTCAAAAAGTTGTTCCTGCTTAGCTGACTCGACTAAATCTTTGGAGGTGAATTTTCTTTTGATAATTTCTAAGAAATTTAACCATTCTGGAGTTGATACTCTTATTTCCTTGTCTCTTAATAAAACTAAAAAATCATTAAAAACGCTTATCTCAGTTTGATTTTCATTATTATTAAATTCTTCTGGTGTATGTGTGTTTTCTTTATCATTACCTGGAGAATCAAAAAAATCCAAAACCTCCTTACAAGATAAGCCTTTGAATTTGTTTAGGTCTTTTTCCTCCGGGTGTTGCAAGTCTCTTCGTATGTTGAATATACTATTTTCTTTCATAATTAATCAAGATTTTGGTATGTAAAATTTTTAGTTATAACCAACCTTTTATCTCCAGCAAGAGTAAAAGCTTCTAGATCTTCTCCGTTTATATTTACTGTGCCTGTAGTGAATTTGCTATTTTTTTCATAAACATCAGTAAATTCATTATCTTCAGGTAAGACTTCAACCATTTTATCTATATGTTCAACAAAATGTTGAATTTTATCGTCAGGTATAACATAATAATCTTCACCTAAATTTTCAATACCAGGTTCAATAATTTGAAATCTACGAACAGTTTCCATTCCATCATAATCACCGTAGTGGTCATAAGTTTCTTTAAATTGAGGAGTGGAAAAATTAATATTTTCATTTTGTAATTTTGCAAAAAATGAGGAATATTCACTTTGGCTTTCACAAGCATTTATCTCGCCAGTTAATTTATATATTTTTTTACCCTCAAGCGCCTTTTTTAAAAAATTTGGCATTTCTTTTTCTTTTTGTTCTACAATATCTATTCCATCTATATTTAATTCTTTATCTTCTTTATGTTTTAAAAGAATTTCTTTATGAGGAATGTCTCTTGGTATTTCTCCATCATTTTCTTTTATTAAAACTTGCAACCAAGCCAATAATTCTGGGGTGGAGGGCTTTTTTTCAATATCAGGATGGTTTTGATAAGCATAAAAAGTATTTAGAGCATAATCAAGCAGTTCCTCTTTGACATCTGGAAAATTAACATTAACTATTTCGGTCATTTCTTCTCGTGTAGGATATTCAATAAAATGATAAAGGCTTCTTCTTCTGAATGAGGATGGAATTTTATCGGAATCTTCAGTGTTAGTGGTTATAACGATTCTCAAATTTTTTTTATCACCTTTTATTTCGGTGCCAGTTTCTCCGATGGTAAATGTAAGATTTTCAATTTCATCAAGCATTCCAGTCATTAGCTCTTCTCTTCCTTTTTCAATTTCATCTATGACTAACCATACTTTTTTCCCTTTACTAGATTGATATATTGCCTCCCCAAGTGGTCCTAAGTCAACGTAATTTAGATAATCTAAATCTTTTCCTGTTTCTCCCAACTCTTCAACTGCTTTCATTTTTGCTTTGAATTTTAAGTAATCAGCATCTTCTGCTGGATTAATCTCCCCATTTATAATTTTATCTTTCCAGCTTTGAGCTTCTAAACGAATTTTTTCTGGTACTGTAGCTTTTGCTTGGGCATCACTTAAACGCCTAACATCATCTACAGAATATAACAGATCTTGGGCAGTCATAGTGTCTTTAATTCTAGCATGAACTAACATTACATCTTTGCCTTCCTGGAGTTCATTTCCAACTTCTGAGTATGCCCACTGAGTTTTACCTGTTCCAGGTTCGCCCTCTATAATAATTGAATTACATACTTCGTTTTCTGCTAGCGTATCTAACACTTCTTTGACTGCCAATAATTCCTGTGTGATTAGATATGGACGCTCCATTCTTTCTGTTAATTCATTTAATCCATGCCTTATTCGTTCTAGCCTATCCTTTTTTTCAGTAATCATTTCTAATCTACTATTATCTTCACTTTTTTCATCATTTGACAATTCATTTAAACGATTTTCTAGATTATCAACTTTATCCAACAGAGCGAATAAAGTTTGCTTTAAAATCTCAGGGTCTTCAATTTGATTTATTTGTTCTTTTATTTGGCCGAGCATATTTTTTTATAATATAAAAACACACTGATAGTGGGTTTGAAATTATTGCTTATTTTCTAACTGTTCAATATCTTTCTCTAACGCCTCGACCTGAGCGCTTGCTTCTTGGATTGATTTTTTAATATATCTTTGCACATTATTGTTTTGTTGCGCATTTTTATTAAGCACAACTCTGCTTGATGAATTTTGCTTTTTTTGAGTTATTTCAGTAGGCATAAAATTTATAAAATATTAAATATGTTATTATTTTTTACTAATTTTATTATACATTACTAACTTTTTTATGTCTACTTTGATTTGTGCTCCCCAGTTCTACTCACTATATTTCAACTTGATTTTTAGCCAAAATTAAAGTAAGCTAAAAGCAAAATGATAATGAAAATAAAAATTATATGGAATTTTTTGAAAAAATAAAAACCGTAAGAGATAATATTGAGGAATGGCTCAAACATTGGGATGGAAATGACGGCTTCTCTTATCTCGTAAGCGAATTTGCCACAGAAAATGAAGAAACTGGAAAATGCAATGTATATATTAGTAAAAATGAACATAACAATATATTGGAATATCTTGATTTAAGAGGAGAAATTGAAGTTGTAGGCAATAAAGACAATTCAGTTGTTTTGACAATTCCTCCAAAGATCAAACCAATCATAAGGTTAAAAGCTTTGGAGTTGTTATCTAAAGAGCTAAAAAATTTTTATACTGGCCAAAATATTATAGATTTATTAAAAGATAATGGAGCAGATCAAAGATTGATTACTTATCCCGAATCAAAGTGGAAAATTTTTTATAAAGTATTTAGCGAATTAGCCATATCACAAGATATAAATGACTGGAATTTATTATTTCAGTTAATTTGCGAAGCTTTACATCCAGTAAACTTGGGAGGTGATACAAAAAAATCAAAAGAATTGCAAGAAAAATATAGTGAAATTTTAAAACACGATGGCCTTATTCTTGATAATTTAAAAATAACAAAAATTAATGAGAAAAAAGAAGTAGATGAAAAAATCTACAAAGAATCGTTGTTTTTTTTAAGGCTTTATTACATGAAGTTATTAGAATTACTGGAAGTTATCGGTGGCAGTCATGTCGGATACAGAAATCAGTCTTTAAATGCTTTTTATATATTACTGCAAGACAAAATACAAAAACTATTAAATCAAGATTTCTTTGCGGATCTTCGAAAATCAGCTCCCGAAATGTATGATAATCTTTTGGGGGATATGGGCGATATAATAGATAGTTGGGAGTTTATGAGTCGTGATTTATATAATTTTTTTGGGCAAATAGAGAAACAGTTTATATTATCAGAAGTGCCTGATTTTGAAATTCCAGAAGATTTAAAAAAGTCATTTGAACATATTGATGGCAAAATTGCTGAATACAAAAAAACAGTTGACCAACAGTTTGCAAAAATGATGGAGAATGCAAAAAGGAACGCAGATGAAATGATGGGTAATTCGCAAAATAATTCAGCAAACAACAAGCAAGAGCTATCTATAAAAATTTCTGAAATGCCAGAATTAAAAATTCAGGGAATTGGCAACCAAAAAGAAACTGATGATATTGCTAAAATATATTTATCAGACAACAGTATTTCGTTTGACGATGATAAAGCAAAAATTATTATCGGCAAAAAAGAGTGCCAGTTACCAGCTTATAAAAATGAGCATTATTTTTGCAGAGCGATTTTCCAGCATCCAGTTAATGAATTTGTAGATTGGTCAATAATATTTGAAAACATGGATAAAACTTTAAATAGTGGGAATAAAAAAGATTCAACAAAAGACAAGCGGTCTATTCAAGACACAATGTACGCTTTAAATAAAAGGATTAAAGGCATTATAAATACAGATGATGATTTATTTACTTGGAAAGATAAGAGCGTAAAAAGAAACTATTAATTGATTCAATTGAGTCGTAATTGACTCAACATACTTCTTGATATAGTCGAAGCACAATAAGCTTCGGCTTTTTTGTTTTGCAAAACTTTATAAACCAGTGCACTGGTAATCATTAAAAAATTAAATGAACCAAAATTATGATTACCAAAACAACTCAAGAAGAAAATCTTGAACAAAATCAACAGTTTCTAACCTTTGATCTCGGCTTGGCCACGTGCTTGGTCAGTCTTGGTTATGAGCTTTGGAATTTGGATAAAACCAACCCCAAAAAAGTGCAGTTTATTTTTAGGCGTGCCGATGGCATTGATATGGTCGTAAATGATTATTGGCAGGATAATCTGAAAATAAACGCAAGAACTCTGTTCGACAACCAGAAAATGCTCAAAAACCGAATATATTCGGACTAAGGATATGCATTTAACGGAAGAACAATTAATTAATTTTCAAGAGCTGTATAAAAAGCATTTCGGCTTAGAGATCAGCCGACAGGAAGCCTTGGAAAAAGGAATTAAGCTGGTGAGGTTAATTAGGATTATCTGCGATAAAGATAATTAATCTCAACTGGCAGTAAATTATATGACAATAAACACAATAACAATCAAAGAATATCTAAACAGAAAAGGCATAGCTTATAAAGAAGCGAATGATGAGTTAATTGCAAAATGCGTTTTTTGTGAAAAAGATAATCATCTGTATTTTAATACAGAAACTGGTCAATACGACTGCAAGCGTTGCGGTGAGCAGGGAAATATTATTACCTTGGCCAAGCATTTGGGAGATACCATTAACGATGTTAAAGCGAATCAAACTATTTATACTCCCAAGCAAAAGAAAAATCCACCAAAATCCACCAAATTTGATATTGATTTGGTTGAGCGTTGTCATTTATCGCTCCCAGATGATATTAAAAGCTATTTGGCTAATAGGGGCATAACTGATGACTTAGTTAGCCAGTATAAAATTGGCTACGGTGAATTTTATGGGAGAAAATGGATAACTATCCCCATTAAAGACAAAGATGGGAGTTTTTGTTTTCTTAAGCTTAGAAAAGACCCAAGTGATGAAAGTAATAAAAATAAATATAAATTTTATCCAACTGGGAGCAGTGCGGAAATATTTGGGAGAGAGTGTTTGAAAGGCAATAAAGACATGATAGTGATTTGCGAGGGAGAGTTTGATTGTATTATGCTTCAAAATTTCGGCATACCAGCTATTACTTCAACAGCGGGAGCTGGAAACTTTAAGAAGGAATGGATTCAAGAATTATCTGAGCTTGAAAAAATTTATGTTTGTTTTGATAAAGATGAAGCAGGTGAAAAGGGGGTAGGTAAACTCATCAAACAATTAGAAGAAAGTCTGCCAGATACAGCCGTTTATAAAATCACACTCCCAGATAGGATGACGGACGGGAAAGATATAACCGATTATTTTATAAAGCACAACGGTAATCCTGATGAGTTGATTTATGAACTATCAGAGCAGGTGGCAGGCAAAAAGAAGATTGATGTTTCCAAATTTGAATCTTTAGACTCAAGAAAATTGGTTGAAATTCTCGGGCTTACGATTAAAAAGGATGAGGAAAATAAATTAGTTACGTTTCTTTGTCAGCTATCTTCATATACCGAGAACGCTCAGTTTAATATCAGTTTTAACGCTCCGTCATCAACTGGTAAAAGCTATATTCCAATGGAGATTGCCAAGCTGTTTCCAGAAAAAGATGTAATTGAAATCGGCTACTGCTCTCCCACGGCTTTTTTTCATGACAATGGCAAACTGAATAAAGAACGGGGCGGATATGAGATTGATTTATCTAGAAAAATATTAATTTTTATGGATCAACCTCATACTATGCTTTTGGAGAGATTAAGACCATTGCTCTCCCACGATAAAAAGGAAATGCATTTGAAAATTACGGATAAGTCGCAAAGGGGCGGACTACGAACCAAGAATGTTTATATAAAAGGATTTCCAGCAGTGATATTCTGTAGTGCAGGCTTAAAGATTGATGAGCAGGAGGGTACAAGATTTATGCTATTGTCACCCGAAACCAATCAAGAGAAAATCAGGGAGGGTATTTTGGAAAAAATCAAGAAGGAAGCGGATAAGGATGCCTATAGAAGTTGGCTTGATAGTAATTCAGACAGGTTATTACTTAAAGAAAGGATTGAGGCAATAAAGAATGAAAATATAGACAGCGTAAAAATTCCTGATGCCAAAATAATTGAAGATGTCTTTATGCAGAAGCGGGAGATATTAAAGCCAAGGCATCAGCGGGATATTGGGAGATTAATCGCACTTATAAAATCATTTGCTTTGCTTAATCTATGGTTTAGGGAGAGAGATAATAATACGATAATTGCTAATCGGGATGATGTAGATGATGCAGTTAAAATTTGGGAGAAAATATCAGAAAGCCAGGAATATAATTTACCGCCTTATATCTTTAATCTTTATCAGGAAGTGATAGTGCCAGCTTATAAAGAAAATAATCAGAATTTAGGTTTTGAAAAACAAGGAATTAGCAGACAGGATGTATTTAAAAAGCATTTTGAGGTTTATGGGAGAATGATTGAGGATTTTCGCTTACGACAACAGATCATCCCGATGCTTGAAACCGCAGGGCTTATCACGCAAGAACCTGATAAAAATGATAAGCGAAAAATATTAATCTATCCTACTACTGATTTAGATTAAATATAGTGAGTGGGACGGGTGGGTAAAGGTGTATTTATTGGCTTGAAAAAGGGCAAAAACGGGGGCAAATTTTCAAGAAAAGTTGTCTAATAATCAAAATGCTGATAATTTGCTAAAATTACACCAAAATGTTAATAATTACCATATTATTTAACCTGTTAATCTCTAATGATTTAGGTAAATATAAGACTAAAATATGTCAAAAATAGTAGTCGAAGATTGCAAAGCAATCAGCGTATTCAAACTGAAAGAATGGGGTTATCTTAAAAAGGGAGCATTTAGAGATGGAACGATTACTTGGACGAGCAGTTGGGGTAAAAAGGATAACATTAGTTTTATGCTTGATATGACGGATGAATCTGATATGTTTATTAAGCTTGATTATAGGACAAGAAGTCCTTGGGGTGATGGGGAGTGGACAGATGTAAAGCAAAAATATCCGATTGTTATGTCAAAATGTAATTATGGCGGTGTTAGATATTGGTTTCGGTGTTCTGTTTATAATAGCGGCGTATATTGCGGGCGCAGAGTTGGAAAATTGTTCTTGGGAGCAGGCAGTAATTATTTTGCCTGCAGACATTGTTATGATTTGATTTATCGATCTTCAATTGATGGCTATGCTTATTCTATGCCAGACTTGGATGAATATGGAGAAAAGATCGGCAGATGGTACTACAACGGAAAGCCTACCAAGAAGCATATTCGATATAGAAAAATGGAGAGCAAGGTTTTGGTTGATTGGTATGGCTTTATAGCTAGGCTGGATAATCGCATGAACAAAAAAGGCTTGAAATAATACCCTTTTTACGGTACAATGTAAGTGCTTACCTGATAGAATTGAATACAGCTCAAAGTTTTTTTATCGCCTGAAATGGGCGGTTCTGCCGATAAACTTGTCTTTGGGCTATGTTCTATCGGGTAAGCCAGAACCGTCCATTTTTGTTTAACTAATTACAATTATATGAGAACTAAAGAAAACAATATAAAATATTTTCTTTATGCTAGAAAATCATCAGAATCAGAAGACAGGCAGGTGCAGTCAATTAAAGATCAGGTTAATAGATTAAAAGAGTTGGCTAGAGATTTGAATTTGGAAGTGGTAAAAGATTTTACTGAATCAAAATCAGCCAAACAGCCGAAGAATCGTTTAGTCTTTGCTGATATGCTTAAACGAATTGAAAAAGGCGAAGCAAACGGCATATTATGCTGGCAGATTAACCGTTTATCCAGAAATCCAGTTGATAGCGGGAAGATTAACTGGATGTTACAGCAAGGCATAATCAAATCAATCCAGACGGTTGATAAAGAATATTTACCAGATGATAATGTTTTAATGTTTAGCGTTGAGAGCGGAATGGCTAATCAGTTTATTCTTGACTTAAAGAAAAACACAATTAGAGGCTTAAAAGGAAAGATTGAAAGAGGATGGCTCCCAGGCAAAGCTCCGCAGGGCTATATTAATGATGTGATCAATAAAACTATTATCAAGGATGATGAGCGTTTTGATGTGCTACGTAGAATGTGGGATGAGATGCTGACTGGCAATTATACTGTCCCCAAGCTTTTGGATAAGGTGAATGATGAATGGGGATTTTTAACCAGAAAGACAAAAAGAAAAGGCGGACGGCCGATGTCTAGAAGTGAGATTTATCGCATCCTCAGTAATCCATTTTATTATGGACACTTTAAATACAATAACAAAATCTATAAGGGCAACCATGAGCCGATGATAACTCTGGACGAATTTGAAAGAGTACAGGAGATATTGAATGAAACCAGTAAACCAAAACAAAAAACCAGAACTTTTTCTTTTACAGGCATAATTCGCTGTGGTACTTGCGGATGCTCAATTACAGCTGAAGAAAAAAGTAAGATTATTAAAAGCACAGGCAAGAGAGCGACTTATGTTTATTATCGATGCACCAAAAGAAAGACAGATATAAAATGTCATGAACCAGCAGTTAATTTGGAGACAATGGAAAAACAGATTATTAAAGAGATTGATAAGTACACTATTCCAGAAGACTTTAAAGATTGGGCCTTGGGAGTTTTGAGTGGATACAATGACAAAGAAATTGAAATGAGGCAAAAATCTTATGAATTGCTTGAAGCCAAATATTCTGACTTACAAAAACAATTGGACAACCTTACCAAACTTCGTTTAAAAGATTTACTCAGTGATGAGGAATTTATCAAAGAAAGAACCGATCTGCAGAATGAAATCACTAAAACTAGGGAGAAGCTTGATCAAAATCAAAACAGAGGACAGAATTGGGTTGATTTAGTTGAGAAAGCATTTAACTTTGCCACTTATGCTAAAGAGAAATTTGAAAGCACATTAGATTTGGGAGTTAAGCGGGAAATACTGGCAACCTTGGGGCAAACTTTTGTATTAAGCAATAAAAAACTTCAAATAGATCCAATTGAATGGCTGGTGCCCATTTCTAACCTAAATAAAAATCTTAAAAAAGAAATAAAAAGGTTAGAACCAACAAAAAACAGGCAATGTTCGCACAAAATGCCTGCTCTTTGTGGGAAAAATCCCCAATGGGGTGGCTAGAGGGAATCGAACCCTCATCACAGGCACCACAAGCCCGTGTTCTAACCGTTGAACTATAGCCACCAAGATGTTGATTTAAAAAATCATCAGACTGCTAAGTTTTATCACAACCTAACAATCTAATCCTTTTCCATATCTTTGTGTGGGGAAAGTCATTGTTCGAGTGGAATCGAACCCTCATCACAGGCACCACAAGCCCGTGTTCCCTGTCTGCCGACAGGCAGGTAACCGTTGAACTATAGCCACCATGATTTTTTATTTTATTTTTGATATTTAAAATTAAGTAAATGTAATAATTTTTGTGCTGCTGCCTCATCTACAAAAAACAAAAACTGCGTCCTTATCTCTTCTGATTTGACTGAAAAATCTAATTGAAATACTAAAACAATTCCATTCTTACCGCCTAGTTTTAACTTCATATTCTCTGCTACATTATGCATTTTATCATTTATAATCTTTGCAATGTTATGAAGTAATGTAATATCCAAAAAATTACTAAACGCTGAAAGTGTTGAGCCTGCTAATATATTGCCAACTTCTTTTAGCACTGAAACTTTTAATTCTTCTCTTTCTTGCTCATTTTCCACTTCACCAATTAATAAATCTACAATTTTTTCTTCGTTTTCATGAGAAAAAACAAAATACATGAGACCGGTAACATCACCAAAAACTTTCAAAGTTGCTGTAGAAACTTCTTTATTTTTTCCTTTTATGTATTCACATAAGTTTTCTGCCTTATCAATACAAATATTAGGTATTGTAAGTCCAACTTTTTGATGCAACATTTGAGACAGGGCGGTTGATGCATGACTAGCACCAATATTAACTATCTCAGTTAATTGATCTTTTTGATAATCATTTACAAGTATTTTCATATATTTTTATATAATAAGTTGCATTAAATAACAAATGCTTATCTGGCAGGCCCGCCTACGCCTTTGGCTTCGGACGGGTAAAATTCTCACATCAGGTTCTCCAGCTGAAATAACAATCTTTGTTGTGCTTGTACTGAGTGAGCCCAAGCGAATCGAAATGTTTGTGCTGAGCTTGTCGAAGTGCACTCGGCAGGATTCGAACCTGCGACCTTCACCTTAGAAGGGTGTTGCTCTATCCAGCTGAGCTACGAGTGCAAGAAAAACTAAAAAAGTTGCCTTCTTTCTCAGCAACAAATATAATTTACCAAAAAAATAAACAAAAGTCAATATTTATTATAAAAATGTGAATTTATACTAGTATTAAGTAAAAAACAATAATATTAATTTTTTGTCTCTAGGGCCTTGCTTTTTTTTGCCTTTAGTGTTATTATTACGTTATTATTGCAATGAAAAGCGCAATAAAATATTTAAAAAATTATGAAATAATTACCCATTCTTGGATAAGGTAATTCCTTTTCTCGGTCTGGGACAAAAAACAGATGTTGGATAAAAAAACCAAACAAAAAATTATTAAAAAGTTTTGTGTTCATGAGAATGACACAGGTTCTACGCAGGTTCAACTTGCAATTCTTACTGAAGAAATTAAACAATTGGCTGACCATTTAAAGCTACATAAGCATGATCAATCCTCAAGAAGAGGTTTGCTTAAGAAGGTTGGCGAAAGAAGAAGACTTTTGAAATACTTACAAAAAGAAAACGAAGAACAATTTAAAGATATAGTAATAAAGCTTAAATTGAAAATAGGAAAGAAGATGATTGAGGAGCAAGAAGAAGCAGAAAAAGAAGAGGAAGAAATAATTTCTCAAATAGATGAAGTTGTTGACACAGGAGAAGAAAAAGAAAAAGAAGAAAAATAATTTAATTTATGATAAAACACAAGGAGCAAAGAGTCGGGGTATTGGTAGATGTTTCTAACATGTACCACTCAGCCAAGAATCTTTATAACAAGAGAGTGAACTTTGGTGAAGTTTTGAAAGCGGGAGTAGCAGGGAGAAAACTAATTCGTGCTATTTCTTATGTTATCAAAACTGAAGGTGAAGAAGGTGTGAATTTTTTTGAAGCTCTTTCTCAGCAAGGCTTTGAGGTGAAGATGAAAGATCTTCAGATATTTGCCGGTGGAGCCAAAAAGGCAGACTGGGATGTAGGGATCGCCATGGACGCTATCAAGATGGCAGACAAGATGGATGTGATTGTTATTGTTTCAGGCGACGGTGATTATTTACCGCTAGTGAGTTATCTACAAAACACTAAAGGCTGCCTGGTTGAAGTTATAGGATTTAAGCAAACTACCTCAAGTAAGCTGATTGAAGAGTCTGATGATTTTGTAAATTTGAGCGAAAGCAAGAAATTTCTTTTAAGAGGTTAACTATATAGTAATAATACAAAAGAGGTGGCTAGTTCACCTCTTTTGAATAAAAAATATAAAAAAGAATAACTAGGTTAGAGCAATACGAGAGACGAAAAACACAGGGGCCCCCGTTAATCTCAATCCCAAAAAATGGGTATGATTATCAATACTACGATCCCGAGTTACTCTAACCTAGTTTCATTTTTTTGTATTAATTAATAAACTTGGTCGTTTAGATACTGAGCGCTTGTGAAAAAAATTCACCAGTTCTTAAATCTAGCGATCAAGACTAACAGAGTCTAAAGTCTATAAAGTCTAAAGTCTATAAAGTCCATAAAGGGACTTTCGACTTTTGACTTTCGACTTTTGACTTTCGACTAAATTATGAAATCTAAAGAACAAGTATTTAGTACAGAGTGGCTTGGTCGCACACTCACATTTAAAACCGGTAAGATTGCCAAACATGCTGACGCTGCCGTTATCACCCAGTTTGGTGATACAGTGGTGCTTGCTACAGTTGTAGAAGCAAAAACAGAAAGAGAAGGGATCGACTGGTTCCCTCTTATGGTTGATTTTGAAGAAAAGCTGTACGCTGCCGGAATTATTAAGGGATCTCGCTGGATCAAAAGAGAGGGTCGTCCTACAGACGAGTCTGTTTTGTCAGGTCGCATGATCGATAGATCAATCAGGCCATTATTTACTGGAGAATCCAGAAAGGACGTTCAAGTTATTCTTACAGTTCTCTCAGCTGACGGAGAAAATGATTTTGATATCGTAGCTCTAGTTGCGGCTTCTGCTGCACTTTCTGTTTCAGGTGTAGAATGGGATGGTCCAATCGGAGGAATTCGAGTTGGTAGAAATGATGGTAAGTTGGTATTTAATCCAACATATGAGCAAAGAGCTGAGTCTGACCTGGACTTAATTCTAGCAGGAACAGAACAAAAGACTATCATGATTGAGGCTGGTGCAAATGAAATCAATGAAGATGATATGTACGAGGCTATAACAGCAGGGCAAAAAGAAATGCAAGGAGCTGTTAATTTGATCAAAGAATTTAAATCAAAAATTGTTAAACAAGAGAAAACAGTATTTGAAAAAATTGTTTCAGAAGATGAGACTAAAGCCGCTGAAGAGAAACAAGAGTTGATTGATAAAGCTAATGAATGGTTAGCAGACAATGTTGAAAAAACTCTTTTTGATAAAGAGCTATACACTAAAGGTGAGAGAAAGTTGGCGGTTGAACATATAAAACATGATCTTGATAATTATTTGTTTGCTGAAGGAATGGGAAAAGACAATCGTGCTTTTGCCATAAAGAAAACTGTAGAAAAAGCAGTTGATTCTGAAGTAACTAAGCAGGTTACAAAAAATGAAAGAAGAGTTGATGGCAGAAAACTAGACGAAATTAGACATTTGGAAGCTGATGTAGAGCTACTGCCTAGAAATCACGGAGCTGGACTTTTTTCTCGTGGAGAGACTCAAGTAATGTCAGTGACTACTCTTGGAGCTCCTGGGTTAGTACAGCACCTTGAAGGACTAGAGGGTGTAAGCACTAAGAGATTTATGCATCACTATAACTTCCCTCCTTTCTCAGTGGGTGAGACTGGATTTATGAGAGGACCCGGAAGACGTGATATTGGACATGGTGCTTTAGCTGAGAAAGCTCTAGAACCTATTATGCCAGATAAAGAAGATTTTCCATATACTATTCGTGTTGTGTCTGAAACTATGGGATCAAACGGATCTAGCTCTATGGCAGCTACCGTAGCGGCTTGTCTTGCTCTTATGGACGCTGGTGTGCCTATCAAGAAACCGGTAGCAGGGTTAGCGATTGGACTTTCTTCTAATGACGATATGAGCGAATGGAAAGTGTTAACCGATATTCAGGACCTGGAAGACGGTAAAGGCGGAATGGATTTTAAAGTAACTGGAACAGAGGATGGAATTACCGCTATTCAGCTTGATACCAAAACCGACGGACTACACGCTGAAATAATTAGAGAAGCTCTAGACAAAGGAAAGAAAGGAAGAATGGAAATACTAGATGTAATGACAAAGGCTCTTCCAGAACCAAGGGCTGAACTATCTAAATACGCTCCTAGAATTGAGACTCTTAATATTGATCCTGAAAAAATCAGAGAAGTTATTGGTCCAGGTGGGAAAGTAATTAATCAAATTATTGAGGAGACTGGAGTAGAGATTGACATAGAGGATGATGGATTGGTGATGATTTGTTCAACCGATGCTGAAGGTATGAAAAAGGCAGTTGATTGGGTAAAGCAAATTGTAAAAGAATTTGAGGTTGGAGAAATAGTAAAAGGTAAAGCTGTGAGATTCCTCGACTTTGGAGTTTTTGTTGAACTTTCTCCTGGAAAGGACGGAATGGTTCATGTTTCTAATATGGCACCATACAGAATAGGTAAGCCGTCTGACATGCTTGAAGTTGGTGATGAGGTTACTGTGAAAGTACACGAGATCGATGATCAAGGCAGAGTAAATCTTACTATGAACGGATTAGCTGAAAATGAACATCTCTGGAAAGATAAAAAAGGAATGCAAGCTGATACTGGATTTGGAAATCGTGGAGGTGGAAATGGAAGACCAGGTGGATACAACAACAACCGAAACAATGACAGAAGACCGCCGAGAAAACCGTTTAAGAAATAAATTTCTAAATTATAAATTTCAACTTTTAAGTTAAACAGAAAAACCGTTCGGCAAAAGCTGAGCGGTTTTTGGATAAAGAGTTGTTAGAGATAGTATATAAGTGGCTATTTGTCAATAGTATTTCTTATTAAAATATTGTATAATAGACCTATATAAATAGCATTTTAAACAATATATAACTATGCCAAATCAAAACAACACTAGCAAATCAGAAATTAGAAAAGATTATTTATTAGATAAATATGTAATAATTACCCCAGGAAGAGCACTGAGACCGAGAGATATAAAGGAGCAGACTATTATTAAACGTTCTAAAGAGTGTTATTTTTGTCCTGACAATGTAAAAAAGCAGCAGGAAGATATGGGTAATTATATAATTGATGAAATAAAAGAGAAGGGAAAATGGCAAGTAGTAACAGTAAGAAATATATTTCCAGCAGTTTATCCGGAAAATAAAGACGCTTATGGCTATCAGGAGGTAATTATCGAAAACAGGCACCATTCTAGAGAGTTGGCTGTTCTTGATTCTGAGCACGTTGAAAAGGTTTTAAAAATGTATGCCAAAAGAACTAGTGCTTTACAAAAAGACAAGAATATAGAATATATTTTATGTTTTAAAAACCAAGGTTCAAAGGCTGGTGCTTCCATTGTTCACGCTCATTCTCAAGTATTTGCCACTCAGATTCTCCCTCCAGAAATTCAAAATGAACTTCACTTGGCTCAGCTCTACAAAACAGAACATGGAAACTGCTTTTACTGTGATCTTATAGAAAAAGAAATGAAAGGCAAAAGAAAGATATACGAGGATGATCATGTTGTTGCCTTTACGCCTTATGCCAGCGAATATCATTATGAAGCTTGGATTTTTACCAAGCGTCATTTAGATAATATTACAAAGCTAAACGAAGAGGAATTTCAATCTTTTTCTCAAGCTTTAAAAATGATCCTCAACTGCTTGAGAGATTTGGATTTATCATTTAATTATTTTCTTCATCAGGTGGTTTCAAACGACGACCAACATTTTTATTTGAAAATTCAACCTCGTGGTAGCGTCTGGGCCGGAGTAGAACTGGGTTCAGGATTAGTGATCAACTCTATCTCTCCTGAGTTGGCTGCAAAATATTATAGAGGTGAAATAAATAACGACAAATAAGTAAACATTTTAAGAAGAAAAGCACAATGCCAATTCCTCCAATAAAAAATAATTCTCAATGGAGAAACAATAGAAAGAAATATTACGTAGCTAGAAAAAGAACCGGCTCCTGGAATAAGAAAAGAAAGATAAATTCGAATAGGGGTGGTTTGATGAATAGCAAGTCAAAACAAGAATTATTTGAAAAAATAAAAAAATTCTTGTTTGTTTATGGTTCCTTGGCTATCTTGGCCGGAGTCATGTTTGTTTTTATTTTTATTTCTTGGTTATCACGAGGTTTGCCAAATCCAGATCAGCTCCTCCAAAGAGAAATTGCTCAGAGTACAAAGATATATGACAGAACAGGGGAGGTCATCCTCTATGAAATACATGGAGATGAAAAGAGAACTCTAGTTAGTCTAGAAGAAATTCCTGATTATTTAGAAAAAGCTACAATTTCAATTGAAGATAAGAATTTTTATAAGCACAAAGGCTTCAGTCTTTGGGCTATGTTTAGAACCCTTATTACCAACACTCTTTATGGCAAAAAAGCCGGTGGTTCTACTCTTACGCAGCAATTTGTAAAAAACTCAGTGCTTACTAGTGAGAAAACATACACTAGAAAAATAAAAGAATTGATACTGGCTTACAAATTAGAAAAGAAATTTACCAAGGATCAGATACTACAGATGTATTTAAATGAAATTCCGTATGGTTCAACTTCTTATGGAGTTGAAGCGGCTAGTCAAAGGTATTTCAGTAAAAGTGCGCGTGACATAAACTTGGCAGAGGCAGCGATTCTTGCCGCTCTTCCCCAGGCACCAAGTAGATATTCTCCCTATGGATCAAACCTTGATTTGTTGATCGCCAGACAGGAGTACATCTTGGGCCTAATGGTAGAGCAAGAATACATCACAGAAGAAGAAGCACAAGAAGCAAAAGACTATGAACTAGAATTCAAGAGACAATCAGCCAATATAAAAGCGCCTCATTTTGTAATGTATGTTAAGGAAATCCTGTCTGAAAAATACGGAGAAAAAATGATTGAGCAGGGCGGCTTAAAGATATACACCTCTCTCGATCTCTACAAGCAAAACATTGCCGAAGAGGTGCTTACAGAATTATCTAAGAAAAATGCAGAGCAGTATCGGGCATCTAATGCTGCCTTGGTTTCAATAGATCCAAAGTCAGGAGAGATTTTGGCTATGGTTGGTTCTCGTGATTATTTTGATGATGAAATAGATGGACAAGTGAATATTGCCGTAAGTAATAGGCAGCCTGGGTCATCTCTAAAGCCCCTAGTGTATGCAGCTTCATTTTTAAAAGGTTATACCCCAAACACAATTCTCTATGATGTGGTAACTAATTTTTCAAACGATGAAGCTGAGCCTTATGAGCCGCATAATTATGATAGTGCTGAACATGGGCCGGTAGATATCAGAAAAGCTTTGGCCGGGTCCTTGAACATTCCGGCTGTGAAGGCGATCTACTTAGCTGGAATTGATAATGTGTTAGACTTGGCTCGAGATGTTGGATACTCTACTTTGAACGACAGAGATAGGTTTGGTCTTTCTTTGGTGCTGGGCGGAGGAGAGGTAAAGCTGGTGGAGCATGTAAATGCCTATAGTGCTTTTGCTCGAGAAGGCTTGGTGCAGGAAATCCGACCTATTCTAAAGATTGAAAGCGGAGATGGGGAGCTGATTGAAGAGTTTAAGTCTCAAAATGAAAAGAAAGTGCTAGATAGTAATGTAGCTAGAATGATTAATAACGTCCTTTCAGATAATAATGCCAGAGCTTATGCTTTTGGTGAGAGAAACTGGCTCACCTTAGGCTCTAGGCCGGTAGGAGCAAAGACAGGAACAACCAATGATTATAGAGATGCTTGGACCATAGGTTACACACCTTCGATTGTGACCGGAGTTTGGGTTGGAAATAATGATAACAGTGAAATGAAGAGAGGAGCAGCCGGTGGAACAGTAGCCGCCCCTATTTGGCATGACTACATGAAAGCTATCTTGGAAGATACTCCAGTTGAGTATTTTAAGGATCCAGAAATTGCTGAAACAGGAAAAGGCATACTGGACGGCGAGTCAGGACTTGAAAAGATTATTAAAATTGATAAAATCTCAGGTCTACTAGCAGGACCAGACACTCCTCCAGAGTACATCGAAGAAAAAACATTCTTGGATCCTCATAGTATTTTATATTTTGTAGACAAGGATGACCCACTGGGAGATGCACCAGAAAACCCAGAAAAGGATCCTCAGTTTACTCTCTGGGAAGACGCTATAAAGAGCTGGGCAGAGGCTCAGGAATTTGCCACCTCAACTCCTCCAACAGAAACAGACAATGTTCATATTGCGGAAAATCAGCCGGAGCTGACAATTCTTTCTCCAACAAGCAATCAGGTTATTACTACCCCTCTTCTTGTCTCCAGGGTAGATGCTGAAGCTAAGAGAGGTATCGCTAGAGTCGAATACTATATTAACAATAATTTATTTTCAGTAAATAGATTTTTCCCTTATAATTTGGAAAAGAGAATTCAGTTTCTGAGCAATGGTTTTCATAATCTGAAAGTACGTGCCTGTGATGATGTAGATAATTGCACGTTAAAAGAAGTTGAGTTCAATCTTATACTAGAAGGAAATGTAAACAAGGACAATATAGAAGGCAAGCTACTTTCTCCTTCTGGAGGAATAGCTGTTACCAATATCGATTTTCCTCTAGGTCTCAGTTTAGAAGTAAATGAGCCTGATCAAGTAGCCCGAATCAATGTCTATACAGTGGAGGGTGAAAACGAACCAGTGCTAGTTAGATCGATTCAACCGATTGAAACAAAACAAATCGAAAGTTCTTGGAGTGAAATTCCTGCAACAGGATCTTATAAGGTGTATGGGGAGATAGTAGGCTGGTCAGGAGCGAAAGTGAAGACAAATGAGACCGTGATTAATATTAATAATATAAATTAGAAATAAAATAGTTTATTATAAAAAATTAAACTAATAATATAATTTTGTACCTTTACAAGGAGAAGATAAAATGAATGCAAATTCGAAGTTATGTAGATTGTATGTTGATTGGTGTGTGTTTGAGGCTTCTAAGTATAAAATTCCTACGTATGAAGAATCAGTAAAAGCAATATTGAACTCAGCTCCCATACAAATTTTTTGCTTGGTCGTTCTATTTCATTTTGAAGTAACAAAAAACTTTGGACTTCCTGTAGTACTGGGAGATAAAAAAAATGCCTTATTTGATCTGTGGTCCATTAATCATTTTTTATCCGGGGTAGTTTTTTCTACAGCTCTCTATAAGTATTTAGAAGCTAGAAACTATAATACTTTCAAGTATTATGTTGTTTTTTTGGCCTGTGCAGCGTCTGGTTGGGAGATTTTAGAACTCACGATAGAGCACTTGTCGCAGGGGGCAACATTGTTTATTTGGCTTAATGGAAATGAGCATTGGGCAAATAGGTTGATAGGTGATTATGTAATGTTTGTCTTGGGAGGCTTGCTGGGTTTTAAAATGAAGTCAGCCTGGAAATTTTCAATAATATTGTTATTGTTATTGTTGGCAGCAAACGCCTTACTTCCAAGTAGTATGTATTTACAAGAAATTATTTTCAATAAACGTTGAATAAAAAGTTGTTTGAATAATAAAACAATAAAAGCCGTTTTGTGTGTAAACATTGAACGGCTTTTTTATAAATAGAATTAAATTAATAAATCTAGATTTTGAGTTTAAAATTTAACAGATATCAAGAATAGAAATAAAATAATTAAAAAAATTGTTATAAAAGAAAAAAACGTCTACGTAGATGTCTACGTAGACGTTTTTTGTTGGATTTTTTTAAAATCTTTTCTAAAAAAAAGGAACTTGTTCTTTTGACTCTGCGCCACATTGAGCGCAGGAATACTTGGCGGGACATAAATTGTTATCATCTGAACATTCTGATTTCTTACACCCCCAAGCGTCACCACAATGACACTTTTCATCACATGTTGGACAATAAAAATACCAGATTTGACCTATTGTGATCGGACAACAGGTGCATTTGGCCGCAGGAAAGGCCTTTCGTATTAAATCAGCTTTGCATTTATTGCAGCTTAACTCTTGAACTGGGCTTACATCACCTCCACAAGTACAAAATAAGTTGCCTCCGTTTTCATTTTCTGGAACAATCTTTTGTGACATTACTTTGCCCATCATCTTCCCCTTTTTGTTTTTGATTATTTCGATTTCAGTCTAGATTCTAGGCGACTACATATCCTTGGTCAGTGAACCATTTTTCTGCTTGGAGCCAGGATGTAAACTGACAACCTGTTGAGTGAATAAATGCGCGGACTTCAACATACCATTCTGGGATAAGCTTTTTCCCATCCGGTAAATCTCGGGAGAGAATACTGGTAGGTATTTCTTTTTCGTCAAAGTATGGTTTTCTTCTGAAATATTCATCCCAGTAAATATCAGTCATTTTTTTAACGACCTCGATACTTTTTTCTTTGGCATTTTCACTGTGATAAATGGTTAGTTTTCCATGTGGGTCAAATTTATATCCCCAGGGAATAACAAAAATGATTTTATCCTCACCAAAAGAAAATTTAATCATTCCATAGCTATATGTAGGACTGTATGGTGAAGTTTCTTCAAAACCATCCATATTTCGTATTAAACTTTTTACACTACTTAAGTTGCGTGCTACCATTCGTTTCAGTTTGTCCAGAAGATCAATTTCTTCTGGCTGAAATGGGCCAAGAAGTCCAGGAAAAGAATTTTTGTGTAAATTCATTACTTCCTCCAATTTGGTTTTGTTATTTTGAAATTAACTTTATAGCTTCACCAAGGGCATCATCAACTTTTCCATGTTCAGTAAATACTAACCGGGATTTCAATCTATTAACTTCAGAATTTACTGATGACATAAACATTTGTTTATGATCTGAGTTGGACAGATCCAATGGTTTGAGCCTGGAAGCGTGTGGCCCAACCTTGTCTGGCTGGCGTAACAATACACTAAAAACTTCTACCAAAATAGGATCGCTGTTATTTTTTGCTAGTTCGTCCCTTTTTTTCTTTAGGTCATCAAGACTCATTTTGCCCTCCTATGTTAAATTTTTATTGAACAAAAATAATTATATAAATTTACCATATTGAATTACTTTTGTCAATCCATGACAATAAGAAATATGAGAAATGATAATTGGTTAATTGTTTTGTAAGAACTGTAAATAGGGTGTATAAATAAAAAAAGGCTGACAGGGAAAAAGGATTATTAAATACATCCAAGGACTGTTATAGTTACAGCCGCCGTCTACTGAATTCTCTTCAGCATCGGGCCCCTGCCAGCCTTTCTATAGGTTACAAAAATCATTAAACTTTGTCAAAATATAAACTTCCTCAGGGTTGTCAAAAATAAATATTTATGCTTATATAAAGTATAAATATTTTTAGCACATTTAACAACAAAAATATAGAGGAGTTTTTTATGAGCAAAGAGCGTGGTTTAAAGATTAAAGAAGATAAATTGCCTGAAGGTGTACTGCTATCATTAAATAAACAATGGAAAGAACTGGTAGACGAGCTACTTAGATTAATTGGTAACAAATATATTTCTATGGCTGATGCGCACTTAGTTGAAATGTGGGATTTTCTTGTAGAAAATCATAATTATATTGAACAGGAAAGACATACAGGTTTATGTGATACTCTCAATAAAATTTGTGAGATATTATGGTCACCTGAAGTAGTATGGAATGATTTTAAACCTAGCACTAGCAACTTAAAAAATTTTTTATTAACACAATAAAAAAAAGAAACTTGTCAAAGGAAAAAAACCAAGAAAGACACATTAATAAATATTCCAGGAGGAATAGGATAATGAAAGCATTGATAATAAGTGGCATAATCAGCTGTTTAATTATTGGGTTTATTTTTATTCGTTGGATATTTAATTCTCTAGAAGAGGCAGAAAGTAGCCCTCATTGCAGTACGGGAGATATTGCGGAGATGCTGTGGCTTGGTCGAGGAGTTGAGGAAATTACTGAGATCGCAACAAGGCTTAGCCTTTCTGAATCTGAAGTAGAAAATATGATGGATTCAGAAATGAGCAATTTTAGAAAATGTTGTGATCTTCTTGCAGAAGGAAATATTTCCAATAAGCAATTTTCAGATAGACTGCTAAAAATTGCGCAACAATGGAAAAACCAACAGCAACTAAATAGGAGTTTGGAAATCATTCCTTGCACATAAAGTAACTTTATTATTTTCAGTGATAATAAACCTCAAAAAACTCTTGGCAAACAAGGTGTCAAAATTACAAAAAACTACCCCTTTTGGAGTAGTTTTTTTATTGTGGACGATCATTGTGGCGATGTTAGTAATATTTTTACTTGCTATTGCTTTGATTAATGTTTTGGTTGAGATTTCATGTTGGTCAACTAGGTTCGCCTAATCGGCCAAAATATAAAAACTACCCCTTTCGGGATAGTTTTTTATATTGTGGACGATGTAGGACTCGAACCTACGACCCTCTCGGTGTAAACGAGATGCTCTAGCCAACTGAGCTAATCGTCCCTGTCCCGCACTATTCGTTGTGCGGATAGGGAGAGTTGAACTCCCACGAGGTTGCCCTCACAAGCCCCTCAAGCTTGCGTGTCTACCAATTCCACCATATCCGCAATTGCTTGATAATTAAGCAACAACTTTTTCTTTTAGTTTCTTTTTGTATCCGTCTTTCAAGAAATACAGTTTTGATCTTCTAGTTCTAGCTTGTTTCTTTACTTCTATTTTTTCAATAGTAGGTAGGTTTAGCGGGAAGATTTTTTCTACACCAACACCATTTGAAATCTTTCTAACAGTAATTGTACCACCTGTTTCCTTGCCATGCTTTTTGGCAATTATCATACCTTCAAAAAATTGAACTCTTTCTTTCTCTTCTCCTTTGATATTCAATTCTTTAATTTTTTGGTAAATACGAATTGTCATCCCAGTCTTCAATTCTGGAGTGGCTTTCTCTTCTTTTTTTGTTGTTTTTTCTGAAACTTCCTTTTTTTCAGCTTTTTTTTCTTCTGACATATTATTTTTCTAAATAAAAACAAGAACGCATCTGGTTCTATATTAATAATTTACTTTTATTAAATATATATCCAGATTATAATATTTTTATCACTTTGTCAATATATTTAAAGCAAATTAGAAATCTAACCTAATATTAGTAAATATTTTATGAAAAAATAAAATCTCACCTATAAATAAAAGTGAAATTTTATTAATTTTGATTTTATACTGATTTTAAGGCGTCTTTTAGGGTTTTTCCGGTTTTAAACTTTGCGACCTTAACTTCTGGAATAGTAATTCTTTCGCTTGGGTTTTGTGGATTAACACCGCCTCTGGCATGACGAACTCTGGATAAAAATGTTCCAAAACCAGTTAGAGTTACCTCATTACCAACCTTTAATTCGCTAATAATGATATCTGTTAGTGACTCAAGCATGTTTTCAGCGTCCTTTTTGGAAACTGCTGCCTGAGTTGCGATTCTGTCTATTAAACCTGCTTTATTCATAGATTTAATGATAAATAGATCCATGATGATAAATGAACTTATAATCAATGAATTATTTATTTATTATCAGCTTGTAATTTAGAGACCTTTAAATGCCTCTGGGCAAGCTATGAGTTTTGAAAATTTATTTTTATTTATTATATCAAATAAAAATAAACAATGCAAATTTTTGCCTAACGTTTAATAATAAAAAAATACTAGCTTTGAAACTAGTATTTTTTTATCGTAAATTTAATAGAAATTGTTAATGAAGTATATTCTTGTTTATCTGGCAAATTCTGTTATTCTCATTTCACGAATTACATTAACTTTTATTTCACCTGGATATTTTAGTTCTTGTTCAATTTGTTTAGCAATGTTTCTTGCTAGATTATGTGCTGTAAGATCATCGATCTCATCAGGAGTTACAAATACTCTTACTTCACGACCAGCCTGAATTGCGTATGTTTTTTCTACTCCTTCAAAAGATCCAGCAATTTTTTCTAGCTCTTCCAATCTTTGTAGATATCTTTCATAGGTGTCGTGTCTAGCTCCTGGTCTGGCAGATGAAATTGCATCAGCTACTTTTACTATTACCGATATAAGTCCTCGAGGTTTGTCATCGTGGTGACTTTCGATTGGATCTATAACTTCCTGAGGAAGGTTGAATTTTCTAGCAATATTTCCTCCAATTTCAGGATGAGTTCCTTTTACTTCGTGATCAACTGCTTTTCCAATGTCATGCAATAGTCCACCTTTTTTAGCTAATGTAACATCTGCTCCAAGCTCTTCAGCGATAAGAGCTGACAAGTGGGCAACTTCAAGTGAATGTCCTAGTGCATTTTGTCCATAACTTGTTCTGTATTTAAGTCTTCCAATAATTTGAACTAATTTTGGATCAAAGCCAGTAATTCCGACATCAAAGAGAGCTTCTTCTCCAGCCTTTTTTATGTCTAGAGCAAGTTCTTTTTTTGATTCCTCAATAGCTTCTTCAATTTTGGTTGGATGAATTCGACCGTCTAGGATTAGATGATCAAGTGCTCTTTTAGCAATATGTCTTCTGATTCCGGAGAAACCTGAGACAGTGATTACGTTTGGAGTGTCATCAACTACGATTTCAGTGCCAGTTAGTTGCTCTATCACCTTAATATTTCTTCCTTCTCTACCTATGATTCTACCTTTCATTTCATCGTTTGGTAGCTCAACTGCCGTAGTGGTAATCTCTGTGGTGAACTTGGAAACCAGTCTTTGCATAGTGCTTCCCATCAATTCCTTTGCTTTGATTTCCAGTGTTTCAGCAGACTCTGATTCCATCTTTTTTATTCTAGATATCAAGTCTTCTTTTGATTGTTCCTCAACATTTTTTATTAGAGCATCTTTAGCCTCGTCTTTTGAAAGTCCGGCAATTTTTTCTAGTTTAGCAAGTTGCTCTTCTTTTATCTGGTTGATTTTTTCTTTTACCTCTTCTACTTTATTTACTTTTTCAAAGAGTTTTTGCTGCTTGTCCTGCAGTTCTAGGATTTTTTGAGAAAATGTGTTTTCTCGTTTTTCTAGTCTTGCTTGTTGGTTATTGATTTCTTGGCGTCTCTTTTTTTCTTCACCTTTTGCTTCTTCAATAATTTTCAAAGCCTTTTCCTGTGTTTTCAAAATAAGGTCACTTTGCTTGGATTTGATTTCTGAAATTTTCTTTTCTGCTTTTTCTTCTCGTCTTTTAAGTCTTCCTGTGACTGTGTGTTTTCTGATTTCAAAACCAATAAAAAAACCGCCTATTAGAATCGCACCGTAAATTAAATATTCCATATTTTAAGCGTGGTTCTATTATAAGGAGGTAGAGATAACTAAAGATACCAAAAATATATTTTGGCTTTATTTACTTTGTTTTTTTAGTTTAAGTAAAAAATTATTTAACACAATTTTTAAATTAATAGCTAGGTAAACAAGTTTAATTTATCTCTCTTAGGAATTCTGTCGAATCTCTTATCCTTTCTCCGTACAATAAAATTATTTTATATCTTAGAAAATAGTCTAAAAAGTATATTTTTTTACTATAAAAACAACTTTTTGGATAATCTCTTTACACCCATCCTATCATATCGATCAGGTTTTGTAAAGCAGTTTTAGACCCAAGAAATTATTGATAAATTTCTCAAATAAATTAAGAAGTTCTTAAAATTAAATTATTTTACAATAATATTATCAATAATTCCGTATTTTTTTGCTTCTTCAGCTGTCATGAAATTATCACGATCTGTGTCTTCCTCAATTTTTGACTCTTTTTGACTAGTATGTTTGGCAAGAATTTTGTTTAGTCTCTTTTTTACCTTCAGGATGTGCTCTGCTCGTATTTTAATATCCGCGGCTTGTCCTTCAGTGCCTCCCATTACTTGATGAATCATTACTTCGCTATTTGGAAGAGCAAATCTTTTGCCCTTGGCTCCGGCCGCCAGAAGAGTAGCCCCCATTGAAGCAGCCATGCCAACGCAAATAGTAGAAACATCACTTTTTACATACTGCATAGTATCATAAATAGCCATGCCAGCAGTAACTGAACCACCTGGAGTATTTATGTAGAACTTGATATCTTTGTTTTTTTGATCAGCATCTAGAAATAAGAATTGGGCAATAATAATATTGGCCACATGATCTGATACTGGTTCTCCTAGAAAAATAATTCTATCTTTAAGTAGTCTCGAATATATGTCATAGGCCCTTTCGACTTGACCTGTTTTTTCAATAACTGTTGGTATTAATGTCATAATTAAAAAGATTTTCTATTTTCAATTCTCTAAAGTTGTAGAATTGAAAATGAAAAAGTTAGATATTATAAAATGGTTTTATGTAATTTTCCATTTGTTGTTTATTCTCTCAAGTTTCCCTTCGATGATGAACCCGGAAGCTTTTTTATGTCCTCCTCCGCCTAATGCTTGGGCTAGTTTTGATATATCAATATCAGGATGAGAGGTGCGAAGACTTCCTTTGATTTTATTATCCTCTTCTCGTAGAAAGACCACACCGTTAACCCCGTGGAGGTTGCACAGAAATCCAGCAATTCCCTCTAGTTCTTCTTCGCTTGCACCGCTGCTTATGATATCCTCTTTGGTCAGAAGAGAATAAGCAAAATTATAATAATTATTTATTTTTAAATTGCTCATTGCCTGACCCCAGATTTTCATGGCAGGTAAACTTTTGTTACGCCAAGTGTTTTCCAGGACTATTGGGTACCTAGCGCCATAAATCATCATTTCAGAAGTGATTTTGATCGTTTTTTCAGATGTTGATTCATATAGAAGGTTACCAGTGTCTGTTAGTATACCTGTCAGTATACAGTTGGCGATATTTTTATTGAACCTTATTTTGTTGATCTTGAAAAAATTATAGATAACCTCAGCAGTTGATGATGCTTTAGGATTTCTGATCTCCAAATTGGAAAAATTGTCAATTTTCGGATGATGGTCAAACTCAATTGCAGTTTGTGATTTATCTCTCTTGCTTATTTCTTTTGTCAGGTTTGTTCTGCTTAGACTGCCACAGTCAATTGTAATAATAAGATCGTATGAGGAAAAGTTTATTTTTTCTTTGTCTGATACTATTTCGTCTATGTGAGGCAGGAAATTAAACTGATATGGTGGTTCATCGCTGCAGTAAGCAGTATAATCTATTCGGGATTTTTTAAAAAAATCTATCATAGCACAGGTCGAAGACAGGGCGTCTCCATCTGGCCTATAATGAGTAGTTATTAGAATTTTTTTTGCCTTTTTTATTATTTTATATGCTTCTCTGTATTTTTCGGAAATCATATTGGTTGGTAATTTTTAAGACAAGCATTGATGATTTAAAATTTATTATAAATCGTTTTTTAAGTCTTGAAAAACCTTATCCATATTAGCCGCATGTCTTTCTTGGTTGTCTATCTTGAAGTGTAGATTTGGAATCATTTTTAAGTTTCTCAGTTTCTTTTTTAATAGAGATGATAATTCTCGACGTGTTTGTCTGAGTTTTTTTAGAGCAGTTCCGGAAATGTTTTCTGGTAGGACAGACACTTTAACTGTTGCGTTTTGTAGGTTTGGCGAACAGCTTACTTGGGTTATGGTTATTAGACCATCTTCCAAGCCGACTCTTTCATTTACGGCCATAGCAATTTCATTTTTTAATTGCTCGTTTATTCTTTCCATTCTACTCATAGGATTTTTGAACTTCTTCTTCTTTGTAAAATTGTAGTACATCTCCTTCTTCTACAACTGTAGAACCTTCAAACTGAATGCCGCATTCTTGATCTGCCTCAACTGAGCCTACATCTTGTTTTCCGGATTGCAAGCTAACCGCTTTTCCGGTGCCAATCATTTCTTTGTCCCGCATTACTTCGATCAAGGAATCAGATTCTATATCAGAGTCTAGTACCTTGCCTCCGATAATTTGCATGCTTTTTTCTGTTCTAAATATTGCCAAAACTTTCATTCTTCCCAGGTCTTTTCGTTCGATCACTGTTTTTATATAAGTCTTCATTTCTTCCTTTATGTCGTTTATCAAATCGTAAATAATGTTATATAATTTTATTTCAACTTTCATTTCTCTGGCCAGATCTTCTACTTGGGGTGATGTTTTCACATTAAAACCAACAACCTTTGCTCCTGTGGCCTCGGCTCTTTTTACGTCACTATCTGTAATATTACCTAAACCTTTTTTTACTATTTTTACTCTGACATCTCTAGTATTAATTTTTTCCATTGACTCTTCTATCGCTTCAACAGATCCTAGTACATCACTTTTTATAATTAGATTTATTTTTTCTACATCTTCACTCTCTTCGCTTGATTGTACTTCTGGACTAGCAAAGACATTTTTCATTTTTTTGTGTTTTACTCTTTCTCCCTCTCCAACCTCTATAACATCACCAACGTGAGGCATGGTTTTGAGGCCAAGTATTTGTACTGGGGTAGCAGGATCGGCTTTCATGATCTTGTCACCATGACAGTCATTTAATGCTTTTATTTTTCCTATGTTTTTTCCGTCCAAAATTAAACTATCACCAACTGCCAATGTTCCGTTTTGGATGAGTATAGTGGCGACCGGTCCGGCGCCTTTGTCAATGTGTGACTCAATAACTGTTCCGGCTGCACTTGCTTCTGGGTTGGCTTTAATATTTGTTGCTTCAGTTTCTGCAGTAAGAAGAATCATATCTAGAAGCTCTACAATTCCTTGTTCGTTTTTAGCTGAAATTGGTGAACAAATTATCTTTCCTCCCCAGTCCTCAGGAACAATGTTTAGTTTATTAACCAATTCTTGTTTAGTCTTTTCAATATTTGCTTCTGGTTTATCAATCTTGTTAATCGCAACAACAAATGGAATTTTCGCAGCCTGGATTATTTTGTATGCTTCTGTTGTTTGCGGCTTTACTCCATCGTCAGCTGCAACTACCAGGATAGCCACATCAGCGATTCTGGCTCCACGACTTCTCATGGCAGTAAAAGCTTCATGACCAGGAGTATCTACAAATGTAATTAGCTGCTTTCTTCTCTCAACTTGGTAAGCTCCAATATGCTGAGTGATGCCCCCCATTTCTCCTTCGGTTACATCTGTTCTTCTGACAGCATCTAATAACTTCGTCTTACCATGATCTACGTGTCCCATTACTACAATTACTGGTGGACGAGAAAGTAGTTTTTGTTCATCTTCTGCTTTTAAAATTTCATCTAGTTTGTCGACATCATTTTTGACTTCGTCTTCTCCCTCTTTTTTCTTTACTTCGTAACCAAGAGCTTCTCCTATAAGCCAGGCTGTGTCATAATCAATTTTTTCATTGAGTGAAGCAAAGATGCCGTTTTTCATTAGCTCTGATAAAATAATATTAACTGGTGTGTCAGAAAGAGCTGCAAATTCACGTATGGTAATAAATGCAGGGATGAGCAATTCTCCTTTTTCTTTTGATTGCTGCTCTTCCATTTCTGCCTCTTTTTCCGCCTTAGCTTTTTCTTGTTCAAGCTGTCTTTTAATCTTCGGCCAATTTTTTATAATCCTATTTGCAACACTTTTGTTTATCTTGATAGCTTTTGCTCCAATATCAAAACCGAATCGAGGCATTATGTTCCGCAATTCATTGGGAGTGATTTTTAAATTTCTTGCTAATTCTGTAATATTCATTAATTTTTGAAATTAAAAATAGACTTATAGAAGTCTAATAACTTAATATAATTTACCTTATTTTTCAGAAAAAGTCAATTATAGGAAAAGGTGAACAGATCAAGTCTTGTCTTTTTGGTAAAACTATAATTTATTTAACTTTATTTTGTTTTTGTACTATGATAACAATATAAATAATTATTAAAAAAATAGAGAATTTTCTTAATTCTATGCAAAATACTGGATTTATATTAATAAATAAGCCAAGTGGACCTACTTCTCATGATATTATCTATAAAATGAGAAAAATTACAGGTATAAAAAAGATTGGGCACGCCGGCACCCTGGATCCCTTTGCCAGTGGACTTTTGATTATTGCAATTGGAAGAGAGTCAACAAAAAAAATTTCTAATTATGTAAAATTAGACAAGGAATATATTGCGACCATGAAATTGGGAGAAATAAGTGATACTCAAGATAGAGATGGGAATATAGAAAAAGTGGAAAATGAGAATGTTCTAGAGGTGGAAAAGATTGAAAAAGTATTAAAATTATTCACAGGAAAGCAAAAACAGACTCCGCCTATGTTTAGCGCAAAAAAGGTGAATGGAAAAAGATTGTACAAATTAGCCAGAAAGGGAGTGGAAGTTAAAAGAGAAGCTAGCGAAATCGAAATACTTTCTCTAGACCTTCTAGGTTATAGCTGGCCGATTTTGAAGATAAAGGTGTATTGCTCAACAGGAACATATATACGAACCTTAGCCAATGATATCGGTAAGAAGCTTGGGTCAGGCGCTTACTTGGAAGAGCTTGAGAGAACAAGAGTGGGAGAGTTTGATATTAAAAACAGCAAGAAAACAGACGAGCTTACTGAGGAAACCTGGTCGGATTATTTATTTTAATTATTTGTCTAGAGCTTTGTCTGAAGTTTTAGCTGATGTGTTTGGATGAATTGTAAAAATATGTTAAAATATAAATAAATAAAATAATAATTAATCTCATGATAATTAATTATTGATTAGAATGGGATAAAAAATTATGAAAAAAATTATTTCTTTCATGGCGGTTCTTACTGTCATGGTGCCAATGTTTGCATTTGCTTTAGTTGGAAATGTTTCAGCGCAGGCAGATCTTTGGGGCGGAGAGGATATTCAGGAAAGTATTCAAAGTGAAACTGGTCTAACTGAGCAGGATCCTAGAGTAATCGTAGCTAGAGTAATCAGAGTATTACTTGGCTTCCTAGGTATTATCGCTACTGTTATCATCTTGCTTGGTGGATTCAAGTGGATGACAGCAGCTGGAAATGAAGACAAGGTTTCAGAAGCTCGAAAGTTGATGCTGGCTGGTGTAATCGGTCTTATAATCATTATGGCTTCATTTGCAATCGCCAATTTCGTGGTTACAAACTTGTTTGACGCAATGGCTGAATAATATCTTTTTTGAAGCTCGATTTATTCGGGCTTCATTGCTTGAGACACAACCTTTGCTTGGTTGTGTTTTGAGCAATGGAGAAGTAGTCTAAAAGTCTATAAAGTCTTTTTTAAAGGTTAAATGATTGAAAAATTAATATTTATTTTTAATATGTTTAATTTGAAGAAAATAGTATTACCGATTATATTGATAGCTTTATTTGTTGGAAATGTTGGTTTTGGCATGGTACAGGAAAAAGATTATGGACTAGAAGCAGCAAATACTGCAGCTTATGGAGGAAGTGGAGCTACTATTACTGACTTGCCATCCGGCATTGGAAAGGTAGTGGGTACTATTCTTTCTCTCGTTGGTGTTATATTTTTTATACTAATGATTTATGGTGGGTTTGTTTGGATGTTTGCCAGGGGAAATGACCAGGATGTTAAGAGAGCAAAAGAAATAATAGAATCAGCTATTATAGGTATTATTATTGTATTGGCAGCTTATGCTATTACAGCATATATTGGAGGGGCTTTAACTTCATAGAGTGTAGTTATTAAAAACAGTGAAGTAAAATATGTTTTCATTTTATAAAAAAACAGTAGCAATATTTACTGTACTTATAACATTATTTGGATCAACTTCATTTGCTTTGGCGAAATTTGATATAAGTCAAGGCTTTGATGAAGCTAGCGGATTGGAAGATACTGGTGATGAAACAGGGCATTCCTATATGGATATTTCTGATAGTGGCGCTGAGTGGACGATTGGTTATATAATAGGAATTATACTTTCACTTCTTGGAATTATATTTCTTATTTTGATGCTTTATGGTGGATTTGTTTGGATGAAGGCCAGGGGAAAAGAAGAGGATGTTGAAAAGGCAAAAAAGATAATTCAAAATGCTTTGATTGGGCTCGTAATTGTGTTGGGAGCTTATATTATTGCAAATACAATATGGGAGAGAATAGATTTTTAAATTGATTAAAACTATGACTAAAATAATAAAAAATATTGGTTTAATTCTCGTTGTATTTCTATTTTTTAGTAATATTGCATTAGCAGCTGATCTTAGTGATGCTTTTGGAGGTGGCGTATTGGATAATGTTGCCGGAGGAGCAGGCTATGATACGGACGTTGATGAACCGCAAATGATTGTAGCTACCATTATTCAAACATTTCTTTCTCTTCTTGGGATTATATTTCTAGTTCTAATGATTTATGGAGGATATCTTTGGATGACTGATAGAGGTGCAGCAGAGAGAGTTGAAAAATCAAAAAAGGTAATTCAAGCAGCTGTTATCGGTCTAATTATAGTTATGGGAGCTTATGCTATTAGTTACTTTGTTATTGAAAAACTTGGCGATAAAACCTTAGATTCTGTTCAGTCTACTTTAGAAACACAACAGTTAAAAAACAAAGCCTAGTAGTGTAAATTAAATTTAAAACTTGAAATTAAAATGAAAAAAATAAAATCACTTGCCATACTTTTTTTACTTATTGTTCTACTTGTTTTGCCATATTTTGTATTTGCTCAAAATCCCGCACTTTCCGGATTAGAAGGTATTCAAGGAGAAAGTGGATATGCAGAGGCTGATGAATATTCCATGGCAGGAATTGTGGGTGCTGGTATAAATTTGTTTTTGTCTCTTTTGGGTATAATATTTATAGTTCTGATGCTTTTTGCCGGGTACAACTGGATGATGGCTCAGGATGATGATGAGAGAATTAATAAAGCGAAGGGCACCATCAGGCGAGCAATAATTGGTTTGATTATTACAGTGGGATCATACGCTATTTGGAATTTTATATATTATAACTTTATTGATAGGTAATAATTTTTATATGTTTTTTAAGTTTGTTTTTAAATTTTTAATATTGATAATTGCAGTTTTTGTTTTTATAAATACAGCCAATGCTCAGCTTCTTTCGGGAGATGTTGTTGATGAAATTGCTTTTCAAGAAATGGAGTTAGCTGATGAGGCTGGTTTTGCTGCTAATGCTTCAGTTGGAGGAACAATGACTGTTGTTATTAAGGCTTTTCTCTCGGTGTTAGGAATTTTGTTTATTGTTCTTATATTAATGGGCGGCTTTAACTGGATGACAGCGCAAGGAGAAGAGGAGAAAGTAAGGAAGGCGCAGAATACTATCAAGCGAGCAATCGTAGGTCTTATCATAATGGTTGCAGCTTATGCTATTACTAATTTTGTTTTTGAGAACTTGAATGATATTGAAACTGGTGGAGGACCTGGTGGACCGACTGGTTTTTCAAATTAGAAAAAAAAGAAAAAAGAACGCACCTAGGAACGGATGCGTTCTTTTGTTTTTAGGAGGGATTAATTTCACTGGGCGTATGTCAGCCAAGCGTATGTCTCTCCTTGGAATTTGTGGATTTTAGGAACGGTAAGCATTCCTTCATAGAAAACCTTACCTTTGTGGCGCATTTCAACGTAATAGTCGCCACCGATGAGATAATCAACCACTTTTTCATCTGGGGCAAGAGTGTAGGATTTATTTTCTCCTCCTCTTGTCAGGCTGATGGTTACCACCTTTCGATAGTAATTTTTCGCCACTCCTTTAAATCCCATTGAAGAGATATTTCCATCTTCTAATTGGGCTCGCATTTTTTCCAATGCGAGTTTGTCCTGCTTCATGCTTGCAACTTGATTGCTTGTGGCCCACCAATACCAATCTTCTTCTTCATACTGGGTTGAGTTACCAAAGACGGCTCCACAACCACTTAGCCATTGTGATAAAAAAAGTAAAAAGACAAAAAAGACTAGATCTTTCATGGTATATCCCTCCAAATCGGTTTTATATAAAAAGAACTGTTTTGTTTGTTGATTTTTCATTATATCACACTTTATTATATTTGTCAACTGTTTTTCTCTTTATCTCTTTATTTTTTCCTAAATTTGTTGTAAAATAAGAGTATAATTAGCAATCTCTATGAAAAAAACTAAAGATAATTTGATAAAATTACTTCGCATTACTCCAAAGAAATTTAAGGTTGTTCTTATGCCTCATTTTTGTATTGATAATTTTGTGCAGTATAGAAAGAGCTATAAATCGTTTAGCTCTGATATTGGAAAAGTCGTTAAAAGGGGCGGGGGAAGTATTTTAATGAATCAGGTTTTAAGAAGAGGAGGCAAGGCAGCTAATGTGGCAGATGGATTATCCAGGTTAGGACTCAAGCCCTCCTTAATGGTGTCTACCAATGAAGATGGATATGAGTTTATGAGAACTGGTTTTAACGGGGGAGTAGATCTGAGTCATGTCAAAAGAAAAGGAGAGCTCGCTTTCACTACTGCAATAGAGCTTCAGGAAGGCAATGTAATGATTAATCATCCGGGTAGCCTGACCCATTTTGGACCTAAGATGCTAGACTCGAAGGATAAAAAAGCAATAAAAAATGCAGACTTGGTTTATATCTCAGATTGGTCACCAAACAAGGAGGGCACAGAGCTGGCTAAGAAAGTTTTTAGTATTGCCGGCCAGAGCACTAAAACATTTTTTGATCCTGGAGATCCGCATACAAAAGTAAATCAAAAAAAGGAAGTTACCAAACTTAGAAAAGAAATTATTAACACCGGGCTAGTAGATATGTTTTGTCTAAGCGAGAGTGAGGTTAGAAAATATGGAGAAAGTACAAGTATTAAAAAAGCAGTTTCAAATCTTTCTGGAGCAAAAAAAATTGCTATTCACACTAGCAAGTTTTCTTTGGAGCACACTAACCCTGGTAAGCAAGAAAAAATTCCATCTTTCAAGGTTAAGCCACTTAGATTTACAGGAGCAGGAGATTCCTGGAACTCGGGCTATATCTATGGTGAGCTGATGGGCTTTCCGCAGGAAGAGAAATTGTTACTTGCTAATGCAGTGGCAGCTTTTTATATTTCAAGTTCGGACGCACGTCACCCAAACAGAAAAGAATTAATTAATTTTATTAAAAAAACACCTCTTCAAAAATAAATTAATCAATAAATATTTCATGGTAGGAAAATACTATAAAGATAAATTTTATAATTTTCATGATTTCGATCTTGTTGTTAAAGATGGGGCTTTGTTTGCTGTTTATTTAAAAAAGTCCGCGTGGAAGGTCGGCAAGAAACATTCCTCTCTTCCAAATATTTACGGGATTGCTAAGTCAAAAAACGGTATCAATTGGGAGGATGCTGGTATTGCCTTACGGCCCGATCCCAAGAGTTGGGATCAGAATATGTGGGGAGGTTCGGTATTTAAGGAAAATGGAAATTATGTTCTCTATTATACTGCTGTAACTTCGGCCCGCATTCCGTCTCAAAAGATCGGTAAAGCATATTCAAAAAATCTTCAATTCTGGAAGAAGGACAAAAACAATCCAGTCTTTGTCTATGATAATGAAAATCCATATTATACCGGAGCTAACGCATTTTGTTTTCGTGATCCGTATTGTTTTAAGCATAACGGTAAGAAATATATTATATTTGCAACTAAGGACAGGACTCAGAAAAAAGATGAGCGCGGTTGTATAGGTATGGTCGAAGAATATGCAAAGAATAAATTTAAATGGAAAGCTCCGATATTTTCTCCAAGCACAAAAAACAAATATCCAATTATGGAATGTCCCGCCATATATAAAATCAAAGGCATGTGGTATCTTCTTTTTGGGGACGATAGGAGTCATACGTTTTGTTATGCTGTATCCAATAGTCCTTTTGGGCCATTCAAAGAACCAAAAAACAATATTCTTTTTTCAAGATTACACTATACTGCCAAGATAGTTTATTTCAGAAAAAAGTGGCTATTGTATCATTGGTTCAGGGACAAGAGAAATGGATTTATCAGAGAGCGTCTTGCTCCACCAAAAGAAGTAGTAATAAAAAACAATAAAATTGTTTTAAAAGATCTAGAAAAGTCTTTTATAGATGTTAAGAATCGATAATTTCAATGTTAAAAGAAATATTTAATTCCGCTAATTATGAATTTAATATATACGCTATTCCGCTGTTGATCACTGCGTTGTTTGTTTTTTATTTTGGCTCTTTTGTTTTTGTAAAAAACAGAAAAGAGTTAAAGAATGTAACCTTTTTTATTCTAACATCCAATATTTTTATTTGGTTGTTTTTTGCCTCTTTAAGTTTTTTTGCCACTGATTTTAAATTAGCTCATTTTATTAATAAATATATTGTGTACAGCAGTGTTGTGTTCTTGTCTTTTTCTGCTTACCTTTTTGCTCTTAGCTGGTCAAAAACTTCTTGGAAAAAACAAACTAGTGTAATCTTTACTTTTTTGTTTATTGCTTGTTTTTTCTTTTTTCTTAATTTGAACCCCGATTATATCATACAAGAGGGACGGTTTCATTTTTACGGCTATAATTCTGCTTTTGGAAAATTTGGTACTTATTCAATTCTTGCAACATTTAGTCCGATGATATTGGCTATTTATAATTTATGGACTTTTTGCAAAAAAGAAGCGAATGGAAAACAAAAAAATCAGATAAAAATTATACTAATTTCATATTTTATTGCTTTTACCGGCGTGGTGGATTATTTCCCATTATTATTTCCTGATGCAAGCATTTATCCCACCGGATATATTTCAATACTCCTTTTTGTTATCTTAATTTTCTACGCCATAAACAAAT
>CAYWNT010000012.1:0-42449 GCA_964459725.1 uncultured Gammaproteobacteria bacterium
GCTTAGGGATTTTTTTAATTGGAAAATAGAACGCTCCGGTACAAACCGGAGAGGTCGCGAGTTCGAGTCTCGTCCGTTCCGCAAAAATAAATCAGGATGAAAATCCTGGTTTTATTTTTGTGAATGTGGTGTGCGAGAATTCGCATATGGTAGGAAATATAAAAATCCAAACATCAGAAGCTTGAAAAGAAATACATACTTAACCTTCTTTACGGATTCGATTGGTGTAAACATGCGATAGCCTTTCGAGTCTCGTCCGTTCCGCTTAGGGATTTTTTAACACCGAACAGAGTTGCAAGATTCTTTTTTTAATAAAACACCCCGCCTTCTCCATTTTTGGATTAGGCGGGGTAAAATTTACTTATAATCACACCCTGAGATTGCATTTACTTCTTCCCAGGTTATCTTATTTTTAACTATAAATTCCCGAGCATTGTTTCTTTTTGTCTGAGCATATCCCATAAAAATAATAAAATTCACTACATACACAATCATAATCAAACTTAAAAATATTCCGTTTTTAATTTTCGCAAAGTGTAACAAAGTAGCACAAGAAAATAAAAACAAAGGAACATGTATCATAAATACTTGTGGAACGATATGATTTTTATATGTAGAAGGATAAAGTTTTTTATCTCTTACCGTAACACAGTACCAACCATAATATGTCCATTTTCGAATTAACAAGGTAGCAAAAAGGAGTGCTGTACCAGATATACAAAATTCAATAATTCCGAATTCGGCTGATACTGGGTCACCCAAAATAAAACCTATAAAAAACAATCCAGATATAAACGCAACAGCCTCAATAAGAGCTGCCACTATATCCTTTTCTCCAAAAAAACAAAATGGCACTGCAGAAATTCCTCCAATCATAGCCTCCTCCTTTTCTGCTTGTATTATTGATTTCCATCGCACCAAAAATTAATTATTTGCGTTCTCCTTTGTAATAATTACTCGTCATACAAATAATTAATTATCGTTGAAAAAATCTCATTATTGTTTTTTATAGCAATGGCGCTAGCATCTACCAGAGACAATACATTCAATTCAACGGCAACTACCAGCATAACTGCTTCATCTGCTTGCTCTGGCAAACCAGAGAAAGAAAAGATGTAATAACCAGCAACAATAGCTCCGCCCCATTTTCCATTTTCAGGATCACGGCTTTCGAAACTAGTCAAATGACCTAATTCTTCGTGAGTTGCTAAAAGTCTAGTTCCTTTCTCTCCCGAATTGTAAGCGTAGGCAGACCATTTTTCGTGCGGAGCAGGTTCGCCCACAACGCCTACATATTCAAGTCTTTTATCGCCAAGATCGAAAACGCTTATATAGCCGCCTGTCTTCAGAATGTTCTTACTTGTAGTAAGTTCAGGATATTCATTAACAAGCAACGCAATAATTCTTTCGGCTATATCAATAATTGTTTCTTCTCCGGTTGTAGTCATTGTTTCCTCCTTAAATTGTCTTTGTTTTTTGTCTACATATTATATAATTCTCCAAAAATAAAATCACCATAAAACTTATATAACAACTTTACTTATTTTTTAGTTAAAAAATAAATTTTGAAATGTACAAAATTAATAAATTAACATATCACGAAAATTAACAAAAGTCAAGCGCTACAATAACACTGATTGACAACATTAGAGTTTTATTATAAAATCATAAAACCAACAAAAAACTATCACCAACTTGCACTTTTTACCCAACAAAACAAAAGAGAGGTAAGCCATGCAAGAAATAATAGGTAAAAAACTAGATGGATTTACTGTTGAGGAATATGTTGAAGTTTACAAGACAAATTTTGACGGAAGCAAGGCTAAATCACTTGCATTTCGCAAATCAGAAGAAGAAGCAGAAGAGGTAATAAACAAACAAGTCGCATCTCAGTGGTTTAAAACCAGAAGAGTTCTCATTTTAACAAATGGTAAAATCGGATTTTTACTGGGTGAAAAAATTGATCTAACTGTTAACGGAAAAAATTCTGACTACAAACAAATTGTTTCAATTTAGTCAGATAAAAAATGTCTATTTCTAAAAACCTAAAAAGGAGAATGAAATGGGTATTCAAGTAGTTACACACAACGGCAAATCTCCAGCTAAAGGCGGTAAAAGAATTGGCTATATTGCAAACAATGTTTTTTCTCCCCTAATTAAATCTCATGGAATTGTTTTAAAAAAAGTTAAACCACCAGAAGCCAAAATAAAAACAATCCATTCTTATTATTCTCTGGACTGGGTTAGTACTTACAGAAAATGTAAATGCGGCAAGGACCTAGAAGGACACAAAACAACACTTGTTGATGCCGGAGATGTTGGAAAAGCATGGATAATTATTTGTGATTGTAAAAGAATGTTTAAGCATTGCTGAAAAAAATGCTTATCCATAACAATGCTTTCAAAACAAGCGAAACTCTAACTTGAGCAAGGGCTCAAAGAAAGGGATGACTCGTACCGAGTTATCCCTTCTTTTTTTACTTCACTTAAAAGGTATTAGCAATTATATGGCTTCAATGTATATACATATGTTTAAACATATGTATATACATTGAAAAACTAGACCAACTCTATTCCTTTTTATATTGGAAGTATTTCTTTTTTATACGCACCATTTATTATTTCTGCCGCAGCTAGATAAATTGCTGAGAAACCACAGATTATACCTTCAAATCCTGCTATTTTAGTAATCATCGCATTTCCTGTTATGTCGCCTAGGGCGAGGAGTAAAAACAAAATAGTTAAAAGAGCAAAAACTATTTGCAAAGTTCTGTTTAGTTTCAGCGTAGCTACAAACATTACCGCCGTAAAAAGTCCCCACATAAATAAATAAGCAGCCATAGCACCTGCTTCCGGTTTAGCAGCCCAACCAAGTGATGGGAAAACTAGTATTCCAACCAAAGAAAGCCAAAACAAGCCGTAAGAAACAAAAGCAGTCATGCCAAAAGTGTTTTGCTTTCTCCATTCCATAATACCAGCAATGATCTGCGCTATTCCGCCATAAAAAACTCCCATGGCAAGTATCATTCCGTCCATAGAGAAAAAACCAATATTGTGCATGTTTAATAAAACTGTAGTCATGCCAAAACCAAGAAGTCCCAAAGGAGCTGGGTTGGCCTCGTTAATTAAATTTTTTGGAAGAGTCATAATTGTTTTTTAATTACTATTATTTAATAATTATTTTTTTATCTATTTTAATTATATAATATTTATCAAAACATTCATATAGATTTTTTAAAAACTAAAATTTCAATTGACTTTTTATGTTTTTTATTATAAGATCTATAAACAAAATAAACCAAAATCAACTATCAGCTTGTACATTTTTATAAAAATACTACCTAAGGGAGGAGTAAGATGTGGCATAAAATATCTACACCTTACAATAATATTTGTCCAAAGTGTAACAAAACAGGTTTCATTCCAAACACTCATGAGCATTGTTTAGAGTGCTTAAAAACCACACTAAGACTAAAAACATGGGATTCTATTTGCTTGCAGTGCGGGGAAAAAAATAATTTAACGTTGGCAGGCAAAAATTTCTGTCTAAGGTGTGTTAAAGAGAACAAAAAAGATTTTGAAGAGCAGCTTATTAAGTTACTAAACAAGGAACAAAAAGAGTTGTTTGAAAAATACCAAATCTGGGAAAAAGCTCTTGCCAGCATGAATGAGTTATGAGCAAATAACTACCTAAAAAACACAAAAAGCTACTTTCCAATAAAGAAAGTAGCTTTTAAAATTTCAAAATAATCTAACTATCTAGTACATTGATTACCTAAGTTCATGTTTACACACAAACCCTCTTCACAACCACAATCCTTTAGCTCATAGGCTGCCTTACAGTTAAAAATTTCTGTACAAAATGTAGGCTTTTCATATTGGCCAGCGTGTTTTTTGTTTATACAAATTTTAGGATGACATCCAGCCATTGGCACACAGTCGCTATCAATCTCACAGCTATGCTCACTTTCATTAGATTCAATAATTCCTAAAACTTGTCCCTCTGTCTCAATGGTTGTAGTTGTTGTGTCTTCATCTTCTTCTATTTCTGGATATAGCTTGTAGCGCATAGCAAGCTCAAAGTGCTGCTTGCCTCCATATCAAATTCGTAATATTCTGTTTTGGTTTGCCCAACGCTTATTATGTCATTTGGCATGTTCTCTGGCGGATTTACAACTATTAAATTGCTTGTTTTTCTGTAATCAATTCCGTATGTAGAAGGAAGCCCGAATTGAACAATTTGACCATCTCTCAAATCAACTATCAAGTGGTCCTGACACTCTTCACCACAAAACCATTCTACCACTCTAAAATGTTTAGAAAAATTTGGTCCTTCTTTTATTGCCTTATTAATCACCCCTTTAAATGTTTTTGCTTTTCCTTCTTCTGTGTTTATTTCGGTTACATATAATTCTTGCTCCTCTTCTTCAATTACGTCTTCTTCAAAGTTTATTCCAAAACACTCATTCACTTCGTCCCCTTCTCTAGGACCAAAGCAGTCCTCAGTCATCTCAAGAGGAAAGTCATATTTCTCAGCCAAAGAACATCTATACGCACCATTGCCATCAAAAACAAGTTCCCATTTTTTATCAGTCCTAACTGCCAAGAATATACTTCCAGTGTCATTTTTTCCAATTGAAATATTTCCTTTTATATAACCATCTGCTTCTTGAGTAAATTCTAGGCCCACACTGTCTCTTACTAACCCATATTTCTCAACAAATAAATCCTGAATCATTTCCTTTAAGGTAATATTTATTTTTTCTTCTACACCTTTCACACCAACATTCTTTTCATTTTTTGCATCCAAGCTTATTTCACCCTGATTTTTTCTACAACCTCCAACTATTATCAAAATCAAACCAAGCGCCAAAATACTTACTATTTTTTTATTCATTTTATCAACAATTTAATTATTTCTGTCCTTATTTTACTATATTTTTCCAATAAAGTAAAACTCTAATTATCCAATTTTAATTCATTTTGTGTCAAATAAAATAAAAAATTCCGCAACTGCGGAATTTTTACTATTTTTTTTGTTTTAATTATTATTTTTTGAATTAGTTTTTCCATTCTTTTCCTTCAAAACTATAATACAAAACCGGGAAAATAACCAAGGTTAGAACAGTAGAAATTGAAATGCCGAAGACGACACTCCAGGCGAGTCCTGCCCAAACAGGATCTCCTACAATTGTTAGCGAACCGAGTATGGTAGTAAGAGAAGTAAGCACAATCGGCCTCATACGAGTTGCTCCGGTTTCGATCAACGCTTCTTTTATTCCAATTCCTTTTCCCTGAAAGCTGTTTAGGTACTCGACCAGGATAATTGCATTGTTTACTACAATTCCAGCCAGGGCAATAACTCCGATCATTGAAGTGGCGTTAAAATAAATTCCAAGAGTTGCTCCTAACAAGGCAAAGCCAGGAAGCACACCAATCATGGCCAGAGGAATTGTAATCATAATCAAAATTGGCGTTTTGAATGAGCGAAACTGAGCCACTAGAACCACATAGATCAAAAAGATTGCCACCATCATAGCCAAACCTAGGTCTCTAAATACTTCTACTGTTATTTCCCATTCTCCTCCCCATTTTATTTCAAATTTCTCACCAGTATTTTTATCCTCATAGTCTACCCCAAAAAATGAAACTTTATTCAGCTCACCATTTCCATCATTCAGTTTGTATTTAAACAGCTTATAATACATATCCAAGACCGCATAAGTCACACTGCGAGAACCCATCTCGGCGGTCACATAAACTGTTTTCATTCTATCATCATTATAAATAACATCCTCTACTGACTTTTTTTCCTTTGTTACTATTTCTGTTAATGGAATTTTTTCTCCTGTTGCACTTGAGATAAAAATTGAATTCAAGTCACTGAGCGCATTTCTGTCTTCCTTATTAAAACGCATAAAAATAAACTCTTGTTCCAGGCTAGTTTCATCATGAATCACTGATACATTTGTCCCGCTCAAAGCCGTGCGCAAAACATAGGCTGCCATTTCGGTATTTACCCCAGCTTGCTTTGCCTTGTCATAATTTATTTTTAAAATTATTTTTTGCTGATTTTCTGTTCTTGTTGTATCTATGTCCACCACCTCATCTACTTCGTAAAACATTTTTTCAACATCAACTGATATTTCTTTGAGACGATCATAATCCTCTCCCCTTATCTTGATTAACACCGTCGACAAAACCGGTGGACCTGGAGGGTCTTCAATTAACTTAATTTTTACGCCTGGTTCTTTTTCTAAGAATTTATATAATTTTGGTCTAATTTCCTGTACCAGTTTTTCACTCTTTATGCCTCTATCATTGTGGTGAGTCAGGTTTATTTTCATAGTGGTCATATTGCTTTCTGTGCGACCACTGGCCCCCTTGAAAAGCCCGTTAAAGTCTATAACTGGAGCTTCTCCAATAAAACTCTGTACGCTTACCACTTCACTTTCTCGAATAAAAAAATCCTCCACCTCTCTAGTAATTCTATTATTCTCTTCAATTAGTGTTCCTTCCGGAAAATCAAGATAAACAAAAAATTGCTCACGATCTGCCTTAGGTAGCATGCGAAATTTTACAATACCCACTGCTGGAAGCATTACTGATAATAAAAATGCTACTCCTACTATTATTAAAATCTTTTTTCTTAACTTATCGTTGTCAAAAATTTTTCTAAGAAAATCCTTATATCTATTCATTAATTTTTTTCCTTTTTCTTCGCCTATTTTTTTTATATTTTTTAGCTTTTCATTGTCCTTGCCCTTCTCTTTTCCACTTTTCAAGTTTTTTAACAACACATAACTCAAAAAAGGATTAATTGTGAAAGCCACAAACAAAGAAAAAATCAAAGCTGCTGGAACAAAAAACGGAATCGGTCCCATGTATGGACCCATCATGCCGGTCACAAAAGCCATAGGAAAAAAAGCAAACAAGGTAGTTACTGTTGACATCAGAAGTCCAACACCAACCTCGTTCACAGCATTTATCACAGAAAACTTTTTATCAATATCGCCTTTCTTGATATGTCTTACCACATTTTCTACGATCACAGTCGCATTATCTACCAAGAGCCCCAGAGAAAGAATCAGAGCAAAAAGAGTAATTCTGTTTATTGTTTGACCAGCTAGAAATCCCACACCAAACACTGTTGCTAGAACAAGCGGAATCGCAATCGCCACAATAAAAGCCGCTTTCCTACCAAGAAAAACAAAAAGAACCAAAGCCACAATTACAATCGCCTGAATCAAGTTTATAACTAAGCCAAAAATCTCCCCATTCGCAGTTGCTCCTTCGTCTCGCACAATTTCTATATTTGCTTTTTCCGGAATTATCTTTAGCTTTTTAAATTCTTCTATTTTTTTTCTGGTATCTTTTGTTACCTGACTAATATTTGCGCCTTTCTTTTTTGCCAGACTTAAGTAAACTGCATTTTTACTTCCTTCACTGTTTTTATACCTTACAAAATCTGTTACCTCTTCTCTTTCGTCGCTTACCTCAGCTACATCTTCTAAATAAACTAAGTGCCCCTCACTAGAACGAATAATTATTTTTGCTAAATCTTCTTTTGATCGAATTATGCCATCAACCTCTACTTTTATTTTTCTGGAGTCTGTTTCTAGATCTCCACTAGGAAGTTTGACATTGTTCTTTTTAAGAGAATCAATAATTTCAAATACTGAAATGCCCTTAGAGTTGATTTCATTAGCATTAATTGTTATTTTAAGTTGCCTTTTCGCTCCGCCTTTTACTTCAATGTTAGCAATATTTTTAACATTTTTTATTTTGTTTCTTATTTCTAATCCTAGCCGGCGAAGCTCTATGTCATCTAACTCATCACTTGTTAAAACAAAAGTCAAAACAGGAACATCATCAGGATCTATGTCTTTAATGATTGGATCATTAGCTCCAGTTGGCTTTAAGTCAAGATTTCCATAAATCTTTTGTATTATTTTTACTTTGGAATCCTCCATGTTTTCTCCTACAAAAAATTTCACAAGAATCACTGAGACTCCGCCATCAATAGACTGAGACATTAACTCATCAACACCATGAATATCAGAAAGTTTATTTTCCAAAGGTTTAGTTACCAGCTCATAAATTTCTTTGCTACTAGCTCCTGGATACTCAGTTATAACCTGAAAAGCCGGCGCTACTATTTCTGGATTGTACTGCTTAGGGGTTATAAAAAAAGAAAACACACCCCAAGCAAACATAGTAAACAATAACAAAATACTTAACTTGCTATTCATCACAAATACTCGAGCTATTTTCCCGGCAAAATTTAATTTTTTTTCCATATCTTTTAAAATAATTTATTCTATAATCTCTACCTCATCCATCTCTCTTAGCCCGTCAAATCCTTTCACTGCTATTTTTTCACCAACCTCTACTCCGCTCACTATTTCTATCTCTTCTTCGCTTACTATTCCTGTCTCAACTTCTTTTATCTTGATCTTTCCCTCATTTACGGCATAAACTGTATTTATATTATTTTTTCTAACAATAGAATTATCTGGAATCATTACAGTTTTTCTTGTCATTTCTTGTTTAATTTCTAAATTCATATTCATTCCGATTTTTAAATAATCAACCTTTTCTATGCTTAACTCTACTCGAATTTTCTTTGATCCCTCTTCTGTTTTTGGCGAAATTCTTTCAATCACTGCCTCGAACTCCTCACTAGAAAAACTATCAGATGTTGCCATTCCCTTGGTTCCTTTTTTTAAATATTTAATTTGTGACTCAGGCACAAATATTACTAATTTTAACTTTGACACATCAGCAACTTTCAGTATTGGTGTTCCAGCGTTAATCACAGCTCCTTCCTCAGCAAGTTTCTCAACCACAACTCCATCATATGGAGCGCGCAAAAAAGTATTACCCACCTCCACATTGGCCATATTTAGAGCGCCTCTGGACAAGTCGGCTTGTGTTTTGGCTGTTTGTATCTGTACCGCCATTTGACCTTCAGCCATGTTCAAGGCCTTTTCTGCTTGCAAGACTTGGCTTTCTGCAATCTCTGTCTTGGTAGACAACTCATCTTTTCCTGCCTTTATATTGTTATTTATTAAATCAAGTTGTCTTTTTGCCATTTCAATATCTTTTTCAATTTGCATTAACTGATTTTCTTTTTCCACTCCTAAATTCTCAAAGAGTTGATTTACACCCTTAAGTCCAATTGCTACTCCACTATCTTGAGAAAGCAACATGTTTTCTACATTTGTTCTATAGCTTGCCACTTGAGAACGATAAGCATCTAGGTCTGCTTGGCTCATATTAGCATGTGTAATCGAGTCAACAATAACACCATTCATAGATTCTAGAGCTTCTCTAACCTCGTTTAATATTTCCTCTGTTTCTTTACCACCCTCCAAAACTTCTTCCCTTTTATAATTAAATTTATTTAAAGCGTTATAATAGTTTTCGAATTCATAATAACTTTTTTTAGTCATTGTGATTTTTATTTTTGCCTTAGTGGTATTTTCCTTGGTCTTCACAACAAAGTTATTGTTTATCTCAAAGTCATTTTCTTCATCAGGCAAACCAACTCCATTTAGAGAATACAAAAAAGAAATAGTGTCTCTAACCAAAATTACACTTTGATTAATGGCGGACATTGTGGTTTCCAAAACATCTCTTTCTTTTTGTTCAAATGTTTTGTCGATCGACTCTTTTGCTATCAAAGCTTTCTCTAGAGCAATCTCGGCTGCATTGATTTGATCAAGACTAATATTATCTTCATTGGCGTCTGCAGTTTGTATTGCCAACAAATTATTTTTGGCAACAGATAAAGCCGCCTTTGTTGCTTCAACTTTTTGGTCCATCATGTATTCTGTATTTTTCACTCCTGACAAAGCGTTTTGATAATTACTGTAAGCTGTGTTTCTGTTTGTAAAATTTTCCTCTCCAGTTAATCTCGCCAGGGTCTCTCCACTCTTAACACTATCTCCAATATTTACACTTATTTCTTTTACTTGTCCCGGCGTTTTGGCTGCCACCAGGGTTTCTTTGTTTCCTTCCAGGTTACCAGTAAACAAAAAAGAATTCTCAATATTTTTTTCTTGAGCTTCTACGACCACGACTTTTTTTGCTGCATAATTATAAGACTCTGTTTTAGAGCAACCCGACAATATCGGCAAAAACAAAACTGGTAAAAATAATAATATAAATTTTTTTCTCATATAAATATAATTTATTTAAAATAATAATCACAAACATTGATTAACTAAAAAAGGTTATCAATAATAACATACACCCTCCCAGGGTATCATTAATCAAGTATAGCATACACCCCTAGAGGGTGTCAAGAGCTGCACCTCTTTTTGTTTGTTTAAATTTCTTCCAATGATAATTTATTCAAAGTGCTGTTGGGGGTTTGGGGGTGGATGCTGAGCGACATTGCTAGAGAGATTAAAATATCAATCAACGTGATAGCGAATCAGGAACCCCCAAGAGTTTTGGCTACTTTTGCTCTCAAAAGCGACATAAGCGGTAGCGCGATAGGTTCAAGAGATTAACATTAATTATTATTTTAAACTAAAATAGCAAGGGGTTCGCCATTAAACAGTTTATCCTGTCGAATGACCAGGACACACACCAGCTAAAAGCTGGTGTTTTTTAAAATAAATAAAAATAAAATTATTATAAAAATACTATTTACAAAAATTAAAATTATGTTAAAATATTATCAAGAGCTCTTTAACCGCTGTGTAACGCAGCAAACAAAAAAACCACTAAAAGACAGGAGGTACAAGAATGAAAAAATTGTTTTGTTTTCTGATCTCGTTTTTTATGGCTATTGGTTTTTCAGGTCTAGCCTTTGCGCAAATCGCGACTTCGGGATCCATTCCCTTTGGTCAAATTACTGTAACGCAGCCGGCCTTATCCGGTCCTTCACTTATGTCAAACATGACCGACGACATTAAAACTTTCCAGCCTGCCGAGTTCGTATCAGCTACAATGAATCCTGATCAAGCAACAACAACTATTATTGTTGGTTTAATTCTTGATGAATTATCGAGAACTCAGGCGTCTTTTTCCGGCTCCATGTGTCTCGCCGCCTCGTTCGATGCTACCCCTGGTTATTATCAACTAGAATAACCTTTTTACTGGTATTAAAAAACCCTCGTGAAACAGTAAGTTTCACGAGGGTTGTTTATTTTTTAGAAGCTCTATTGTTTAATTGGCATTATTACATACTGATATCCATCTTCCTTTTCAGAACGCAAGATACAAGGAGTTTTTCCGTTTATAACCTCAAACTTAATTTGATCTCCATCAATATTGCCTATTCCATCTAATAAAAATTTATAGTTTACAACTATTCCATTATCTTTCCCACTTACTTGTGAGCTTATCTCTGTAATATTTTCCCCAGTTTGACTTGAGGCTGATGATATAATCACCTTGTTTGCATTTAATGGAAAATCTAGATTTACATCGTTTATGCCTGTCTTAGAGAATATTGAAGACGCTTTTACTGCTCTCACCAGTTCTTCTTTGTCTACTGCTGCTTTGGTCTCATTCGTTTTTGGAATAATTTGTGTATAGTCCGGGTATTGTCCCTCAATTAGTCTTGAAATTAGTTCTATGTTTCCTACGGTAAATAAAATCTGATTGTCAGAGATATAAAACTTTATTTCACTTTTTTCATTGTTTAAATTTTCATTTTTTACCGCTGACAAAATTCTAATTAACTCTTGCAAGGTTTTTGCCGGAACTATTATTCTTGTATTTTCTTTTTCTTTGAGATTAGTTTCCATGCTTATTTTCTTTTCCGCTAAACGAAAACTATCAGTAGCTGCCATTGTTAGATTTTCACCTTCAAAATCAAAAAGAACTCCAGTAAGCTCCATTCTATTATCACTGTTTGATACTGCAAATATAACCTGGGAAATTGCTTTTTTAAATTTTTCTATTTCTGTCTTATAATAAACATCTCTTTTAACTTGTGGAATAAGAGGATAGTCGTCTGCTAATTGTCCTCTTATTACTGTTTTATAATTATCGCTTTTTACAAAAAGTTTATTTTCGTTTTGTTCTATGTCTACCTTTTTGTTTGGCAAAAGAGAAATATATTCTGAAAGAACCTTAGACTCTACAGTGTACTCTCCTTCTTTTTCAATCTTACCTCTTATAGTACACACTATTCCTATTTCTAAATCTGTGGTGATCATTTTAATACCATCACCTTTAGCCCTTATTAAAACATTATTCAAAATTGGCAGGTTTACGTTTTTACCAGCTATGTGACTCACTATAAATAATCCATTTTTTAAATTTTCTTGTAAGCTTGATATTTTCATAATTTATTTTTTTACACAAATCTAAACATTTACATAAAGTTGTTGAGTAATTGATTCTATATCTTGTCTTACTCTTTCGTTTTCTTCTTTTTCTTTTATTATTTTATTAAAAGCGTGCATTGCTGTAGTATGATCTCTTCCACCTAGTTCATAGCCGATTGTCGGATAAGAAGTGTTTATTTCTTTCCGCATAATATACATAGTGATTTGTCTTGGATAAACTAACTCCTTTTTTCTGCTCTTGCCTGTTAGATCCTTAACCTCTACATTAAAAAAGTTAGACACATAATTAATAATGTCTTTACAGGTTACTGATCTACTTTTTGTGGTTGAAATCAGATTATTCAAAACGTTTTTTGTGGATTCGATCGTTGGCTTGGTGTTGTTAAACTCATGAAAAGCAATCAACCGGTTCAGTGCTCCCTCTAACTCTCTTATGTTGTTTTTTATGTTGTTTGAGATATACTCCAATATCTTGCTATCCAAAGCATAGTTTTTTTCTCGACACTTTACCTCAAGGATGGCCATTCTGGTTTCCAGGTTTGGGTGAGTAATATCTGCTACCATCCCCCACTCAAGCCTTGATAACAATCTTTTTTCTAGTGCTGGGATTGTTTTTGGTGGTTGGTCTGAAGTTAAAACAATTTGCTTGTTAAGCTGATGAAGCTCGTTAAAGGTATGAAAAAACTCCTCCTGTGATCCGTCTTTTCCTGCCATAAACTGAATATCGTCAACAAGTAATAAGTCTACATTTCTATATCTCTCTTTAAACTCTTTTGCATTTCCTGATTTAACTGACTGAATATAATCGTTTACAAACTTTTCACTTGTTACATATAAAACTTTTTCTGAGGTCTTTGATACTTCGTGACCTATAGCCTGTAAAAGATGTGTTTTACCCAGACCCACACCTCCGTATATAAAAAGCGGGTTGTAGGCTTTACCAGGATTTGCTGCCACTGCCTGGCAAGCTGCGTTAGCCAGTTCGTTTCCTTTTCCAACTATGAATTGGTCAAATGTATATTTTGAATTGAGCCCAAATTTGTTTACAATGATATCCTCACTCTTTGGAGAGTCGTCTTTTTTAATTTTTATCTTTTTTAATAAATCATCAACTGGGCTTGTCTTTTTAATCTCAACTTTGTAAACCACCTCTTTTGCTTTTTTGCCGTTTACATTTTTTATCGCTTCTTTGATTTTGGTGTTATATTTTTTTTCTAACCATGTTTTTGTAAAAGCATTTGGTACACAAATTACTACATTATCATCCTCAAAAGAAGAAATAAAAGTATTTTTGAACCAGGTGGTAAAATTTGCCTTTGATAAGTTTAGCTCAATTTCACCCAAAACAGCCTGCCAAAGTTGATCTTTGTTCATAGAGATAAAAATTATTAATTTAGAATTAAAACAATATTCGAATTATAACAATTTTTTTGTTTTTGTTAAACATGGGTTTGTGTTGATGGTTTGTGAATAATAAGTGGAAAAATATTTAACTCATTTTTTGTTTATTTACAAACCTCTTTTTATAAATTTTTAAATTGCTATGTTAAGTTATTAACATATATTTTCATCTTTTACAAGTTTAGATAATTTTTAAAAAAATTTTATATTCAAAAAATAAAAAATATTCAAAAAATAATTTATAGAAAAAAGATGTATATTTATTTAAAAAAGAATAGTAGTAGTAATAAGCAGGTGGATAAATTTTTAAGAACAAGGATTATTTTTTAAAGTAAGAGAAAAAACAGGAACAACAAACTGTTGATATGGTATGTAAAAAAAAATGAAAATGTTATTTGTTTGTGGTAAAAAAACAAAAACAAGTAATTGATTAACAGTTTGTTAAGCTGTTTCAACAGGAATATAAAATAATTAACAACGATATCTACATAAAAATTAACAGGGTTATAAACATAATTGATAAAAAGCAAAAAAGAAATAAGGTGTTGACTTGTTGACATAAAAGTGCTATGTTGTTTGTATTGTTGAATTATAATATAGGTTTTAATATTGGTTTATTTTTAGTTAAACAAAAAGTAAAAAAGTAAAAAATTTAGAGCCCAAAAAGGATATGTCCAAAAAAACATTTCAGCCAAACACAAGAAAGGCAAAAAAGAAACACGGATTCAAAATAAGAATGCAGACAAAAAATGGCAGAAACATCATTAAAAGCAGAAGAGATAAAGGAAGAAAAACATTAACAAAATAATCTAATTAGTTTAATTAGTGTTTTATTAGTGTAAGTATATATGAGCAGCAAACTATAAATTCACAAGACAATTAGCCTCTTGTGTTTTTATTTTTGGAAGTAAGAATTGTTTTAAATGTTTAAAAAAGAAAATAGATTAACAAAAAAAGAAGATATTGATAAGGTTTTTAAAAAAGGAAAAGGAAAATATGGTAAATATTTAGGGATTAAGGTTTTAAAAAACAATTTAAGCACAACTAGGTGTGGAGTTTTGGTTGGACTAAAAGTTAGCAAAAAAGCTGTAGAGAGAAATAAAATAAAAAGACAAATCAGAGAGATTTTAAAAACAATCGTTTTTGAAAAAAAAGAAGGAAAAGATGTTTTAGTTTTGGTTTTACCAGAAGCCACAAAAGCAAAAAAAGAAGAAATAAACAAAGAGCTTTTAAATGTTTTAAAAATAATTACATGAAAAAAAAGACAGGTTTTGATTTTTTTGTTTATTATTTAAGGTATTTTACAATAAAATTAATAAAAATTTATCAAAAAACACTATCTAGAGATCATGGTTTTTTTAAGAACAATTACCCTTTTGGGTATTGTCGTTTTCGACCTACGTGTTCTGAATATGCTATATTGGCAATTGAAAAGTATGGTATAATAAGAGGTGGAGCCAAGGCTCTCTGGAGGATTATTAGGTGTAACCCATGGAATAAAGGAGGAGAAGATCCTTTGGAATAAAAAAAGTAAATTGAAGTTAGACAAAAAAACTAGAAAATGATTAAAACATTCGCTAATATAAGCGATTTTTTAAATCTTTAAAGTTTTTTTCTGACATTCTAAAATATACAAATGTTTGAAACAATATTTTATCAACCCGTACTAAACTTATTAATTTTTATTTATAATGTAGTTCCTGGCCACGACATGGGTATAGCAATAATTTTATTAACCTTGATTATAAAATTATTAACATATTCATTAAATAAAAAACAAATAAAATCACAGAAAGACTTGCAAGAGCTTCAGCCTAAGATAGAAGAAATAAAAAGAAAATATAAAGACAAAAAGGATGAAATGGGCCGCAAAATGATGGAGCTTTATAAGGATCATAAGGTGAATCCTTTTGGTTCTTGTTTGCCGCTGCTTATTCAGCTTCCTTTTCTTTTTGCTGTGTTCAAGGTTTTTAGAGATGGTTTTGAAAATGGAGTTTTAGACAAACTTTATTGGTTTGTTGATAAACCTGAATCTATAAATTATATTTCTCTTGGATTTTTAGATCTTTCAGAAAAAAACATTTACATTGCCCTACTGGCAGGTATAGCACAATACTGGCAAGCTAAGATGATGATGAGCAAGAAACCAGAGATAAACACCAATGGCGCTCAGGACGAAGGTATGGCAGCAATTATGAACAAACAGATGACATACTTCATGCCTGTTATGACAGTAATATTTGCCAGTAATTTTTCAGCTGGATTAGCTTTGTACTGGTTGGCAACAACTGTTTTTTCAGCACTGCAACAGCTTTATATTTTTAAAGACAAAAAGAAAGACAAGGATAATAAAATAATTGAAGGAGAGGTTGTTGAAGATTAGAAAGATCTATTTTTGCCAACAATTAAATTTATTTTTTCTTTGGCAATTGTAATTTCAACAGGAGTAGGAATTTTGATGGAACTATCTACTGTTATTGGTTTTTTGTCATTAACAATATGAAGTTTTTTAAAGGAAAAAACGCTATTATTAGCATTTTTTTGAGAGTCAGAGAAGAGATCAATAGCCCCCTTGGTGTTAATTAACAACTCTAAAATATTGTCTTTAGCACTAGGCTTAATTTCTTTTGGTATTTTTTGCGTAGGAATGTTTATAACAGATATCTCCCCTCTTTTTATAATTTCTATTGAGTAATTCTTGTCGATTTCAATTTTAGTGTCTTCTGTAGATATGGTAGAATTGAAAAGAAAAAACGAGTTGTTGATTTTTCCGAGATCAAGATGTTCTATTCGTCTAGCTGAAAGAACATCACAAGCTTCTTCATTGATTGGAATGCCCAAGAAGTTTGCTAACTCATTATTGGTTTTTCCAACCGGGATAAAGCCGATAGGCGTAGAAACATTTTTTAGTTTTGCAATAGCATTAACCACTTGATTCAAAAGACCATTATCACCTATTGCAATAATTGTTTTGGCGCCTTTTTTTATTTCTTCTTCTACAATGTTGTAAACTGAGTTCATGGCACCGAGTCGAATGATTTTTCCGCTTAAACCGAGATCTGTAATTCTGGTTTCTATTTTAGAAATCTGAGGCTGATATTTTTTATCATTAACATAGTTGTCGTAAATATAAATATGCATAACTTACAAACAAAAAATTATTTTTTTTCTTGCATTTCAGCGATCATAGTACAGCGACCGTTTAAGATAGCACCTTTTTCAATTGAAACTTGAGCAGCTTCAATATCACCAAAAATTTTAGCTGATTTTAAAATTTCCAAATAACCCTTTACCTTTATATTGCCTTTAATCTCACCACCGATTTTAGCGTTTTGAGCGACAACAGAAGCGGTTATTATAGATTTATTACCAACTAGAAGGAATTTGTCAGTTTTGACACTCCCCTCGACCAAGCCTTCAATTATGATATTCCCCTGTCCATGAAAATTACCCTTTACTTTGATAGATGGTCCAATTATTGTTTCAACATTCTTAGTTGAAATTTCATTATTTTCGCTATTAAACATGATTTTAAAAATATTAATTATTTATAAATAGTGATTAAAGTTTAATATAAAATATGAAAAAAAACAAGCAAGGTTGATAAAATAAATAAAATAATATAAGATTATATATAAAATTAAGTTCTCGTAGTTCAACGGATACCTGCCCGCCGAATTTTTTGTCCTTGTAGTTTAACGGATAAAACAAAGACCTCCTAAGTCTTAGATAATGGTTCGATTCCATTCAAGGACACAAGCTTTGGCTGGCGGGGAACAAAGACCTCCTAGGTCTTAGATATAGGTTCGATTTCTATCGAGAACACAATAACACGGTTGAATGTCAGTAATTCTATCATTTGAGAGAATAAAAGGATGTAAAATAAAGAGTAATGATTTTTAAATAAACAATGTGAGAGAGTGGAAATATAAGGTTTTTTGAATGATTATAAATTCCAAATTTATAAAAATTTGCTAACATTAAACAAAATAACTAATATTAGTAAAATTATTTATAATTTCCTAATTTTAGGTAAAAAATGAATTATTTTGGGGATGTGGCGCAATTGGCTAGCGCGCCTCCATGGCATGGAGGAGGTTGTGAGTTCAAGTCTCATCATCTCCACAAAATAACAAAAACACGCATTTTTAACGCGTGTTTTTGTTTATTGAAAATGGTTAATTTGAAAATAAATAAATAGAGAAAAAATAAAAATTAAATAAAAAAACATGATTTTTAACATAAAAATTTCATAAAAACTTTAATTAAATTTAATATCAAATTCTGCTTGCAACTATTAAAGCATTAAAAATTTAAATCAAACTTGAATATACAGTTTTACTATAAAATTATTAAAACAAAAAAGTAGTTTATATAAATTTTACAATCATTTCAGTTTTAAGTAGTGTTTTATTGTTTTTCGCTTGTGATTAAATGGAGAATAAAACTCAATCTTTTGAAATGAAAAGTTGTTTAATATTTTTTGTGTTTAAAAATTATAAACCCTACTTAATTGATAAATAAATCTATTTTTTGAAGTGGCCACAGCCTTGTCTTTGAAGTAAATAAAAAAATTCTACTATTATCAGAAATATGTTCTATAGAGAACAGAAGGTGGTTTAGTAACTAAGTTTAAAAAAGAGGGGATAGTATCATTTTTTAAATAATTATGAAAAAAAACAACTGGCTGGACCAAAAGAATGAAAATAATTTAGTAATTTTGTACTTAAGTCCACATTTCTGTAGACTTAAAACAAAAAAAAGAAAACAGGGGATAAGTCCACTATATTGTGGACTAAAGGTGTTCTATTTGCTAATATTAGATAATAATAACTTGTGGAAAACTTGCGGAAAATTAATTTTTAAGTCCACTTAGTCTATAAATTATTTTGATTTTTTGTTTTGGAATTAAAAAACCCCATAAAGAATAATTCTGTATGAGGTTATTGATAAACAATTAATAATGAAAAGTTTTAATTGGTTATACTTGTTTTTTTTCCACAACTTGAACAAAAATTTGTATTTTTGATTGTTGATTGAATAACATGTGCCACAAACCCACAAATTCCATGAGAATTTTTTTTCATAAAACTTGTCTGGAATTTAAATTGATTATTGTTTTGAGTGGGAAGTTCAGTTCCACACTTATTGCAAAAATTAACTAAATACCTTGTTTGATTTTTACACCCTGGACAAACACCAATCATGATTAACCTCCTTTGAGGATTATTACAAATCATTGTAATAAACTGATTATCCAAAATTTTGATCAATATTTAACCTTAATATAGTTTTTATTTGATGTCAAGATAAGAGTCGTAATTTGGCTAATATTAGATTAAAGTTGGGGAAATAATAAACAAAAGATAAACTTTACTTATAAAAATTTGTATGGTACGATTTCTTTAGGAAAATAGGACCTTTTTTAAACAAAAAAGGATTGTTCATTAACACTTTTTAAGGTGGTAACCATGACAAAGTACTTTGTACTTGATACCAATGTTTTGCTTCACAATCGAGATGCAATCCATTCTTTTGGTGATAATGTTGTTGTTTTGCCAATGATGGTTGTTGTAGAGCTTGATAGATTTAAAAAAAGAGAGGGGGAGCTAGGACATAATACAAGAAGTGTAATAAGAGAGTTAGATAAATATCGTGAAAAAGGAAATCTGACAAATGGAGTTGAAATGGAAAGTGGAGGGACAATTTTAACTGTTTTTTGTGAAGAAGTTGATAATTTAGGTGTTGAATTTGGAAACAATAAAGCAGACAATGTTATAATTGCAACAGCACTTCAACTTCAAAAAGAGAATAAAAATGTTATTTTTATTTCCAAGGATATTAATGCCAGACTTAGAGCTGATGCTTTAGGAATTTCAGTACAGGATTTTGAAAAACAAAAAGTAAATATTGACGATTTACATCTTGGCTACAAAGAGCTTTTCGTGCCTTCAAAAACTATAAAGCAGTTTTATGACAATGACAAGCTTTTAAAAAATGGATTTGATTTGTCTCCAAATGAATTCGCTTTGTTTACCAATGAGGCAGATCCGAAAAATACAGCGCTTGGCATGGTTGATGGTGAAGATAACATTAGACGACTTAATGGTGAGCATGATTCTGCCTGGGGCCTACCCACAAGAAATGTTCAACAACGCATGGTTCTCGAGCTTTTGCTTGATCCGAAAATTGAAATTGTTACTATAATTGGTCAGGCTGGGACAGGTAAAACATTGTTAGCCTTAGCAGCTGGCCTGGATCAGACAACCAGGAAGAAATACGGAAAAGTGCTCGTTTTTAGACCGATTATTCCCATGGGAAAAGATCTTGGTTTTATGCCAGGGGACAAAGAAGAAAAGCTTGAATGTTGGATGCAACCAATCAAGGACAACCTGAAGGAGCTTTGTAGAATAAGGTTTGAAAAAAATGGAATTATTCAGAGCGACCTCGGAACCCCCCAGGGCTTAATTGAATCAGGACTTGTTAAATATGAAGCCTTAACTTATGTAAGGGGAAGTTCAATTTGTCAGCGATTTATCATAGTTGATGAAGCGCAAAACCTTACCCCGCATGAAGCAAAAACCATGCTAACCAGAGCCGGTGAAGGAACAAAAATAGTCTTAACCGGTGATCCAGATCAAATTGATAATCCATACCTAGATGCCGAGAGTAATGGTTTGACTCATACGGCGGTAAGACTAAAACATCATCCGATTCATGGTCATCTTGCCTTGGAAAAAACCGTGAGAAGCAACCTTGCTGGTGTGGCTGCAGAGCTTCTTTAGGGCTCAAAATGCCCTGAACTTTTATAAGTTCAGGGCATTCTTTTTTTACAAAACAAAACAGACTTCTGCTTATTTTGAGCAAAAGTCTGTTTATAAAAGAAGGGGCCCGTCTGAGCCTAAGCTCAAACGTAATATATTTAAAAAAATATATCTAAATTTTACAGATTCAAATCGTCCTGCTTTTTCTCTTCATTGTTATTCTCGTCTTGTTTTTCTTTTATCAGTTCTCGGTTTACCCAGAATATCCATCCAATAACTATCGCCAAAAAGGCTAAGAATATTCCGAGATTTAATTTAAATTTTCCTGTTGATTCCTTTTTTTCATCTATTAGTCCAGAGGTTTCATCTGGGGTAGTGGTAGAAACTTTCAATATGTCTTCTATTACGCTATCGTTTTCTACTTCAGGTTCATTCTTGTCTTCAGTAGAAACTGGTTCATCTGTGGAAGGTGCTTTATCGGTGATTGCTGAGTCTTTGGTTTCATGTTCTTCTTCTTTTTCTTCTTGAGGTTGAACATTTTCTTCTTCTGTTGCTATATCATCCGAAGGGGTAGTTTCTTTTTCTATGTTTGTGTAGATTATATTCGACCACATACTTTCTTTTCCGTGAGCATCGACAGAAGTTACATAGATCAAGTGAATTCCATCAGTTAAACTATTCAGGGTGTAGGCAAAATTTGCAGTTCCAGATTCATGACTCATTACTTCTATTTTTTTCTCTAGTTTGTGATCAACAAATATCTTCACCATTAGGTCGTTCTTTACGACACCGGCAATTATCGGTCTGTTGTATGTTGCTTGATTTTCAATTTGTTTAAGAATGATCGGAGCAGGTAGGGGAGCGCCAATGTTGAATTTAACCTTTGGTGATGCTGGACTTTTTTCTCCACTAGGAGTTTCAGCGACTAGCTGGTAGTTATGTTTTCCAGGAGCTAGATTTAAAAATGGTTTATAGGTAAATCCTGCTGTGCCAGATTCATGAACTGCTAAACCTGTTTTACCGTTATAAATACCATCAATGTAAACTCTTAAAAAAGTTCCACTTACAGTAAGTCCTTTTATTTCCGGTTTTGGAGTGCCAAGGATAGATTTTTCATTCGGAGCAATCGGAGTGGGCGCTGGAATTCCTTCAACAACGATCTCTACACTTTCTGAAACATATGAATATGTCCCTGTTTTTTTATCTCTGGCTTGTGCTTCAATCACATGACTTCCTGATAGTAGGGGGTTTTTTGGTTGAAAATAGAAATTGTCAGTAGCAGCTCCTTTATTAACATGAGCAAATCCAACAAATTTTCCATCAATATGAATGGTTACGTCTGAATCAGCTGGTGTTAAACCTACTATTATCGGTCTTCCCCATCTTTGATGTATGTTTTTCAGGTCAGCATTTAGAATTGTTGGGGGCTGTATTGTTGTTTGATCTTCTTGGGCGTTGACCGTGTTTGAAAATAATATTAAAAATAAAGTTAAACTAAAAAATACCAAAAATGGCACTATTAATCTTTTCATTGTATTTAAACTGTTTCCTCCTAAAACTATTAATTTATTGTATTAAAGTGTGCTTTAATTTTATTTTTGAGTGTTTGTTTTGGTTTATTTTTAGTTATTTTTTTATTTTTTACTTCTACAATATATACAAAATGAGTTTTTAAGTCAAGTAGATAAGTCTAGTAAAATTGTGGTTAAGTAGTGTTTTTTTATAGAACAATTTGTGGAAAAGATCGAATTTTTTTCTATCTATAAGTTTAAAATTTGCAAAAAAGAGGCTAAAAAATGTCTTCAAAATGTTTAATGTTAGTGATATTTTGGTCTTGGACAATATCTATTGATATTAGGTCCAAACGAATAATTTTTGTGGACAAATTATTTCTATGAATATAGTCACTTATGGCAGTTTTTAGGTTTTTAATTTTTCTTTTGGTCATGTTATCTTCAGCTAAAATATGCTTAGAAGTATTGGTTTTTACTTCTACAAACACAACAATATCTTTAATCTTAGCAATAATATCAAGTTCTTTGTGTCTCATTTGAACATTTCTCCCTATTATTTTATAACCTTTCTTTTTTAAAAAGTTAACAGCTAAATCCTCACCATAGTTTCCAATTATTTTATTATGACTCATGAGTTTAAAATTAAACAAAAACAGACAATATGGTGTCTGTTTTTGTGTTTGTATTTAAAAATTTTAGATTTATAATTAAGGAATATACTTGTTATATTTTTCTTTTTCTTGTCTTTCTTTTCTAATCTTGGGTATTTTTTTAATATTTTTTAGTATTATATGTAGCCAAAATCCCATTCCTAACACCCATAGTAAGAACCAAATTCGCATTGATAAGAACGGTAATCTTTCATAGGTGAAAAATAATAGGATTAGTCCTATAAAAAAATTAGCAATACCGAATGAATATAGCTTAATCCAAACTGTTTTATATGGTCCTTTTGCTTTTTTAAGTATAAAAATCAAAAAAGACATAGAAAAAAGAGCAATAATAACTAATATTAGCAATTTTTGGATTGGGGGATGTAAACTTCCAGCTTTCATGTCAAACCAGTAGCCTATTTTAAAGAAATTTTCCATTTTTTTAGGTTAAGTCCACTAAAATGTGGACTTAAATGAATTAATTTTTATATTTATTTAGTTTACACTAGTTTTTTTCAAAAATCAAGCCATAATGATATTGCCCTGCTTCAAACTCTTCTTCTAGTTTTAGTCCAAGTTTTTTAGCTCCATCTTTTAGTAGCTCCATTTTTACTCTATTTTCAGTTGGAGGGCCAAAAGGACTGGCAATATTTTTCCATTCAACTACCATTATTTTTCCACCTTTTTTTGTTATTCTAATAGCCTCTCTTAGAATTTCTACTCTTTTGTGACTTTGATATAAGGTGTTTATTAAAAGTGAAGTATCAATCTTGTTTGGTTCAATTTTTGTAGCATTGTAGATTTCCAAATCACTCCAAATAGTTTTTATGTTATTGATGTTTTCTCCCTTTGCTCTTCTTTTTATGCTTTCTAAAATAGTTTTTAGAATATCAATTGCATAAACAACGCCATTTTTTCCAACTAAGGGAGAAGCACCAAAAACATATCTTCCTTGAGCGCCACACCCCAAATCTGCTACTACCATACCTCCACTTATTCCAGCTTTTTCTAAAATAAAATCATCGTCAAGTAAGGTTTTTCCTCCTGAAAATTTATACATAGATTTTAAATATTTTTAATTTAATCTATTAATATTATATCACAATAATTGTAAATAAACGATAGTTAATAATTGCATTAAAAAAACTATACAAGAAGTTTGACCTTTTATAAATTTTATGATAAAAATTAGGAATAAACAAAAACAAAAAACCAACAAGGGGGAAAAGATGGTAAAAAAAACAGTTCTTTTTATTGCGTTAATGTTGACGCTTGTTTTTGTTTCAGGGGTTTCCCTGGCTGAAACAATGAGGGTAACTATTGAGAATGGTAAAATCGTAAAATTTGAAGGAAAAGAAAAAGCGGAAAAAGTAAAAACAGAAATTGTTGATATAAAAATTTCGCCTCCAGAAGACTTAGAATTACCAAACAACAAACAAAAGGAAATAATTGATTCATTGGTTGTTGGTAATGAAAAAAGTTTTGCAACAGAACTACCCAGTAAATTAGTGAAATTATTTCCAGCAATTGATATTGAGCCGGCTCAAAATTATAAAATAACTTATGACAAGATAGGCAAGGCACTTGTTTTTCAGGAAATACCTTTTGTTAAAGATGGCTCGATTTTAAAAAAGGAAAAAGGCTTAAAAATTATAATTTTATCATTATCAGTTTTTATTCTTCTTTTTTTTGCAATCGGTTTTTCAGTCAGACATAAAACGAAGTCATTGTTAACTTGCTTGCTTATTGGAACCATAGGCACCTTTGTAATTACAGGCGCTAATAGTGGAATATTTGAAATTGAGGCCACAAACTTAATGTTGGGTCCAAGTGTAATTAAGGGGTTGTTTATTGCCATGGGCATGCTTGCAATTGGAGCTTCAGTTATGGCTATAGGTATACTTGTAGGGAAAAATGCAGCCATTGAAGTAACTACAATACTGTTTTCAGGCTTAGCAACATTATCAACAACCATGGTTACATGTTTGGTTGTCGGACTTTCACATTATGGATGGCACATGTATGTCCTGAATTTCGGGATAATTATTGGCTTTTCATCATTAGCAGCATTAATTACAACAAAGAAAAAAGTAGAAAAGAAAATAACAGTTTCTGCTTAACACTCTATCGACTAAATAATTATAACAACCGCTTATCTCAAGCTGAGATAAGCGGTTTTTTCTTTGTAGAATAAATTAATAACTATATAATTTACTGTTTGGCATCAAGTTATCAATTGTGTTATACTTAGTAGTATGGAATTAATTAAATAGTAAATTTTTAGAGTAAATTATGCATAAAAAAATAGTACCATTTTTACTTTTTTTTATTATTTTATTAACTAGTGGTTTTGGTTGTAAGAAGCCAAAACAAGAAATAGTAAATAAAATGAAGCCAATTACTTTGGAGTATTGGCGTGTTTGGGATGGACCAGATTCTTTTAAAGACATAATTGATGAATATCAGAGACATCATCCTTATATAAAAATTAACTACAGAAAGTTGAGATACGCTGAGTACGAACAAGCCTTGATTGAGGCTTTTGCTGCTGACCGGGGCCCGGACATTTTTTCACTTCATAATACCTGGCTTAGAAAATATAAAAAGAACGGTCTTGTAGCTCCAATGCCCAAGACAACCTCAATGGTTTATCAGGTGTCAAAGGGTACAATAAAAAAGGAGGTTACTCAAGAAATCAAAACCAAGAAAAGTTTGTCCTTGAAAGACTTAAAAAACAATTATGTAGATGTTGTATATTCTGATGTAGTTTTGAATGCTGAGAACGAAAAAGGGATAATGGAACCTCAGGTTTTCGGCCTGCCGATGTCGGTTGATAACTTGGTAATGTTTTATAATAAAAATCTTTTCAATAACGCTGGCATTTCTAATCCGCCAAAATACTGGAATGGCGATTTTCAAGACAGTGTTAAGAAGCTAACAAAACAAAACGGAAAGGGAGAAATAGTGCAGTCAGGAGTTGCACTCGGCGGGAGTGCCAATATTGAAAGATCAGCTGATATTTTGGCTCTACTTATGATGCAAAATGGGACTGACATGATGAAGGAGAATGGTCAGGTCCTTTTTCATACAACACCTGAGAGCTCAGGAAATAAAAGATATTTACCCGCACTAGATGCTCTGAGATTTTATACTGATTTTTCAAACCTAGGAAAGGAAGTTTATTCATGGAACAAAGACATGGATAATTCTATAGAGTTATTTGCAAAAGGAAAACTAGGAATGATGTTTGGCTATTCTTATCAAGTTCCAATTATCAAGTCAAAGGCACCAAAGCTAAATTTTGGCATAGCTAAGTTCCCGCAAATTGAGGGCAATTCTCAAATTAATATTGCAAATTATTGGACAGAGGTAGTGGCAAAAAATATTCTAACAGATCCGGAAAATCTAAAACAACCAGGCTATGCGAAAAATAAATATGATGCAGCTTGGGATTTTGTCCAGTTTGCCGCCTCCAAAGATCAAGCAAAGAAATATTTGGATATTACCAAAAAACCAACAGCTCTGAAAAGCTTGATCGATTCTCAGGTTGAAGATATGGATATTGGTATTTTTGCTGAACAAGTTCTAACAGCTAAATCATGGTACAAAGGGTACGACGCTAATGCCACTGACAAGATAATAAATGAGCTTATTGATATGACTAATCAGGATTATGAAAATATGCAGGAGTATTTGAATTTGACAGCTACTAAGGTTCAGCAGACAGCGAAATAGTTTTTTCACATAACACCCGCCAGAGGCGGCGGGTTTATCCACCGGAGGTGGGCAGGCCCTCCAGTTCGGCGGGCAAACATAACATCCGCCAGTACGGCGGACAAGCATAACACCCACTAGTTCAGCGGGTAAACATAGCATACAATATTTATGTATAAAAAAGTTTTACATTTTATAATATTATTTTCTGTGATTTTTGTTGGTGTTGGTTTTTTTAGCTCGTCTGCTTTGTTGGCTGATGGACCTCTTTTAGAAGGCAGTGCAACTCTAACCCCAGAATCATGTAAATTAAAAAAAGTTAACGACAAGATGGAACCAGCTTGTGGAACAAGTGATGCGTGTAAAAAATATTGTGGGAGTTATGAAGTGAATGATTTTATGAAAACTTTAGTAAAGGCCTCTGATTTGATGCTGGGGATAGTTGGTTCTCTGGCTTTGGCTGCTTTTTTCTATGGTGGAATTTTGTTTATGGTTTCGGCTGGTAATAGTGAAACAGTTAGCAAGGGGAAAAATGTAATGATTGGTGCTGTGATAGGGCTTATAATAGTGTTTACTAGCTATTTGGTAATTGATTTTACCATGGAAGCAATGAAAGGGGAAAATAAACAACAAGGCTGGAACACAACACCTCCTGCAAATTAAAAATGAACGATTTTAAGACTACAAAAATAATACCAGAAAACGAGGCTATAGCAGAGGAGTTAAGAGTTACTCGCAAGGAGCAAAATATCAGCTTGAAAGACGCCTCAGAGAAACTGAAAATAAATATTAAATACTTAGAAATTTTAGAAACTGGGCAGTTTAATAAACTACCATCAGCAGTTTATGGAAAAAATTTCTTGCGAGAATACGCTTCTTTTTTAGGGATTAATCCCGAGGCAATGGTAGAGACTTACATGTCAGAGATCGAAGGGCAGAGAACGGAAGAGAAGAACAATTTATTTTCAAAAAAAATTCCCAGAGCAATTTATTTTTTAACAGCTCCAAAGATTATAAAAAATTTTTTAATCTTTCTGGCAGTGGCTGTTATCCTATCCTACTTAGGTTTTTATATCAATAATATCACGTCACCGCCAGCGCTTAATATTATTGAGCCGAAAAATGATATTGCCACAATTGAAAATTCAGTCAAAATAATAGGAAAATCTGATCCAGAAGCTAAGATTATAATTAATGACACTAGTGTTCTTATGAACCCAGAAGGTGTTTTTGAAAAAGAGGTGAGCTTGAAAAAAGGGATTAACACAATAACAATCACAGCGGAAAAGAAGTACAGTAAGAAAAATATAATAACTAGAAAAATAATAGTTAGAGAAAAAAAATAATTTTATAAAATAATAAAGGGAGGACAGGGGCGTAAGCCATTTAATTATTAAGCAAGAACTTAGAGATTTAGGTCTCTATATTCAGATAAAAAATATGACAGAAAAAAATAAAAAAGGAAAAGAAGTGGATCCAAAGTTTAATGCAGCAGCAGAAGCTATGGATCAGATCAAATCTAAGTTTGGAGATGGGGCAATAATGAAGTTTGGCGAGGCCAGAAAAGTAAATGTTGATGTGGTTCCAACTGGATGCTTGTCTATTGATTTATGTTTGGGAATTGGCGGTGTGCCAAGAGGCAGAATCATAGAGATTTATGGACCAGAGTCGTCAGGTAAGACAACTTTAGCTCAGCATATTATTGCAGAAGCGCAGAAAAAAGGAGGGATTGCGGCGTTTGTTGACGCAGAGCACGCGCTTGACCCAGACTATGCAAAAAAGCTTGGAATAAATGTTGATGAATTATTAATTTCACAACCGGACACAGGAGAGCAAGCCCTCGAAATTACCGAGACCTTGGTAAGGTCTAATGCTGTTGATGTTTTGGTGGTGGATTCAGTTGCTGCCCTAGTTCCACAAAAGGAAATAGAAGGCGATATGGGAGATGCTCAGATGGGATTACAAGCTAGACTTATGAGTCAGGCACTTCGAAAACTCACTGGAGCAGTTGCGAAGTCAAAAACAATTGTAATTTTCATAAATCAAATTCGTCATAAAATCGGTGTATTTTTTGGGAGTCCTGAAACAACAACCGGTGGCAATGCTCTCAAGTTTTATTCCTCAGTAAGAATTGAGGTGAGAAGATCAGCCCAAATCAAACAAGGAGAAAAAATTATAGGTAATAGAGTAAAGTGTAAGGTGGTAAAGAATAAGGTAGCAGCTCCTTTCAGAGCTTGTGAGTTTGATATTATGTATAATGAAGGAATATCTATTGCTGGTGATCTTCTTGACCTTGGAGTAGCGCAAAACGTAGTTAAAAAAGCAGGAAATTCCTACACCTTTGAAGATGTTAAGCTGGGAGTGGGCAGAGAAAATGCAAAACGTGCTATAAAAGGAGACAAAAAATTAATTTCATCAATTAGAAAAAAGATTTTATCAGAAATTAAAGCAAGAGAAATAGAAGAAGAAAAGGGGTAGTCCAAAAAGTCACAAAGTCGAAAGTCTAAAAGTCTATAGAGCTACTTCTTTAAAGCTTTATCAATTATTTCAAATAAAAAAACAAGCTAATGCTTGTTTTTTTATATTTTTCTGTTATCGGTTTACTGTCGTCTGTTATCTCGCTACACTCTTTCCACATATTCTCCTGTATCAGTATTTACAACAATTTCATCACCTTCGTTTATAAACATTGGAGCGTTGATTGTTGTTCCAGTTTCGAGTTCGATTTGCTTAGTTACATTTCCAGCTGAATTTCCCTTTACGCCTGGAGGGGCGCTTGTTACCTTGAAGTTAATCTTAACTGGTAATTCGATCCCTACAGGATTGTCCTGGAAATAAAAGACTGTTACATCAATTCCGTCTTTTAGAAATTTTTGCTTATCACCGATTTGTTCCAGCGGAATGAAGAACTGCTCATATGTTTCGTTGTCCATAAGATAAGCGTTGGTATCATCCTTGTACATGTAGTTTACCTTTTTCTTTTGGGTGTCTGCCTCTTCCGCCTTGTCATTTCCTTGAAAAGTTTTTTCAAGCATGTTGCCGGTAATAAGATTTTTTAGTTTAGTTTTGAGAACTGCTCCACCTCGTCCCATTTTGTGATGGTCTGCTTTGATTATCAAGTAAGGCTCATTGTTCTCTTTGATAATTTTTCCTAGTTTGATTTCATTTAAACTTAGCATAAAATATTAACCTCTAATAAATGGCAAAAGAGCCATTATTCTGGATTTTTTAATAGCTGCAGCCAATTTTCTTTGGTGGTATGAGCAAGTTCCTGTTTTTTTTCTTGGCTGGATTTTCTTATAAACATTAATAAACTGCATTAATGTTCTGGTGTCTTTGTAATCAATTTGATCAATGTCATTTTTACAAAAATGACATACTGTTTTGTTTGTTGTCATGTGTATATTAGTTTTATAGTATTAGTTATTAAAATGGAATATTTTCAACTTGTATTTCGTCGTCTCCCCCGCTAACAGGCTCGTTTACGTCGATTACAGGTTCTTGTGGTGCGCTCGGAGCATTCCCGTCGAAGTTTCCACCTCCTTGTCCTCCGCCCTTGCTGTCTAACATGATCATGTTGTCAGCAACTATTTCAGTTCGGTATCTTTTTACATTGTCTTGTTGTCCTACCCATTCTCTAGTTTGCAATCTGCCTTCAATATAAACCTTGGCTCCTTTTTTTAGGTACTGACCAATTATGTCAGCTAATTTTCTCCAGGCAACAATATTATGAAACTCAACTTTTTCTTGTTTTTGTCCTCCTTGATCAGTCCAGGTTAGATTAGTAGCGATACTAAATGATGCTACGCTTTGCCCTGAAGGAGTTGTTCTCATTTCTGGATCACGTGTTAGGCGTCCAATGATCATCGCTTTATTTAAGTCCATATGTTTTTTGTTTTTATAAATATTATATTAAATAATTATTTATAAAAATTAATTATGTTTTATTGACTCTTTTAATTTTTATAATAGATCGTCTGTGTCCAAAATGTTGTCTAGTTTTTCATCTAGATCCTTTAGGTCGACATCCTTTTTCTTTTTTTCTTCTTTTTTCAACTCTTCTTTGGTTAGCGGAGTAACTGGTTCTTTGTCAGAAGATTTTTTACCCTCTTCTTTTTTTGTCTTTGAATCATCGCTCTTTTTTTCTGTTTTACTCTCGGTTGCAGCAGAAGAAGATTTTTCTTTTTTATCCTGATCTAGTTTGCCAGTAATAATTAAATAATTTTTCTCTTCTTTTTCTTTTTGCTTTTTGATTTCTTCTTCAGTCATTTTAGGTTTGGCTACAATCATATGTCGCAACACCTCGTCTGATAGTCGAAGTTCATTATTGAGCTTTGCCATGCTTTCACCCTCCATATCAAATTCTGCCAATTGATAATAACCATGACTAAAGTGATTGATAGTGTAAGCTAGTTTTTTCTTTCCCCATTCTTCTCTATAAGTTATTTCACCTTTGTACTTAGTGATTGTTTTTTCTACGTTTTCAATAACTTTTTTAAGTTCATCTTCTGTATATTTGTTTGAAACAACATAAAGAAGCTCATAGTGTGGAGTTTTTGAAGATTTATTTCTTGCCATAATTTTATAAAACTTATATCAAGTATGTTTTTTTGATATAAATTTTTTATAATAAATTTAATAATAAAAAATACCCAAGGCATTCTCATAACTATAAAAAATAATTATACGCACAAGGGCTTAGAAGAGAATACCCCTAATCTTGATTTTTCAAGATTGTTTCAAATAAGAAACACGGAAAAGGTATAGATTTAATTGTGAGTTTAGATTAGCATATAGTTTAAAAAAATGCAAGAAGGGAGGAAGTTTTAGTAAAAATAAAAAAAGAGTTGGTTAGACTCTTTTAAATATTGTTTTATAACCTCTTTGGTTTATAGATATTGATGTTCTACTAATTTCTGGTATTCATTACATGTTCTTAGTAGCTGATCATGTCTGCCTTGGCCAACAATTCTTCCGGCATCGAAAACAAAAATCATATCCGATTCTTTGATAGTCGACAATCGATGAGCGATAATAATTGTGGTTCTTCCCTTGGAAGCATTAGTCATGGCTTGATGAATTTCTGCTTCATTGCAGGTATCAAGTGATGATGTTGCTTCATCAAAAATCAAAAAGATTGGATCTTTGATTAAAGCTCTTGCGATCCCAACTCTTTGTCGTTGTCCGCCAGAGAGTGTTACTCCCCTTTCGCCTATGATGGTATCAAGCCCATTTTCAAGGTCTGGTAAAAATTCAGAAATTCGAGAAACCTCAATAATTCTTTTTAATCTTTGTTCTAGTGCATGTCCATCAATTCCGTTAATTCCAAAAGTGATATTGTACCTTAGGGTGTCATCAAAAAGAACAACATCTTGCTCTACTACGCCAAGATTTTTTCGAAAAGAATCAAGGTGAAGTTTTTTTAAGTTTATTCCATCAATTAGCACTTGTCCTTGTCTGGGATCAAAAGCTCTGGTTAGTAGATTGATAAAGGTTGATTTTCCAGATCCGGATTTTCCGACAATGGCAATTTTTTCTCCAGGTTTTATCTTTAGATTAATATTGGACAAATGGTCAATTTCTCCTTGCGTTTTAGATGTTTCTTTCTTTGTATTTATATATTTCCTTTTTGGGTACCTAAATGAAATATTTTGAAACTGAATATTGCCTTGAAAATTTGCAGGTTGAATTGCATCATCGGCAATAATGATATCTGGTTTGATTTCCATCATGGAAAAATATTTTTTAAGAGAAGCTGAAACTTCAATCCAATTTTTTTGGATGTTTTTAGCATTTCCCATTTTTCCAAATACACTAATTACCCAGATTACAAAAGTTAGAAATTCGCCAGAGCTGTAAGATTCGCTTTTTACAAACCACGCTCCTAACATGATAACAAAAAACACAAAAAATCCATTCAATATATTGCCAAAAGCGCTGAATTTAGTAAGCCGCATCGAAACAAGTTTATCAGTTTTGATCCATTTGTCGTACACAGTGAAATATTTTTTAGATGCTTTGTTTGTTTTTGCGTTTAGCAATATCAGTCCAGTGTTTCTTATTATCTCGTCATACGTTTTTTCTTTTTCAACCTCTATATCCTTCCTCTTTTTATTGTCATCTTCTAGTGCTTTGTTAATACGAATTAATATATAGGTATAGATTGCAGATGAAAATAAAACAGTAAAACCAAGAATATAATTCATCCAAATCAAGGCAATAATCGCCGCGATTACAGAAAGAGCCAAAGGAGCTATTTCATAAAGAACTAATCTTAAGAACTGGTGTACAGCATTATCTCCACCTGCTATTACGCTTCTCTTTGCTCCAGAATTTTCATTAATATGTTGTCCGATAGACAAACTCATTATTTTTTTAAAACTTGTTACGGAAATACTTCGTTTTACATCATTGTTAAAATAATTAATTTCTACCCAAGCTTCAATTGCTTCAATTACTTCAACCGCGATACCTAGTAGTAAAATAATAAAGGCAAAGATAATAATGGCCTTGAAACCATGTTCAGATGAGATGGCATCAATCATTCTTCCGTAAAAGTACGGAGTAGCAACATTGAATATTTGTCCAATGCTAATTAATCCAAAAATAACTAAAATTACACGAAAAAAAGGTCTATAAACTTCTGTTAGTTGTTTTTTATAAGCATCCATAATTCACCTCTATTTATGATTGCACTAATATTTATTAAGTTTTAAAAGATCCATTTAATCCTTAATCCTAGTATAATATTTGTATATTGTCAAGAGTAAGGCTTGGGCATTTTTGATGTCTTGACAGAGGGGGTTATATAATTTAAAGTGATACTTATTATTATAATATTTATTCGTGAAATTTTATATTTCTCAAATAAATAAAACAAAATGGATTCACAAAATTTTAACGGTGAACGTCAAATGGTGAAAGGAAATTGGTCTTGCTCTGAATGTGGAGCAGAGATTACAGAGCTTCCTTTTGAACCAGATGGAGAACGTCCTCTTTTTTGTCGTGATTGTCACAGACAAAAAAGACAAAGCCGAGATAGATATTAAGTAAATATTGTCAGTTGATATATATTTCTAAAAAAACCGCCACTTGTTTGGCGGTTTTTTGTTTTATCTATAGTTTTCCTATATAATGAAATATAATCTAACTATTAAACAAATAAAAAAATGAAGAAAAAATTTTTATTATTATTTCTCGCATTTGTGTTGATATTATCAGGATGTGGAAACGGATCAGGACAAAAAAGTGGTCAAAGCAATATAACAGCTGAAGATGAAGGCATAATGAAAGAAATAGAAAAGAAAAATTATAAAAACTTAACACCTGAAGAAGAAAAAGTTGTTGAGAAATTTGAAAAAGAAGCTGAGGCTGAAGAAAAAAGAAAATTAGACAATGATTATAATCTGGCTGTTGAGTTGGACAATCTAAGAGAAAAAAAAGAAACAGGAGAAGCTTCCAAGGGAAGTTGTGATGCAATAGAAAAGGCATCAACATGTATTGAGTATGTTGGTTCATTTTGGACAGATCAGCAAATGAAGACAAATTGTGAAGGTGCTGGTAGATTTTCAAAAGATTCATGTCCCGAAGGAATGGCAGGCGGATGTAACGTAGGAGAAGGAGTGCCTTCTGATATGATTAGCTGGTTTTATCTCTATGGAGGAGGGGAAATAACCAAAGAGTCATTAAAAAGCGCAAAGGGTGCTTGTGAAGCAACGCCAATGAGCAAATGGATTAATGCAAGATAGTTTCGTGTTAAAATTTTATAAGGATAAAGTGCGATTAGTTGAAATTTTAATTGACAAAGCACTAAAAAAATTTTAAGATTAGGCAAAACAAACAAGAGGCAGTATATATAAATTCGGGAGGGAAAACAATGAATTCATCTGAGAGTGCAGAAAATAAAGGTGTAGTTATTTTATTTGTTGATGATGACGAAAAAATAGTTGATATAAACTCAAGCAGATTAGAGTTTGTTGGATATACCGTTGAAGCTTATCTGGGGAGTGTTGAGGCATTAGAAGTATTTAAAAAAAATCCAAATAAATTTAATGCAGTAATTACAGATCAATCAATGCCTGAGCTAACCGGTACAGAATTAGCAAATGAAATTCATAGGGTTCGACCTGAAATTCCGGTTATAATTAGCTCTGGTCTTGCAAGCACGCCAAATGGTGTAGACTTAGAGTCGATGGAGAATTGTTCTTTTTTACAAAAACCAACAATGAAAGAAGACCTTTATGAAATACTTGAAAAAGTATTAAAAAAGTAAAGCAATAAAACGCCATATCCTTGGATATGGCGTTTTTCTTTTTTGTGTGGTTTATGTTACAAGAAATTAGTGCAACTTTTTTTGATCGATGTTGCCTAAAGAACTAGTTAGAAGCAGTGCCAAATTAATTTTTTCTAATAATTCAGGACTAATACCTGCTTTGGTCGAGATGTGTTTTAGTTCAATAAGCAGAGTAGGCATTCTTTTGCTTTTTTCACAGACCAAAGCAACATAGTCTTGTATTTCTCGAAGTAGTTCAAGAGCTCTTTCTGTTTCTTCCTCGGAAATGTTCATGTCCCCTTTTGATAGGGCTTTGCATATTTCTTCTATTTTATTTTCGTCCATTCTGTTCTCCTTTTTTGTGTACGAATTTTACATATCTTAACAGATTTTTCTAAAAAGTCAATAGTTAGTTGCCAAACACCCAGTTTCCCATAGGGTTAGCATTGCAAGCTCCAGCGGCATATGGCACGACACCCGGAGTAAAAGGATCTCCCCCATAATTGTAATGCCAAATCACAACTTCATTTACGGTGCCAGGACTGACGTTGCATCCGCCTACTGTGGGTCTTGGGCAAGGTTCTGTTGAGTGAGCACCTGCCCCTGTGCAATTAAGGGTGGTATTTTGCAGGAAGTCCCAGAAGGAACCAATATATTCTACACAGGTACTTGCTCTTGCAATAGCATTGCATGAAGACTTGGCTTTTAATTTGAATTCTTCTGACTGGGAGATTTCATCTCCAGATCCTGGACCAGTTGGTTCTTCATCCCCACTTCCAGGTCCTGTTGGTTCATCGTCGTTGGGCATTTCATCTCCACTACCTGGACCAGTTGGTTCATTTGGATCGACTTCATCTCCTGACCCCGGCCCGGTCGGTTCATTTGGAACCTCGTCGCCAGAACCAGGTCCTGTAGGTTCGTTTGGTACCTCATCTCCACTTCCCGGCCCGGTAGGCTCATTAGGAACTTCGTCACCTGACCCTGGGCCAGTAGGCTCGTTTGGAACTTCATCGCCACTACCAGGACCAGTTGGTTCTGTATTTTCAACTGTATCGCCACTACCCGGTCCCTCACTGCCTTCAGCTTCTGAGTTAACTTCTACCTCGTCTCCAGATCCAGGCCCAGTCGGTTCATTTGGAACCTCATCGCCACTTCCTGGTCCGGTTGGCTCGTTGGGAACTTCATCTCCTGAGCCCGGTCCTGTTGGTTCTCCTTCGGCCGGCATTTCATCTCCACTGCCTGGCCCTCCAAAATAATTCATCTGAGTGCAACCGCTTAAAATAGTAATTAAAAAAATCAATAAATAAAATTTTAATTTTTTCATAGTTTTAAAAATTAGTTATATTAAATTAACTTATTTTTCCCAATCACTAATAATCAAAGTATTTCCTTTACGTTTGATGGTTAGTTTTTGCTTTTCTTGCCAGCCTAGATTACGAATGTCGTTGATGGGTAGTGTTATAGAATAGCTTTTGTTTAGTTTAAAAAGTTTTCTTATGTTTTGTTCGTTTATTTTGCGCATAATTTATTTTATTAATGTATATACATATGTTTAAACATATGTATATACATTATATCATTTTGATAAATTAAATCAACAAGAAAAGTAGTTTTTATTTGAATTTAAAATTGACTAAAACTATAAAATATCATAATATAACTTCAAAATTAATCAGCACATTTACAATTACATAAAAAGGAGAAGGATGATGGGTGATACAAACAAAGGGCCAAAAAGCAAGGAGTTTTATGAGACGATCATTGAAGATCTTCCTGTATTAATTTGTCGATATTTGCCAGGATGTAGAATCACTTATGTTAATAAGCTTTACTGTGAATATTTTGACAAAACTGAAAATGAATTAATCGGTAATTCTTTTCTTGATTTAATTCCGGAAGAGGACAGAGAAAGGGTGGTTGCAAATATTAATTCACTAACCTCTGATTCTCCAACAAAAATCCATGAACATAAAGTGATCACATCTGAAGGAAAAATTTCTTGGCACAAGTGGACTAACAGGGCAATTTTTAACAAAAAAGGAAAAGCAGTTGAATTTCAGTCAATCGGACAAGATATTACCAAGCGCAAGCAAGCAGAAGAAAAAAATATTAAACTTAAAAAACAACATCGTCAATCTCAAAAAATGGAATCTATCGGAACATTGGCAGGAGGAATTGCTCACGAGTTTAACAATATTTTAGCGGCTGTTATTGGTTTTGGAGAAATGGCTTATGAGGAAATTCCTGAAGATAGCCCTGCAAAAGAAAAAGTTAAAAAAATTCTTTCTTGTGCTTTTCGAATGAGCAACATGGTTAAAAAAATGATGATATTTAGTCAAAAGTCAGAACATTATCGTACAATGGTCTTTGATTTTGCGCCTGACCCAATTTATATCAGTATGCACTTAGAGCAAGGTGATAGGGGAGAGGATGTACGAAAATTACAAAGTTTTCTAAAAGAAGCTGGTTTCTTAAGTATTGCCCAAGAAACAGATTATTTTGGAGCCAGGACAGAAGAGGCTTTGATCCAATATCAATTGAAAAATAATATTATCTTCGATCGATCTACGCCAGGGGCGGGAACAGTCGGTCCAAGGACTCGTCAGACGTTAAATGCTTCGTTAGATGCTTTGGTGGCGATTTAGAGTTTAGAACTTAGAAAATTATAGTAAAGAGACGTGATTATGGTCACGTCTCTTTTTAAATATGATTTCAAACTATTTATTCTCTTTTAGCTTTTGTGTAAAAATAGTTTCTACAGGGGAGGGGATAATTCCTTCCACACCATATTTAAGTAATCTAAGAGCTAATTGATTAAAATCTTGTTTGGGTACAACCGTTCCTAATGCCACCCATCCTTTTTTAAAAGTACTACTAACTGTTGGTGATGTATTTGAAGGTAAAATCTTACGAACTTTCCGCAAGACACTTTTAGGAACATTCATAATTACATAATACTTTGGTTCCTTTTCACTTTCTAAAACAGCATTAATTGCAATGGCAATATCTTCTAAAACTTCTCTAATACCAAGATCCTTAATTTTATCTTTATTCGCAATTAATTGAGGATTGGAAAAGAAGAGAGGTTCTCCTAATATTTTTAAACCATTCTTTTTAATAGTTGTTCCCGTTTCCGTAATTTCACTTACAGCGTCTGCCCAGCCTGTTTTTAGCTTTTGCTCTGTTTTTCCTTCAGAAGGTAAAATAAAGCGTAAATCTTCGTCTGAAAAATCAAAAACTTCTTTAAGTCTTTGACGAGTTAAACGTGGTAACTCTGTTGCTATTCTAAGTCCACGACATTCGCTTATGTCACTGATTATTTCAGGATTACTAACCATAACAAGACGTGAAGGATCATTGCTAGTTTTAGAAAATATAAAATCTGAGATTTGTTCAGTCTTTTTATCCTGACCGGTTTCAGCAATATAATCTTTTCCTGTAATGCCGGCATCAACAATTCCGGCACGAACATCCATTGCCATCTCTTTTCTATCTTGGACACGAAAAATAATCCTATCATCTATTGAAGGAATTTCATACTGACGACCAGGATCTTCATCAATAAATCCACTTTTAATTAATAAGCGTATTGTTTGCGCTTGTAAGCTTCCAGAAGGAATTCCCACATAAGCTTTATTTGGATCCTTGCGTGATTCAATGGCCTCTTTAGAAGGTGGATTGTAAGGATATAAGTTTTCTAAAGTATTTGTTTCTAATGTTTTCATAATAGTAAAGGTTAATAAATAATAAATAATGAATAAAAAAAGCCCCTAACTCGTTTGAATTAAGGGCGCTTACGTTTAGAAATGTTTTTTAAAATCAATGCTCAAAAAAACATTCCTGACTTGCGCCAAGTTTGTGGTAATGCCAGATATTTATGTAAAATAAGTTCAAGGTGTAAAGTTTAAAGTTATATTTTTCTAAGTGCTAATTACTAACTATTCAACACTTTTTGGTATCCTCCTTCTCCATGTTTAATCCAATGTGCGACTCTTGTGATAGTGGCGGTGGATACACTTATTTTTTCGGCGATGGTTCGATAGGGGACACCTTCTTTTATCATTTGGGCTGCTTGCCAGCGTTCGGTCATAGCTTGAAGTTCTGTAATTGTACAAATATCGCGTAATAGATTCTCCATTTCTTTAGTTGTTTTTGCTTTTAAAAATGCTTTTGCGAGCTGCTTTCCTTCCGGAGAAGGCCAATGAAATTCGTTCTTTTTTTGCATTTTGTTTTGTGTTATTGTTTTAATTCATTAAAACAATATAGGTTTTAAAAAATAAAGTCAAGAAGAAACTTACTGAGTACTTAATTTTTAGTATAACGATTCTTTAATGTTGATCAGAAGGCGGAGGATGTTGTGGTGATTGGTTAGGTTGTTGTGGGTTGTTTTGGTTCTTGTTAACTTCTTGACTTTCTTGTTGACGGGCATGAATAGCCTGAAAGTGAACATGATTGATCATATTGTAGTTTTTTAATGGGTTTTTTAGGTAACGAAAATGAAAAAGTTCGGTACCAGCTGAATTGTGCATGACAATGCGTCCAAAATTAAACAGCCAGCGTAGTAATCCTTTTCTGATTATGTTAATATCTTGGATATTATGAAGATCAAGAGCATCCATATTACGTTTAAATACTGTGGAAAATTTTACGTCAATTAATCGAATATTTGTTAAGATAATAACATTTAAATAGTAGTTGAGGATACTAATAAAAAAGAAATGTAGCAGTATACTGATAAATGTAAAGTTTAAAATAGTTGAAACGTGTTGGAACAATTCAATATTATCAGAAATTAAGTAACGAACTGCAGCATTAGCTCCTATTAATAAAGCAAAAAGAACTAGTGACATGATAAAAAGAGGAAAAAGTACAATCCAATGGCGCATAAAAATAGCTTCAACAACTTCATCTTCACGTTGTCCTGGAAAACAATTATGTCCCTTTGGAAAAACATTTTCCTTTTGTTTACTCTCAGCTGGATTATTTATTTGAGTATTTTGATTCAAAGGCTAAAATAATAAATTGTAAATCCGATAGAAAGAATGACTATTGTGATTAAGTGCAATAAGCTTAATCTTTTAATCATGAAGTATTTAGGCATGAATGGATTTTTGTGAGCATAGAAACGAAAACTTTTGGCAATATTATAAACAGAAAGAGTTACAACAGTAACAATAATTAAAAAAATTAAATTGATGCCGATAAAAATTAAGTTTAAAAATGTCATTTAGATATTTAAAGGTAATTAAAAACAGTTTTAATACCATTTTTACTGCCAAGGAAAATTGGTGTAGTTTGTTCAATGTTTTCTATTTTGATATCAAGAATATTTTTTTGCTCATGATTAACAGCAGCTCCATTAGCTTCAGTGACAAGCAAGGAAAGAGGGGCACATTCATATAATAAACGTAATTTTCCCTTTGGATGCTTAGAGTATGGTGGATATGAGAAAACACCTTGTCCTTTCATTAAAATGGAATTTATATCAGGAACCATGCCACCAGAATAACGTAGTGTCTTACCTGATTTAGACCAGTGATCAATTAAATTTGCATAATCTTCATTTTCTCCGGCTGCTCGCAGGTTACCTGGTGCAAAAATCTGATGATCTTCATCTATAGTAATATTTTCTTTAGTTAAAACAAATTCATCAACATCATTTAATGAAAACTCATGAGTTCCTTTTCTGGTAGTATAAACCAAAGTTGTTCGTGGCCCATAAACAATAAATAATGAAGCGACTTGATCGTTTCCGGTTTTTCCAATGAAAGAATCTTCATATATACCAAAAATTGATCCGACTGATTGATTGACATCAGCTAAAGATGATCCATCTAAGGGATCAAAAGCAACGGCGTATGTTTTTTCTCCATGATCAAGTTTTACTATTCCTGGCTCTTCTTCGGATGCAAATTGGCCAACCACGTATGAATCAGATAGGTGATTTTTAATTATTTCATTAGAAAGAACATCTAATGCTAATTGATTCTCTCCATACAAGTTTGAAGTACCAGCTAAACCTAAGTCTCCTGTTTTAATAGCATGAACGATATACTTAGTCGCAGTGGCAATATCCATAATTAAATGCCTGAGAGTGTCTGGGGTATCTTTTTGACGGAGATGGTTATTTAAAGAAACCTTTTGCATAGAATTTTATTAGTGAGTAGTTAGTAGAAAGTAGTTGGTAGATTTGCAGAGTAACTTTAGCTTAATGAGCTTAAAACCGCAAATAAAACCAGAATAGTTGTGATAATTGTTAAAGCAGAATTTAAAGAGCTTAATTTTAATGTATGTTTAATTGAGTGAAAAATTACTACAATAAACCAAATATTAAGAATATTAAGTATAGGGAAAATGTTTACAATATTGATAATATTGGCATAAGCGGCTACTCGGAAAAAATGTATAAATTTCCCCTCATGATGGAATATTTTGGATATTAAGAAAAAAAGACAAATGAGTAAAAGGTTTAAAATAACCACATAAAGACTGAGTGAAATTATGAGTTGATAAGTGAATTCAATGTCAATATTGGATAAATACTCCGGTATAGGTTTTTGATCAAATAATTGTTTTACTCCAATTACAGAGGCGAGTGAACTTAAATAAATACAAATAATTCCAATACTAGTAGCTACTTTTAATTGAGCAATTTCTTCAATTGCTTTTTTATCTAGTAAAATTAGATTTTTAATTAAAATTAATTGTTTAGTCATTTGGATGCTTTGGTCAAAGAATTGCTTGAAAAAGAAACGGTTGAACAAGAAACATTTAGATTTTTGATGGGGGATAAATAATGTGTTATAATGATAGTATGTGTTATTATTTGATATTTTTATATTATGATGGCAAAAAACAAAAAAGATATAAAAAAAGAAGAATTAGACAAGGTTGTTACACTTAGTGTCTTATTTGAATTTACTGATCAGGTTTTGATTCCTAGAATGGCAGATTTGATGGATGTGAAGATTAATGAGAATTTGGGTGTATTTAAAGAAGAAATAAATGAAAAGTTTGAGGGTTTTGAGAAGAAAATGAACAAAAAATTTGCTAATCATGAATATAATATGAAAACATATATTGATGAGAAATTAGCAGATTATACTTCAGAAATATTTAGTAGATTGGCAAAGAAAGAAAAAAAGGAAAGTGATTTTAGAAAGACTGTTGTAAATATATTAAAAAAACACAATATTGGGACAGAAAAGGAATTAGCGTATTTGAAGGGATTGGCTGAAGCAATTTAGTAAATTTTATATGATGGCAAAAAATAAAAAAGATATAAAAAAAGAAGAATTAGACAATGTTGTCACACTTAGTGTCTTATTTGAATTTACTGATCAGGTGTTAATTCCTAGAATGGCAGATTTGATGGATATTAAAATTGATGAAAAATTTGATGGTTTTGAGAAAAAGGTAGATAAAAAATTTGAAGGTTTTGAGAAAAAGATGGATAAAAAATTTGAAGGTTTCGAGAAAAAAATGAACAAAAAATTTGCTAATCATGAATATAATATGAAAACATATATTGATGAGAAATTAGCAGATTATACTTCAGAAATATTTAGTAGATTGGCAAAGAAAGAAAAAAAGGAAAGTGATTTTAGAAAAACGGTTGTAAATATATTAAAAAAACATAATATTGGTACAGAAAAAGAATTGGCATATTTGAAGGGGTTGGCTGAAGCAATTTAGTAAATTTTATATGAAAAAAAAGAAAGAGATTCTTTACAAAGAGTCTCTTTTTTGTTAATAAAAAAAATACATTGATATACTCACAATATAATGCTATACTATCATTGAACATAATTTATAATTTT
>CAYWNT010000013.1:0-12155 GCA_964459725.1 uncultured Gammaproteobacteria bacterium
CCCATTGTAGGAGTATAAGAAGCTGGATAGTCATAGTTCTGATTTAATAAAGGTCGTCTAGTACCACTATCATCATAATCAGATATACAAGGCATATGCATTAATAACTTATCATTACTTAAATCACCAAATAATGTTCCTTTGCCCAAGCCAGAATTATACAAGTTTGCAACATCATCAGCTGTGAGTTTTTTGTTGTAGATGCGGGTTGTATAAAATGTTCCGTCAAATTTATTGCCACCTGCACCAGTAGCACCAATGGTCAATGTAGCAGGTGCAACAGGAGTCCATGCTGTGTTATCCGCTGTTAAGATTTGATTATTATTCAAATAAACATCTGTATTTCCCGATGTAGCTGCAATAACCATATGGTTCATTGCATTCTGATTCCAATAAGCACTATATGTTGCAGATGCAATCGATGCTATAGTAGTATCACCCAATTCAAGATCAAGAGTATTATTTCCTGCATTACTAGCTTTTGTTATTCTATAAGTTTCATTCAGTGTAGTATAAAATATTTGTACTGTACTGTCTACATCATAATTAAAATCTGGCTTAAAGAAAATTTCTATGGACACACTTGTTTTACCATTAAACAAACTCGCCGCATTATAAGTAAGATAGTCGTTAGTCCCATCAAATTCGATTCCACCAGTAAAAACACTTTCATCGTTTGCAATCGTAGGATTACCAACAACTGTTGCTCCTCCTTTAGAAATTTCATCCATATTTTCGAACGTGGCTTCAAAAATTACCGAATTGAGAACACCTTTTAGACTACTCATATTATTATATTATTAAATGATTATAAACTCGCACTATCCAAGACTTAAAACTTTCTATATCTGTTGTTCCTTTTGCTAAATTACAAACCTTACAACACGTAACACAATTATCTATTATATATCCTTTAGAATTATCTATACGGTCTATGCCGTTATAAAGCATATTTCCTCCTTTTGATCGCATTAAATTAATTGGAGATTGACCACAGAAATAACAGTTATCTTTTATTAATTTTTTAAACTCTTTTTCACTTAATGTAAATTCTATATTTCTTCTCCTAGCCGATCTTTTATATTCACAATTTATACTATTTAAAGCCGATATTCCTGGTGGTTTCCTACTTCCTTTGTAACAACCACAACTTTTAGCACCACCATGATTCAATGCTCCAGCATAAGCTTCTATTATATTTCCACATTCACATTTACATTCCCACATTCTTCCACGTTTATCAGATCCTTTAAACCTTAATACTTTTAATCTTCCAAATATTTTACCTTCTAAATTTAATGCTTTAGGCATATATAATGATTATTAATTATTGCCTATATTATACCATATTATTTTAAATTATACAATATTATTCAGAAGCCCATTCAGTTATAACTGCATTTAAAGCAGTATCTGAATAGTTATCGTAAGTTTTTTTAAGTTCAGCTAGTACATCAGCTGAATCTTTTTCTTCTGTTACGATAGAAGCGATAAGATTTTTAACTGCTTGCTTTTCAGCATCAGTAAGTTCATCTTTTAAAACTTTTTCTTTTGGTTGTAAAGTTGACATAGTTATAAAGTTATTAAATAGTTTCTTCTGGTTCAGGTGTTAATTCAGTCACCTTAGCTTGTATAGCCAATTCAATTTCTTTGATTTGGCCATAACTGAAACCAGGTTTAGCACCACAAGCATTTCTACGAATTGTTTGCTTAATCTCTTTATGAGATTTACCTGCTTTTAAAGCATCCATTATTTTCTGGATTTCTATTTTTGTAGGTTCTAATAAATTTGAAACTGAACCTGTAGTTTCTGCTGGTATTAAATCTTCCAACGTTTTGTCTGTTAAGACTGCGGATAAATTTTTCATAATAAAGTAAATTAGTTATTAATAAAGTAAATCTAAGCTGCTACAACTGTAGCTCCAGCACTTAATGGTGTCCAAAAACAATAATAAGTTATTGCTCCTGCATCAATTTGTGCTGATAAAGTTTCTATAATATCATCACCATTTGAGATAATATATTCCCTAGCAACGCTAAATGCTTCAATATTTGAATCAGGACTTGCATCATGCCATATCTCATTAGCATCAATAGTTGTTACATCAGTTGCAGCGATCATCGCATTAACATCACCACTTACACCAAGTTCCACGTTACATGCACCTGCTGATGTTAAGTTGGTTTTACAAATTGGAATTACTTTTACTACCACATCTCCTGTCACTGTAAATAAAGTTAATGTTCCAGTATCATTTGAATATGTTTGTGCTTTTGTTGCACTAAATTCTAGTAATCCATCCCAGCCATCACTGGATGTTCTATAGTTTGCCATAATAAATAAATTAAGTATTAATAATTAAGCCATACGCTTAGCGTAAATCTTATAATCAGCATCATTATTACCTCCAGCGGTAACTGTTTTGATTCTGACATATTTAGCGATAACAGGTGTATCCTTTTCCCATCTAACATCAGCATCAACAACACTAGCAACATTAAACCATGAATTAGTTACATCTGTATAAAATATACTTGCTTGTGCAGTACCATCATCTTGATTACCAGCCTCAATTGTCATAGTTAAAGTATCAACAGGAGTTGCTCCTGAAGTATCAATATCTATACTGAAATATCTATATCCGTCCATATCAAGATAATAATAATTAGTTGCACTTGTTTCATTGGTTACATCAGCTAAAGTTTCTTCTACATGTTGTCCATATTCAGGGTTTTGTCTAGTAGTTTTATCTGAATCACTTACTGAATCGTAAGCTTTTCCTGCTGTTTTTAAATATCCATTTTTATCAGATTGTAAGATTGTCGCATCACCATCAGCATAAGTTGTATCAGCTGCTCTATATTCACCACCTACATTTAACATTTCTGGGCTAGCTATAAGAGCTGAATCGTCTGTTGATAAAGGCGATCTAGCACCATCTTCATTAACCAGCATAACATATTGTACACCATTTAACGAAGAAGCTATTCTAGTAGCATCACCTTCCGCTACTGCATTTGGCAAAGAACTTCCATCAAAATCCTTGGCCTCAGCCATTATTTGTGGACCATCAGAACCCACTGCTGAATCATGTACAGCATCCCAATCGTCCATTATTTCAACTGCTGTTTTAATAGCTGCTGAATTAGAATCTAATGTATACAATGCGCCACTAGCATCAACCTGTAAGGGAGCATAATCACCATCAGTATCAGCCAATGTTGCCAAGGTATCATTACGAACAGCTAATGATTGTATACCTAAATCTCCTGAAGTATGTGCAGCATCTTCAGCTAATGCTAATTCTTTAGAACCATCTTCATTTACTAACATATTATATTGAATACCACTCAATGTTGAAGCCAATCTAATAGCATCCCCTTCTGCTACCGCGTTAGGCAATGCGCTTCCATCGAAATCTTTAGCTTCCCCCCCTGCCATCATTAATGATACTCCTAATCCTGTTCCAATCGCTGTATCGTGTGGAATAATAGGAGATGAATCCCCTAACTCACTTGTAAGCATTGTATACTGAACACCGTATTCAGATGCTGCTAATCTAATTGCATCTCCCTGAGCAACATTATTAGGTAAAGCTCCTCCATCAAAATCTTTTGCTTCAGCACCTTGTATTACAACTGCTGTTCCATTTCCACTGCCTATTGCTTCATCATGATCTGCTATTGGACTTGCTGCACCATTATCATTAACAAGTGTTGTAAATTGTACACCCTGCAAAGAAGCTGCTATACGAACACCATCTCCTTCAGCAACAGCATTTGGTAACACTGAACCATCAAGTGCTTTAGCTTCAGCACCTGCCATCATAATTGCATTCCCTTTACCACCAGCAATAGCGGTATCATGTGAAACTACAGGAGAAGCACTACCAGTTTGATTTACAGGCATCGTATATTGTACACCTCGTAAAGTACCAGCATTTCTTACAGCATCACCTTCAGCCACAGCATTAGGTAAATCAGACCCATCAAATGTTTTAGCTTCTGCCATTACTTGTGGCCCAGTAGCTATAACAGCACTATCATGTGTAGCATCACTGGAGCTTGAATCAACAAATAAAGCACCACTAGCATTTACTTGAATAGGAGCATAATCACCATCTGTCCCAGCTAAAGCGGCTAAGGTATCATTTCTAACTGCTAACATTTGGATACCAGTATCACCACTTGCATGAGCGGTATCTTCTACTTTTAACATATCAGCACCAGAAGCATCAGTTGCAACTACTCTTATCGCAACACCTCCTGCTGCATCTTCAACGAATTTTTTATATTCTCGGTCACTTCGACCGCTAGGTAAAGCCATTTTATTATAAGGTTAAATTTTAAATATTTAGTTTTGGTGGCGACCATACCATGCACACCACCTCGACATTGAATTATATCTGCTCAGCAATGTTGATCAATCGATCACGTTTCTGCCCAGATATAGCTCCTCGTTTATTCATTTCAATTATACTATCCTTCATTATTGATCTAGTTTTTTGTTCAGACTCCATAGATCTTCGCTCTCTTGTACGGTTTAAATCACTTTCAGTTACACGATCTACTGTCTTATCTCTTCTCGCTCCTTCTCTCCAGTTCTCTCCAAAGATTCCTTTTAAGTATTTTGTCTCCTTCGATTTCATTGATTCCTTCCTACAATTAGAAGTATTAGCATTAAATTGAAACATAAAGATAAATTAATAATTTTAGAAGGTGGTTTTTTATTAAACAGAAACCACCTAAAAACTGTCAAGATTAGTCAAGAGCTGCATCACATACAAATGGATAATTAATTTCCACTGTAGCAACGTTACTTGTATCAGAAGATCGAGAAATTGCACCAATAATTGCATCACCAGCTACATCAGCATCATCAGCACGACCAGCTGTACCATCAATATAAAGCTGTGCATCAGCAGCTACTGTATCAGTTGAAGCAATGGTATTTTTACCATAGATTTGAAACCAACCAAAATCAGTAGTTGCATCGAGAGTTGCCATCATGATTCCTACACGACCAACTGCATTAGCAGCTAGAAGAGTAGTTACATGATCTTCATCAAAGCTTACCCATACGCCAGCAGCACCAGAAGCTACACCTCTCATATACATATATTCGTTACCATCCCTATCTAAAGCTCTAGTTCCTACTACATGTTGTGCAGAAGTATCAATAGTTGATGTATCTCCATCAAACGCTCCTGCGTATCCTGTTAATATTGCCATAATAAATTGAAATTAAATAATAAATTGTCCTAAAAGGACTTAAAATTAACTAAATGTAATCGCGTCTTCATCCCCCATTGTTGCTAAAGCAAACCAGTTAGTTCCATCACACCAAATTTGAACCATGTCACCTACAGCAGCTTGCCCATCTACAAATGTAATTGTTCCTACTCCTGTACCAGCAGTGGAATCAGCAGAACCACCAGCGTCAGCAGATGATACTGAATGTCCATGGATAGTAGTACCAGCATCAGGTACGATTGTATAACTCGCACCAGATGGAGCAGCAGTCACTATAAAAGTAAAATGAAGACCAGCAGCTTCAGCAGGAAGCGTTGAAGCAAACTCTGTTGAATGATTCAAGAAGAATACAGAACCAGATTCAGAAGCATTAATAGAATTAGTAGCAGCTACTGTTTCAGTTTTATCCCTATACAATATCCCACCTGTTCCTTTTGCAGTAAGCGTAAGATCGATATTAGTATCACCACCAGTAGCAGCGATTGAAGGTGCAGCATTAGCCGCAGCTGAAGTAATAGTAACTTCATTCACTGCTCCCGCTGTTCCATTAAGAATTAAAATCTCTTCATCGTCATCAGTTGCAAAAGTGATACCTGTATCGGATTCACCCTTTGCTTGTATTTGAGGATTATTACCTGTTGCCGCGTTGACAACACCGATATGGTTAACGGCACTAGCGACTTGATCAAACTCTAATATTTCGTTTCCATTAGAATCATTTATCTGATCAAGATCATCTATTTCAATATTACCTAACGATGCTCCACGACGTACAGCTACATTATAATCATCAAGTTTTCTTGTAATAGCCATAATATAAATAAGTTAAATAATATTAAGATATACCTGTTAACTTAGCTTGTCTAAGACGTGCAGAACAGGTTAATGCACCATACCATAAAATATGAGCTACGTCAGCATCTTGGTTAACCGGTTGTTGAAATCCAGTTACCTTGAAATTGAAATCTTTGTGATGTCGTAGTTTGAAGTATTTAGTATTAATAAAATAGAATACTCCAGAAGTTGCGTCTTCATCATAAACTACGTCCATTCCTCTAAACTTGATTGATTCAAAGCCTACATCACCAAGAGTAGTTGAACTAAGTCTTAGCGTAGGATCGATTTCGTGTAATAGTTTTTCGTAAACTGTTTGAGTTGTAATACCTAAATCAGGTTTATCAGTTGATCCTTTAGAAACTGTGAAATATTGTGTATCCATTTCATCAACTAAAGCAGAACTATAAGCAGCTTCAGTTGCAACCCACCAAGTTTCGTTAGTAGGATTAATGTTACCATAAGTTCCAGCACTATCAATAGCGATACCGATACCATCTAAAGATTTACTATCAGATCCACCAACAGCAGTGTTGTAAAGATGAGAGTTAAGTAACCCTTTAAGAGTTTCTTCAGCATTCATCATTCGAGATTTAAGCATGTTAATAACAGCTACTTCGCCCATATTAGCAGCTTTCTCTCTTCCACTAATTACTATAGGAGCAGAATATTGTCTTGAAGTAAACTCAGCATTAGTAGAAATTTGGTTAGCAGAAGTGTTTAATAGATCATAACCGCTGAAAGCAGCAGCCCCAGTTTTTTCTGCAAACATCACTGGTTCTAAGATTGTCTCACCACCATCATAAGGTACAATATTACCTCCTTTCTGCATCATGAATAATAACGCATTAGAAGTAAAAATATTATCTCTTAATTCTTTTTCTGCATACTTCTTGTATGTAGTTGTAGCAAGATCAATTGTATAATTTGTATTTCCAGCCATAATTAATTAATATTAAGAATTATTATGTTGCTTGACAGCCCACTTGAAGATGTTATCGAACCCTTTAGGATTCTCACCTTCCTTAGCTGTCTTCGTAGTTTTAGGTGTACTTCTTTGTTCTTTATTTTCAAGATTCTTAAGCGCTTCTGTACGTCCCTTCTTCCCCTGATTCTCGAATGAGGCTACCATATAAGCTTGTTCATACGACATCTGTGGATTCTGGGCAACTAAATCTTTAACATCACTATGATAATCATTAAAATCAGCATACTTTTCTCTAACACCAGCTAGTTCTTGTTGATAATCTCGCATCAATAAATCGTGTTGTATTGGCTGAATATTTTCAGCTACACGTTTATTTACTGCCGCATCAACAATCTTAGCCAACTGTTCAACCTGAGCACGTTGATTGTCATCAAGTGATTTAGCGTCAACACCTAAAGCTTCTGTTAAATAATCAGTAGTTTCAGGAGCTGTTTTCTGTGGTTGCTCTGGGAATTTGGATTTAACCAATTGTTCTTGCTGCAACTGTTCATACAGATTAGCTTTCTTTTCTAATTCCTTAAAACCTTGTCGGTCTTTTGTGAATGCTGCTTGCATGTTCTTGTAAACAGCTTTCAATTCATCAGATAAATCGTCAGGATTTATCTTTGATAGTTCGGGAGAGACCGTCTCTGAACTCTCACTATCAGCTTGTTCAGCACCTTCTTCTTTAGTTTGTTCCTGAGAATCACCAGTAGCGTTACCATTCGTAACAGTTTCATCAGTAACCATTGGTGTTTGTTCTCCTGAGACTTCAGAAGTTTGAACTGAATCTGTAGTAGATTCTGTCATAATAAAAAAATTAAATAATAAAATTTCTAAGAAGTAAAGCCCTAACCTTGGCTTCCCGTGTTGGATGAAGACATCGAAAAGCCAAGAAATCCCTTAATCTTTTCCTATGAAAGACGGAAATCGAAAACCAAGATAAGAGCCTTACAGACCTAATTGTGAAAGAACATCTGCTCCTCCTGCTGGTGGAGCTTGTGGTAATGGAGGTAATTGTTCACCCCCTATAGGTTGTTGTTCAATAGGTAATTCTTCTTGTTGTTCTTCAGGTTTCATTAATTCTTCTGCGTTAATATCCTGAAACGCTAACTTAATAACTTTCTGTTTCAATAATCTTTGATCAAAATCTGGATCATTAGCAAATAATTGGAATGCTTGTAAAGCTAATTGCCCACGTTTCTCCCTTAAGATAGGCATTGTTTCTACCATATCAATCATATAATCAAAGTTTCCTTGTATATCTTCTTTAGTATAATTAACAAACGGATCTTCTTCGTTCTCCGTTATCTTAACAACTTCTTCTTTATCAAGATTCTCAGCTAATAATCCTTGGATTTGTACCAACAATTCTTTTATAGCAGCCTCAAGAATCCTAACCTTTTGACGAATCCTTCCTTGTGCTGCATCAAATAATATCTGTTGTCCTGTAGCTGTTTTTACTGTTCGTTCAGTTCCACCCCTTGACAACTCATTCTGTCCTGTCATTAACCCTATATCTTCTTTCTTTATCGCTCGCATATTATAAATATCTTGACCAATCAAGCTAGGACTTTCCCATTGTATACCGTTAATATCATTTGTTTCGATAACATTTATCCTTGGATCTTTTAATCTAGCCATATTAATCTCATCGATAGATCCTTTCTTAACAACTTTCTTAGGATTAATCGCTCGTTTCCTAAATTCACTTGATTGATTATCAATCTCAATTAGCTCTTGTTGTAATGGTTCTATCTGATAAACCTCACTCCATGGATAAAATTCATGTGATTGCCTATAATTAGGTAGAATAATATAAGGGAATCTACCATGCTCAGAAAACTCATCAGTAGAAAGCAATTCTTTATCAGTAAAAGTATAAACTTTTTTATCACCATCAAGTATCCCGTGATACTGCCATATACTCACTCTACCAACTTCATCTTTCAAAACATCTTCAGGATCATCTTGTTTAGAATCGATAACTGAATGATCAGCTTCAAACTTTTTACCGTATTTAATTTCAGCTTCATTAGGATGTACCAGCATTTTCTCGAATACTCCTTCAGCTTCATCAAATCTTCTATCACCAGCAGTTATCCATAAATGCCATGGATCAATAACCTCAACAAGAATATCATCTTTAATCACTGCTTGGATCTTATCCTCTTCCTTAGCTTTATTATCTTTTTTTAATCTAGTTTCCCAGGTAACCTTCATCACACCTAAACTCTTAATTAACATATCCCTAATAACATCTTCAAATAATTGTTCAATTCCTAAACGTTGAAACTTATATCTTAATACTTCTTCAACTATAGGAGCTTTTTCATTATCTTCTTTCCCTCTAGGTAATACTTGAAAGCTAGGCAATCTATCAAAGATCTTAGGAACCATACTTTCAATGTTAGAAAAAACGTAATTAGCTTTACGCCTTTTACGTTTCTTTAAAGTTTGATCAACTAAATTTTCTGCCACACCAAACTGATAATAATTCATACCAGTAATATATCTACCATCCCAATCAGTATTTTTCCTAAACTTAATAGCCAGATCACGCTTCTTCTTAAGTTTCTCAAGAAGATCTTTGTTCTGTTTCTTTTCCTTTGTTTTAGAGAATAAAGCCATTTATAACATTATAAAATTATAAAGTGTCTTCATCCTATATATAAGGATACACTAGTTTAAAGTTTAAGTAAAGAGATTTTTTCTTCTAATTTCTCAATCTTCACAGCTAAATCATTTAACATTCTACTAACTGCTATATGCCCAGCTTGCTGCCCCCATTCTTTAGAACATTCCTGATAATAATCATTTAGTTTTTTCATTATTCATTTGATAATTTTTTAATAACATCACCGAAATTATTAACCACATAATCAGAACCTCTCTTCTTTATAAACTCTTCTAAATCGTTAAAACAAACATAAGTCCTTTTTTTAGGACCAATGATATATAATGGAATCAAACTACGATTAATCCAATTATGAATAGTTTGTCGAGTAAACCCGAAAATTCTACTCGCTTCTTTTTTTGTTAATAATCTTTTTTGCATATATTTTTTTTAAATTAGGAATTTTTCTACCATGAACTTTTTCATGACAACTATGACAAACAAAAACTAAATTATCTATCCTGTTATTTTCATTATTTTTATCTTTATGATGAATTTCTAAATAATCCTTACTTCCACAAAACATACATTCTTTTTTAAACTGATTAATATATTCCCAAACATATTTATTGTTTTTAATTTTATTTCTGGAACATTTAAAATCAAAACAAATTTTAAAACTTAATTGCATATTTTTATTATTATTTTACTCCCTCATCGGAAGTGTAAATGAATTATATAAAATGTTCAAGATCTTTTTGTTCACTTTTCAGTGTTTCTTCTTGCATGATATATCCGAATGATCCTTGAGGATACCTAGGTTTAATGGGATGATCATCATACAAATAGTGCCCTGCACCATGAACTGCTAGAGCCAAACTGTTAACACAATCATCATGTAATCCTTCAGGAGCGTTATATCTTACATTACCACTAGGAGTATATTCATATCCAAAACTTTCTAATTCGTTTATAAGCTCAGGTATATCAGGAAAAGTTATTTCATTCCTCTCGATCTTTAAAGCAAGATTCTCTATTAAATGTTTCTTAGTTTGGTTTGTATACTTAAACTGTTCAACCACATATCCATCACGCTCTAAGCTTTCAGCTATAGGATCACCAACACCAGTCGCATCAACTACCATAGGGCAATGAAACTTATCTGCCATTGTTTTAATTCTTGTTCTCTGATATTCCCAATCAATCTTGTTGAATCTTTCGTGTTGTACTACATGAAAACTGGTTAAATCTAGAACTGTAAGCACGGTATAATCTTCATACTTAGCTAGATCAACGCCCATAACATAATCATGGCTCTCATCATAATCCTCAAACTTTCCTTTAATACAGCGGTTAATCTTCCTGAATACTTGACCAGCATCTTCAAGGAACTTAGCTTCATACTCTTGCCTATAAGCAGCTTCAGGTAAAGCTTTCTTTGCTTTCTCTTGTTCTTCAACTAAATGTTTAAGAGCTAAGTTATCTTTTGTCTCAAAACTAAAACTAACATAATCTTCTTGATCTTTATCTAATCCCTTAAGGTAAAGCTCATAGAACCAATTCTTGCCAAAAGGTGTTGAGATCATTATACAACTTCCTTGCTTATCTGATAGCGTAGGGAATAAAGCTTCCTGCCATACAGGTTTCTTTATCCTGCTAGCCTCGTCAATAATTAAAAGATCAACTCCTTCTCCTATACAACTAGCAGGATTCTCTGCTGTTTTAAGCTCTAATTTAGATCTTAAATCTAGATTCTGAATACTTAAGGTTGATTGATTTATCTTAAACATGGGGAAATCCCTTAACACCCAACCATAAATATAACTCCATGTTTTCTTAGCTAGATCATAAGTTGGTGCCACAATCCATACAGTTTTATTCTCTAACAACAAATACTTCAAGGCTATATAAGAAGCTAAAATAGTTTTACCGAATCTTCTACCCGCTGTTATCGCTGTGTACCTCTTCAATCCAACCAGGATATTCCACTGATTCCGATGTGGATAAAACTTTATCAGCTTCATCAACTTTTCTTCGTTTAGCTCGTATTGGATCATATATCTTACCAATTAAATTTATGTTTATATCACCTTTATCATCGTATTTCTTTCTTAATTTATATCCTATATCAACAGCTTTCATCTTATTTCCTAGATCTTTATCCTGTAATAAAACCTTCTTATGCTCTTGTGTTAAACTTAATTCAGATAAATTCTCATCCAATAATTCTTTCCAACCTTTTGATTCTGTTAATCTTTGAGGAGTTTTACATGTTGATTCACTATATCCTGCCTTCTTCATTGCCTTTCCAATACTTCCGACATTTTCCGACAAATTCTTTAATGACTTCCTTTGCTTCATTGTAGGCATATTATTTAAGTTTACCTTGTACAACTCCTTCCTTAGGATCATATTGATAACAGTATTCTCCTCCTATATGGATAGCACTTACATTAGGATCAAGCCATAACTCATATTTATTTT
>CAYWNT010000013.1:12255-37076 GCA_964459725.1 uncultured Gammaproteobacteria bacterium
TTATTTTATCTTTCTCTCTTAAAGTTCCAAATGCAAATGGTCTTCCTCCGTAAATATTAAATAAATCTTCTATAACTTCTTTCTTAATTAACATACATCCCATTCCACTAACTCCTATCTGTTCAAACTTCTCAGGTTTTTGAATAGGATTACCTTCTAAATCTCTTAGGATTAATGTGTTAGTTCCGTTCCTGTATGGTACAACTCCTGTTACCATATCTTTATCTCGTTCAATCATTTTAATTATCGAATCCTTAGGAACAATAGTATCATCATCAATAAAAAATATATAATCAGCTTCTACTTGGATAGCAGCATTGAATAATTCATTCCTTGCTTGATCAATTAAACTCCTGTTAACCACTGCTATCTCTATATCATATCCTGCCTTTACCGTTTCCTTAACTACATTAGCTATTCGTGCTGTTACTTTACTGTGGATATAGCCACTCCCACTCGGTATACCAATTAATATTTTCATAGTTTATTTCTTTTTAGGTTCCTCTTTCTTTTTTTCTTCTTTCTTTTCCTCCTTAGGTTTATTTAATTCATTAAGCCTATTAACATACATATTAAATAAAGCTTCTCCTGGATAAAATTGCTTGATCGCTATCTCTTTCCCGTCCTTATCCTTAGCAATAGTATCTTTGTACTTCGAAGTTTCAGAAATTAAATAGTTTAACTTGAGATCAATTAACTCAAGTGTGTTTGGTTCTTTTGCCATAATGAAAAAATTAAGTTATTAGTTTATTTTTATCAGCTCAGTAGGCCGATAAAGTTTTAAAGGATCACGATTATTTACCTTGCGTCCTATCAACCCAAGATCATTGATCCCAACAACTACAAACTTATCACCTAAGATCTTGTGTTGTACCTTATCTCCTACCTCAAAACCAACCTTAACAGGTTGTGCAGGGATAGGTCGCTTACCTTGATACCCTTTCTTAACTCCAAGCTTTGCTCCTCCAGGGTTTCCCTCCTTCGTGTGTACTCGCATATGTCCAGCCAATCCTAGCTTAGACTTACATATCTTTCCACATTCTTCACATTCAAACATAGTTTATTTGTTATTAAATATTTTTATGAGTTAAAATATTGCGATCCTCGAGGTGTTTGTTTTAGAAATGATGTCAAGTGCCACTTCTATATATAAACTTCTTAAATGTACCTTAGAACATCTCAGGCTATTTAATTTTGAATACTAAACGGGGCGTTCGGCCCCGTGACCCAACAACTCACCTACTAGCTTAACAGTCAGTCTGAACCAAATGCTTGCCGCAGGGTTTGTTTAAAGCCCAGTTGTTTATGGCTTAACGCCCGATATAGTATTCAAAGACCAAAACAAAAACCTAATTCACTTAACATTCTAGCACAGGTTAGTAAAAATTGCAAGTGTTTTTTTATTCTATTCCATACAATCCTTGTAACTCTTCTACCCTAGGCGCTTCATCTTCTGTCTCTACCCAGATGTTTACTACATCTAATAATCCTTCACATTTAGAACAATCAACCATACTATCAGTTGAGCTAACCCTTGAATACCCGCATTGTTTACAAAGTAATTTGAATTTCATAGTTGTATAATTAAGAATTAAAATTTAGAATCTATATCCACATAATTTGGTAAATCAATTTCTACTTTCTCTAAATGCTCAATCATATTCTTGTTATGTGGAGCAAATTTAATATATTTACCATTATCCTCCATCGCTTTTATCCTCTCAAGAGTTGTTATATTATAACCCCTAAGATGTTTCTTCTGCGAAAACTGTAGTTTTACTTTCATATTAAAAAATTAAATAATATTATTTTATATTCCACCAAAAATCCTCATTCTTTTTTCTTTCAACAAACTCATCATAAAAACTTCCTTTATCAAAATAAATTGTTTTAATACACTGATTGTATCCTCTAGCCTTCATCAAAAAAAGCTTTAAACTTGCTTTATCTTTCATACTTGCTTCTTCTAATTTTTTTCTAAACAACATAACAATTCTATGTGCATCATGTGTTATTTTTGCTGATCCACTAATATCATCAAGTGTTCTTAAGTCACCACTTTTACCTCTCTTTTTGTAATGATGTAATAAAAATATTGGCACTTGCCTTTGTGCTGTATAAGCTAATATCTCTCTACTTATTCTTCTCTGCCTATCATAATCTTTCTCTCCATCATTTCCAATAATCAAATCAAGATTATCTATAAAAACTAAATCTAATTCCTTTTCTTCATCAAGGATTGTTTTCACATAATCCCAATTAATCTCAACATTTCCCCTAATCCCCTTTGTTTTTAAATTTTTTATATTATTTAATTCTTCCATTTTTTTATTATATAATTCTTTTTTACTTTCAGGTATTTTTTTTGTTACTTCTTCCTTGATTGTTATCTTAGAATAACTTCTTGCTATATTCTCATATATCTCCTGAGTGTTCATCTCTAAACTAATATACAACACTTTATGTCCTCTAGCTGCATTCTTTATCGCCATATCATAACTAAAAGTTGTTTTACCATCACCTGTTTCTCCAACCAAAACAGTATATGTATCACGTTTTATCGGTGCAAAATTCCAAGTAAGCTCATCGGTTCCCCATGTATAATAATTATCTAAAGCTTTAGGTTTTACTTCTTTAATTTCTTTAACAAGCTTCTTTGTTTTTAACTTATCTTCTTTCAATCCATACTCTTCTTTAATCCATGAAAAAGCTTCTTTGTTCGTACATCCAAGAATATCTGCAACAACTGTTATTCTATTACCATTAAACGGTTCATGACTTGTACTAGCTAAATAATTTCTATCACCATTCTTTCCTTGAAAAGTACCAGTTAATCTACCATCAAGTATTAATCTATTTTGTTTATCAAAACTAGCTGTTCTCCCTACATTAGCAAAAGCTCTAACAACTAATTCCTGAAAATTTATCATATCAATCTCATGTAAAACAAGCCCTCTCTTAAAATTATTATTATACTTTATTTCTATTCTATCTTCTTCATACGGGAACTTTTCTTTCAAATCATCAAGCTTAACTTTTCTATCATGAGCAGTAAAAACTTTACAAAGATACGGTTTATTCTTCATATGATAATATCCAGGCAATCTCAAAACCCTTGTAACATCTTTTACCTTATCTCCCATAGCTCCTTTTGTTTTACTCCATTCAATTATACCATTAATCACATTACGATATTTATCTTGAACTTCTTTATCTATTTTATCTTCATCAATAAGCCATATAGGTTGAATACCATTTTTTGTATCAATAATAAAATTAGGATCAAACTTATCCCTTAAAGCTTTAACTAAAGGTTTTTTCTCTTCAATTGTTACAGAACCATTGCCTTCTTTTGCTAAATCTAAATCAGCATATACTGCATTAAGCTTAACAAGATTATCTATCTTTCTTCCTCCTTTAAATCCATTCGGTGTAAAATATATTCCACATCCAGCTTTATTTAGTTTCTCAAATTCAGCTTCATCTTTTACATCAAACACCTTTGCATAACCATTAGCTTTTTGATTATCCTTGAATGTTTGAAAGATTGGACTAACGAAATGTTGTAAAAATTTTTTAGTCATGATTATTAATTAAGAAATTTATTTATAAATTTATCACATTCCTCTTCATTAGCAAACTTATCAGCATGTTTTTCTGAAAAACTAATTGCTCCTAAAGATTTTATTTCTTTATAAAAATCTACCTCTTCTTTTTTTAACCAGCTTTGAATTACATGATAATGACTTTTATATTTTCTTCCCTTAGTTCCTATATACAAATTAAGCTTATCAATATATTCATCTATCAATTTTTTACCAAACTTAGTTATTAGCTTTTGATATTGATCACCTGTTAACAATACAAACTCACCAAAGCTTTTCTTTTCCAAAGCTTTTTCTTTTTTATATATTTTTTCTTTATTCTTTAATTCTTTACATTCTTGTTTGTGTCCGTTTGTTGTTCGTTTGTTGTTCACTTGTTGTCCGTTTTGCTGTCCGTTGCCTTGGTATTTTTCCCAATTAATTATTGTTATAAGCCGATATTTAGTGGTTGTTTGTTGTTCGATTTGCTGTTCGATTTCGAGGTATTTTAAAATTCTTTCAATTTTACTCTCTGAAAAACATGTTATTTCAGCAAGTTTTTTCCTACTTGTCAACAGTTGTCCTTCTTTGCATTCAGTTTTATTATTATTCCATATAAATGTTTTTGTTTTATGATTAGCTTTTAAAAGTAAAACACACCAAAGCCATGCATATTCAGGTTTTTCAATTATAGCATTATCTAAAAGATCTCTGTGAAGTTTTATCCATCCGTTATCCATAATTAATTAATTACAAAAAGCGACAATCAACGCACAAAAATAAAAACCGTCACAGTTTTCTGAAAGTTGTTGATTGCCGCTCATTGGTGATAATGAAAAATTCATTGTGTGACGATTAAAATATTTTTGTATCTCCACTATATCATACCAAAATATAAAAGTCAATACCTAAATACTTTTTTCTTGACAGATCTTTTAACAAGCTTTATATTATAAATGGTGTTTTTTTCATGGGACACCGTTAAGAAATAGCAATCACCCCAGGCCGTGTGTTCATGGGGTTTTTGCTAATATAACAAAACAGCCCGCATTTCTACGGGCTATTTTCTATGGTATTATAACGCCAAGCATTAACTTAATAATACTTGGTGCAATCTTATTATATATTAATTAATATTCATGTCAACAAAAAGTTTAATTTACTATTGACAAGTATGTTTTGGTTTGCTATGCTGGAGTTAGACAATAAATATTTCTTAATTTTTTAATCATGAAAGCTTACACGTCAAAATTTGGTTCAAAGATTACAAAGATAAGTTCAAAAGAAGCAGGTATTACTTCCAATATATAAAGAAAATTTAGAGTGGGCTAATTCTTAATAATTTAATTTTATATATTTTTTTAATTTATTATTTAACTTAAGTGCTATGAAAAAATTAAAAGAAAAAATCAATCTTTCAAAAAAAATCCTTAATTCAGCAAAAAAAGAATTAAGACTAGAAAAAGAAAAAGAGATTAAGGTAAAAGTAAAAGATCTTTTAGAAGAAATTGTTTTATCTAAAAAAAATGTTTCTTTATTGGAAAAACAATTAAAAATTATTTTAAAAGAAATCGAGATATTTTAATTTATTAATAAAAAAAAATGGATACTTATTGCGATATTATAACAAAAAATATAAAAAGAGATGCTTTAATAGATTATTTTATTAATGATAATTTTATTAAAGATAATCAAATCCCTGTAATATTTGATTTATATAGTAACACTAAAGCAATAATGATGGTTCCTTCTGATAAAGAAGGAAGACCATTAATGCAAGAAATACAATATTTATATTATAATAATTATGATTATATTCAAAATAATCTAGCATCAAGTAACCTTATTCAAAAAACATTATATATTAAAGAACTAATTAGTTATAAAGAATTAAATACACCCAATTTAAAAAACAAGAGAATATATTCTTTATGGAAAGGAGAAATAATACAAGAAAAAATTATTCCTGTAGACCAAATTCCATTAAAAAAACTTTTGCAAATATCTAATAAATTAATAAATGAAAGAGAATATTTTTTAGTTGAAGAAGCTAATAATTATAAATTAATATTAAATAATATTAATTCAATTAAATTATAATATTTTATTAATAAAAATAATATGCAAATCCACAAATCCATTCTGGAAAAAAAAGAAGCTTTAGAAATTAGCTGGTATCGTATGGCTAAAGACCTAGATATCCCTCAAGATTCTATGTATAGGATTAAACGTACAGGTAGAATTAATCCACACTATAATAGAATGTTAGAAAATTATCTTGATGATAAGATAGATGAACTAATACAACCTTAATATATATTTCTTATTTCTTAATTTTATTACCATGAAACCAAACAAATTCAACAAACAATTTAAATTGCTTGAAAACATAATTCAAGCACAGGATAAAATAGTTAAACCTATTTATAGTCCTGATGATATGAAAGAGATCGAAGAAGAAGCACCTGACCATACAGCTTGTTATTCAGATGAAGCTAGATGGAGTGCTGAGATAGATTATATAGATGAATTATGTAGAGGTATCGATTTATAATTTAACCCTTATATTATTATGTTTATATTAAAATCAAAACATAAAAAAATTATTTTAGAACTTGAAAAAGAATCAAAAGATTTAAAAAACTTACTTGAAAAAATCATAGAAAAAACTGGTATACCACCAGCCCCAACTTCAAAATCAGTATTAACCTATAATGACGGTAATGGATTAATAGAGTGGCGTGATACAGGAGAAATAATCTTACCTGATAAATATCCTGTATATACAAAAGATATAATAACTAACAGCAAAGTTATAAAACAAGAAGCTAATAAAGTTATTAAAATAAATAAAAAAGGTGAAGTTACTGAAGGATTAACAAAGCAAAAAAACGACAAAGGATACAAATATGTTTTAATAAGAGAATAAATTTATCACTTAATTAAATTATCATGTCAGTTTATTTCAAAGTATCAGATCTACAATACGATACACCAACACAAATAGATCTAGTTAAATACAATCCAACACCCGTACAAGGACAATTCGGTGACCAATGGGACGCTGAAGTTAATGTTAACGGACAAACTAAGATGTGGACTATGAGTTCTAATATGAAAGCACAACTTGATAAACTTGGTATCACACAAGCACCAGCTACATTCTTTATTAAGAAGTTTAAGGGAGCTAAAGGGCCAGGGTATCAATACTTACCACAAGGAGATATACAAACTCAACCACAGAACATATCAACACCAAAATATAAAACACCAACACCTAAGCCAGCACCTATTGATACACAAGAACGAATACTTAGGGGAATGTGTTTCAATAATACTTGTACTTTATTAGCAGGAACTACAAAAGATCCTTTAGTAGTTAAACAACTAACTAAAGATTTATATAAAGTAATGAAACCATGGTTAATAGGTGAAGAAGAAAAACTTCCTGAACCTCCTACACCTGACACTGATCTCCCCTTTTAATTATTAACTTAAATTAAAATGAAAAATATATTCTGCAAACTAGGGCTACATGATTGGAAAGATTCATTCACTCGTGATTATGATTTAGGCACTCACGAAATTATTATTACTAATTGTCACTGCTATAAATGTGGCAAAGAAAGAATAAAAACTAATTTAATAAAACATGACTAAATGTATAATATGTAAACAAGATAAAAAAATACATGCTTTAAATAAGTGTTCAGCTTGCTATCAAACAAAAAAAAGAATATTATAAAACTGAAAATGGAAAAAATATAAGAAAAAGAATTTTAAAAAAATATAATTCTTCAATAAAAAGAAAAAAATTAAATGAGAGATATGTAAAAAATAATCCAAAAAAATATAAAGCAAAATATAAATTAGGAAATGCTATTAAATTAAACAAAATAAAAAAGAAAAATATATGTGAGTGTTGCAACACATCGCCAACGCAGTGCCATCACCCTGATCATAGCTTACCATTTTCTTTTATAGAATTGTGTCGGCCTTGTCATGATTTTGCCACTAACATAAATCGTAAAATTAAACAATTTATTTCTTAATAAAAATAATTTGAAAACTTTATTAACAAAAACAGAAATTCAGGATAAACAGAAGTTCTACGCTAAACATTTAAAGATAGAATTAGATATACTCAAATCAGCAATAGATAATCAAAGAAGGGAAAACTCTAGGTTTACTAAGAAATGTTTAGAAGAACACAAAGCTTTAATCGATCTAGCTTATAAACAATTTATAACATTATATAATTAATCATGAATAAAACATATAAAATAATAGCAAATTGTTTAACAACAAATTGTAAAATAAATAACTTTATAAAAGGCTGCGATCTTTTACCAGAAACAGCCAATATTGCCTATGAAAAACAATTTACAATAACAACTTCAAAAAAACCTACAAAGAAATTATTAAAACTAATGAAAAACCGAATACTTAAAATGGATGAAATAATAGATGTTAAACTTACTTATAATAATAATATAACTCATGAATACTGTTACGAATGGTAACGCTACTGGTGATTCTAAAATAGAACAAATCATTCAAGATATACGAATAGCAGGAACTAACTGGGCTAATGCTGAATGTGATTGGGAACAATTAAAAGATCTTACGAAAGAACTAAGAGAGAATAAGTTAGCTGATTTAAAAACTAATATAGCATTACAAAATAAAACCAAATTATCTGAATCAGAATTAGAACGTAAAGCAAGAACAACAATCGTATATCAAGATTATGTCAAGGAAATTTATAAAGCTAGAGCAGAAGCAAGGAAGAATCAAATCAAGTGCAGGGCATTGTACGAGGCAGCTAAGGCCAGATATGAACTAGCCAGAAGCCATATGTCCTTAAAGAGATCTAAGATAAACCAAGGCATATTCCATGAGGGAAACTAATATGAAAAAATACATTAAAAATTATTTAAAACATAAAGGTTTAACAGGACAAGAATGGATAGAATGTGAGGAGTGTTATAGAACTGCAACGGATATCCATCACGTAATAAAAAGATCACAAGGAGGAACCGATGAAGCTGAAAACTTAATAGCTCTTTGTCGCCATTGTCATTCTAAATATCACTAATATAACTTAATGAAAGAGTCACAAATAGTTAACATGATATTAGGGTTCCTAAATCGTCAAGGGGTCTACGCTATAAGAATAAACTCAGGTCAAGTTATGAGTGATCATGGAACTTTATTCCGTGGAGCTCCATGTGGAACATCAGATATTATAGGGTTTATAAAAGGAGAAGGTCGCTTTGTCGCCATAGAAGTGAAAACGCCAAAGACTAAGAACAGAGTAACGCAATATCAAAAAGATTTCCTATCTAATGTAAAAGAAGAAGGTGGTGTAGCAGTAATAGCATGGGATATTGAAAGCCTTGAAGCTGCCTTTAAAGAATATGGATATAAATTTAATTAATATACCATGAACAATCAATTCCCAAACTGGCAATACTTAATGACAATCCTAATAATCTGTGCATTAATTGCCGCGATCTATACGTTTATAATCATTTATGGAAATTATAATTTGATTTTTTTAAACTAATTATTTCTTAACTAAAATACCATGAAAACAAAAACAAAATTTTATCAACGACATGCTGACAAGATCGAATGTGAATGCTTCGTATGTCAACACCCGATTCTTACTTGGTTAATCAGTTTTCTTATTATCGTTACAACGTTATTAATAGGTATTTATTTATTTCTTGTTGGTGCTAATCATGCAGTAGCTAACTTTATTCTGTTATTAATTCATGACACTCCTGTATTATAACAACTTTAATATATAAATTTATTTCTTAACTTTATTACATGTATGAAAACAAATCTTTATCCAGGGGAAAATCCTCTAAAAAAAATCAAAAAGAAAAGTATAAAAAATTATGGTATAATAGCTGTCTTGGGCTTGGCTTTGGGTTTTGCATTGGTCTTGTTATCTTCAACTCCTTCGGATCAAATAGCAAACAAGCCAGCAAAGACAATCAACTTAGCGGAGAAGCTTGTGGATCTCTCAGTGCTAGAGAATGCCTTATTGCTAGATCAATCAAAGGCTCTCAAAGAGAGACAACAGCTAGAGAAAGAAGACTCCGAATTGAAGAATCTATCATTCGACATTCAAAAGAAATTACAAGCACTGACATTAGAATTGGACAAGAACAGAGAAGCACGAGCAAACCTCCAACAAAAAAAGTTCAAAGCAGTCCAAGGGTCAAAATAAAGAAAAAAGATCCAGCTATATTTATACCACCACAAATAATAGAAAAAGATAAAGAAAAATATCCTGTTATGATCGGTGGATCAAATGAACAGAATGAAAAGATTAGATACGCTTGGGAGATCAGTAAAGATAAAACTTTTATTTATCTCCTCAAGGCTGAGAATGGATTAATATCACATGATAGAAGGCATTCAATAGCTTACTGGCGTAAAGGAAAAAAATATTATGATTTCGGATTCTGTGGAGTCTCAAACTATTATCACCCAAAAATAGTTAATGATAAAAGATTCTTCACAGATTGGAAATGGCAACTAAATAAATGTTATGAATTATATAAAGGAGGAACAACCTTCTATGGAAGAAATAATATATGGAAGGTAAAAAAATATTTTAAATGGATTTAATCATGAACCAAATATATTTATTACTAGCAGTTATATTGATACTATTATTTCTTAATAGATTCTATTCAACCTTTTGTGCATTAGTAGTATTTTTGATTTCATTGTTTGTTGCTGCAAGTTATTATGAATTATCTTATGGATTAGTAATATTTGTATCAACATTATTAATATTATTAATTCTTTTACTAGCCAAACCAGGTGAAAAAAGAATAAGATAAATTTCTTAACATTAATATTTATGACTACAATTATATTATTTATAGCATACTTGATTATAACAGTAGTTCTATTAGCAACAAGAACAATCGAAGGGATAGCAATAGGACTAGTAATGGTGTATTTATTATTCTTCACAATAATAATACTTACAAAATTTAATCAATATCTTTAAGTTCATAGGGGCTTCATATAAGCGCGTTTAGATTTAAAATGGTACAATGTACCAGCCAACTAATTTAAACGCGCTAAATGAGCTTCTGTTATTTAATCTTGTACAATCTATACAACATAACAGCCATCTCTTCTTTTGTCACAGGATTCTGTGGCAAATCCCATCGCTTTGCGATACCTTGTTCTTTGCAAAATTGTACTGCTAACCTAGCCCATGGTGATACTTTCTCTGCGATATATTCACCTTTAGCTATTTGTTGGATAACATCAATGGGTAAGTTCTTACCTGGACAGGATTTATATCCAGCATAAAAATGGTGTTGCCTTACACTCTTAGGATCTATTTTATATTGTAGTTTGAGATTATGAATAACCTCTTGTAACGCTTCTAGCTGTTCAGTTGTTGGTTCTTCTAAATCAAAATGACCAGCTAAACATATACCGATACTTCGATAGTTCATCCATTTCTCCTTACAATGTGCACCTATCTCGTTTTCTTTCCTTCCTTTTTTTATTGTTCCATCAGGTTCTATGAACCAATGATACCCGATATTCCCCCAGCCTTTACCGATATGATACCGCTTAACTGCATCAAACTGTTCATTGTTCTTATCCCTAGAAACAGCTGAATGATGAATGATAATGTACTCTTTAGAATTCATATAAATAAATTATAATATAAAATCCTCCTTATATCTTAACTTTATTATTATGAAAGATAAAATCTGTATTACTATCTTTATTGTTATTGCCTTAGTTTATGCTTATGCAATAATATTTGGTGGTAATAATACACGATATGATGGGAATAATCCCATGATTATATTAGATCAACAATACGAAAATAATTCTTGGGACTCAACTCCTTAAAGCCTAAACTCACGTTGTCTCCTTCCCAATTCCTCACGAAGAGCAGGTATATTAAACGCCCTACCTTCTTTTCGTTCTCGTTCTATTTGTTTTTTTCTTTTACTTTTCTCTAATCCTTTAAGGTATTCAAATACCCTTCTTTGTTTTCTTTCATCTAATTCTTGGAACTTAGCACCTGTTAAAAACTTAGTTGCTCGTTCACCTAATGTCAAATCTTCTTCAAACAACTTATCCATTTCTACTAATGGTCTTATGTTTCTAGCAAAATATTCCGTCTTAGCTGATACATTAAATCCAAATAATGGGAATGGTTTTACTTGTCCTGGGAATTCTTCTATATCTCTTTTAAAGAATAAATTCCTATTACCAGCTAATTCAAATGGTGCTTTAATTAAAGGACTAGTTAAATTAACTGCAAGTTCTGTTGGATCACCTATGTTGGTTATATCAACAGAAGGCAAGAATCCTTCTAATTTAAAATATCTAGCAAGATTCTTTTGATTTCTTCCAAAGAATATAGGATAACCTTCCCTTAACCATTCAGGTATAAACCTCTCATCCATTGGTTCATCTTCTATTGATCTTTCAATATTATCTCTTGCCTTACCTATAGCAGAAAATTTACCTGGTTGCTGTATCAACATTGCTACCTGTAACGGTATATTATTCCTTGACCATGTATAAAACGGGAATATTCTTTTCATTACATTCCTTTCAAAATCAGTTAAATCACTATAATCAAATAAAAATTTTCTTACCTCTGCTGCTGCTTCTTCTGTCGCTAATCCTTTTTTCTTCATATCCATGAACACCCCAAGCTTAGCATTATCCTCAATATAACTACCCACAGAACCAGCCTTATCAAATACAATATTTCTATTAGCTTTTAATTCTCTTTCTATATCTGTTCCTATCCAACCAGTACCACCCAATCCTTGTTCAGTAAACTCTGTCCATAACTTATGCTCTTCAGGACTTAATACATCAACTAAATCATCTCCTTTCTTAATAGCTCTAGCTACTTTCTTCTGTATAATTCCAGCATCAACATATCGTTTAGGATTCTTAACACCAGCTAAAAATCCTTGCCATAAGTTAGAAACAAAGTTTCTTGAATGAAACGCAGGATTAACAAATGTAACTATTCCTTTCCATGTATTCTGTACTTTATCGTACACCTTAACAAAATCATTTACCTCATCTATATTACTAAAAGCTTTATGTGTAGCATCTATATGATCAACTAAAGGATCAGGGAATATCAATCCCTTTAATTCTTTTAATGTAGATTCTCTAAACCCTTCAGGAATTTTGCCATCCTTAGGAATCGGTACACCAACTGAACCAGCCTCAGTAACAAACTTTTTCTTAGCTGAACTTCTACCAGTTCTAGCAATTAATTCTGATACTAACACAGTAGGATCTTCACTGAATCTTAATGATTTACCTGCTTTATTCAATACAGTATTTATTTCATCAGCTTGTACTGCTGTTCTTCTTAACGCATTAACCATTAAATTACCTAATTGTATTCTTGAAGTATCAGTTAATGCTATTCCTCTCTGCTCTAATGCACTTTCTAAATCTTGTACTGTTTGCATTTTTCTAGGTATAATATCTTGATCAATTATTTTGTTCACTTGTTTAATAATTTTTTCTGATTCACTTGATAGTGCTGCTGTTTTCTCAAAATAATTATTTCCTACTCTAAAGAACTTCCTTGCTGGTTGTCCTTTAGCAACTATTGTTTCAGCTATATCTTTACCTTTAACTACATTATCCCCTACTTTAAAATGTGTTGCCATTAATGTTGATGGATCAGTGCCACCAAATTTTCTTGCTGATGCTCCTGTAGCTTTCTGTGATTTTAAGAATTCTTTACTTTCTTCTACTGGAATTAAAGGTAAAGCCTTAGCTTCCAATTCAGGTAATCCCAAATCTTTTCTTATACCCTGTTGTTTCTTTACTGTTTCCTCCATTGTATTAATTAATTCATCAATAGCTTTAGGGAATTTCTTAACAGGTTTAATATTATTTATTTTATTAACAACAGCTCTTAATATCTCAGCTCTATCACCTTTCTGTATAACTTTTGTGTTCTCTAAATTATCTAATTTCTTACCTATAATTCTACCAACATCAATAGCATCACCTAATGCTTTTCTTTCTACAGCTTTAGCCTTTAATCCTGCTTCTCTTATTTTCCTAAAATCAACAGCTAAATCTTCTACTTGTTTTAATGTAGCTCCCTTAGGTGCAGCTGGCCTTATATCAAAAGCCCTTCTTAATCCTTGCCCAACCTTACTTCTTCTAATTACTTCACCAGCTTTAGTTAAACCTTCAAATACTTTCTGTCCTTTTAATACAGGTTTACCAAAAGCAGTGATTAAAGCTCGTTCACCTTTCTTTGCTTGTTCAGCTAAAGTAGCTGCTCTTCTTGCAGCACTAACACCTTTAGCAGCTTTAGGAGCTTTAACCGCAGCCCCTATCCCTGTAAAAGTTATTGGATCTAATATAACATCTGCTGCGAATCCTGGAATACCCTTTAATCCTAATTCCTTAGAAGGTGTAACCCTTTCTTTAATACCAGTTATTGCTCCTTTACCTGAAATTAATCCAGTTAAAGCTGTTTGAGGTACTTGTAATACATCTATAATATCAGATAAGGTCCCTCCACTAAATATTTCTTCTCTTTTCTTACCAGCTAATCCACGACTTCTAGCAAATTTTGCTATTTGTTCATTAGTTAATGCCATATTTATTAATAATATTATCTAAAAAAACCTCTCAAGAATCCTAGCCCTGCACGTCCTGCACCTGCAATACCTGCTCCAACTTCTCCTATTGTAGGAGCTCCTGGTACAAATGGAACAGCAGGAACTTGTCTTAATGAAGGAACAGCCCCTCTTGCTGCTTCACCAATCGCTTCTGCTCTTGTAATTGGTCTTTGTGCCCTAATAGCTTCTTGTTCTGCCTCAGCAGCTGCTTCTTGTGCAGCTTGTTGTCTTTCAATTTCTACAGCAAAATTAGTAGATTCTATTCCAGCTTGTACAGCTTGTTCTCTAGTAAATCCTAATTTCTTAGCTGCCTCAGATGTTTCTATTCCTTCTCTATCAGCTATTGATAATATTTGATTATATGTACCAGCTTTATTAGGATCAAATCCTAATTCAGTAGGCGTTGCTGCTACTGCCGCCCCTGCTCTACCAATAACAGCGGCTCTTCCTGCTTCTGGCATTGGAATAAATTGCCCTGTTGTAGGATCAAATGTTCCAGGTAATTGTCTTGCTGTACCAGGAATAAATCTTCTAGCCTCTGGCCTTAATGCTCTTTGTGCTTGTGCTCTTCTTAATTCTACTTGTGATTGTTGTTCTAGCAAATCAGCTCTTGCTCTTATATCTTGTACTAATTCACCTGTATCAGGATCTTGTACTAATCCTTGAGTTTCTAAGAAATCAGCTCTTGCTTTTTGTTGTTGTGCTTGTTGTGCTCTTCGTGCTGCTTGTTCTTCTATAAACGTTTGTTCTCTTAATTGTTGTTGTTCAGCAAATCTAGCCAATCCTGCTTCACCAGCTTCTATAGCACCAGTTCTTAAACCAGCTTCTTGTTCTGCAAACTGTGCCTGTAATCCTGATATTCTTTCTTGTTGTTCAGCTATAGCTGTATCTAATCTTTCTAATTCATCTCCACTTGCTCCTCTCTCTTCAGCATCAATACGAGCTAATTGTAACTCTCCTTGTTGTCTTATTTGATTTTGTATATTAGCTACTGATCGAGCTAAATCAGCTTGTGCCTGTACTTGTTCTGTACTTCTACCAAATCCAGTTACTGCAAATCTAGTAGCTATTTGTTCTTGTTGTCGTTGTGCTTGTGCTTGAGATTCAGCTAATTGACTTTGAATTCTTGCCTGTGTAGCTGCTCGTTGTCTTTCAGCTAATTCTTCTATTTCAGGCAATCTTCCTCTTTGCTCTCTTTGAAGCCTTAATTGTTCTGCTCTTTCTTCTTCAGGTTCTAACAATTCCGCTCTTTGTCTTCCTATTTCTTCTATCCCAGGAGCGACAGCTTCTTCAACACTCCTCCTAATAGCTTCTTCTGAAGTTTCAGGAACACCAAATGTAGGCACTCTAGGACGTTGTAATGCCTCTCTCGCAGCTCCAATACCTCTCAATAGAGGAGGAGTCACTAATTTAGCAATACCACCTAAAGCAGCCTCTCTCGTTGCGTCTCTTGCTGGTGCTGTACCTGGGCGTTGAACTAACCCTCTAGCACCACGCTCAGCACCTCTTACTTGACGTTCAGCTTCTTGTGCTTCTCTGAAAGTACCAAACTGTCCTATAATACCAGCACGATCCTTCTGCCCTCCTTCAAAGAATTTTCTTTTAGCCTCAGGAGTTCTGAATGCTGCGAAACGTTTACTTCTGTCTAAAACATTATTTGCCATGATTATTATAAATTAATTAATATATATTATTAAGCTCTTGCTTTCCAAAGAAAAGTAAAGTTATCAGGAGTCAATGTTTCTGTTGTTGTATATGTAAATCCAATATCAGTTACTCCACTACCAACACCCGAGAAAAAATCTTCAGTTACTCCTGTTGCTCCAACAAAAGAAGCGTTTGTGATTTCATAAGAAAAATTAGTAGGAGCATTTGTATCATTAAAATGTACAGCAGCATAATTATTATTTCCATCAAAAATACCATTTGATATTAATCCTTCACTTACATCAGTTCCTGCACAAGAACCAGCAACTTCTACATTATAAGGCTTAAACCAAAGAATAGCCTGCAATGTTTCAGTATTAGTTCCAGTTTCAATACTCCAAACAAGTTTTTCCCCTAATTCAATTTTAATTTCAGTAGCAGAAAGAGCACGTCCTATCTTGTAAGCAAAATCTTGTCCGAATCTACCATTAGGTTTTGTTGTTGTTATTTCTCCTGCAGTAGTTGATAACCAATAATTTGCTCCTGGTGTTAATCCACTTAAATCAGGAACAAGATCATAATAAACCTCTACATTAGCATCAGCTGCTACAGTTGTTTTAGCAAATCCAAAAAATCCCCAAGTCTTTCCACCATCAGTAGCATCACATACAGCTACTTTCATACCTAATAGTTTTACTTGACTATTAAACCAGAAGAATGGAGTTGCATTAGTTGCTGATCCTCCCCAAGTACCTGCATCTAAATCATAAGTTAATCTAGTAAAAGTTAAATAATTCTCATCATAAGTACTATTAACACCTATATCAATATAATTAACTCCATCAGTTGCATCTACTTCAAACACTATCCAATAAGTTGTTCCTGCTGTTAATGTAGGAGCAGCAGCCCATGTCGCTGTTCTGTTAGCATAACTTGCTCCCCATCCACTAGTATCAATTGCATTTGCTGTACCATTAGTTATTGCTGATCCATCAGGTTCCCCTGAACTATCTCCTTGTATTGAAATAGTTAAGGTCATTGTTGATGTTGCTGCCTCTTTACCTCTAAACAGCATTGTTGTTAATGTTGATGTTGTTTCAGAAGGTATTACTTTAATAGCATATCTTCGTCTTACGTTACTATCACCTAAAGCTAAATCAGCTTCTGTTAATTGTGCAAAATATTCTACCTCATTTGCTTTTAAACAAACCGCATCAGCAGCAGTAATACTTTCTCCTGCAGTAAAGCTTTTAGTAGGATTGTTGATACTTTCTGATGCTACCGGTGTTTGTAATTGGAAATTAGTACCATCATAAATTACTTCAATTATACTACCGGATTCAATATCATCAGTAGCTAAATCTTGATCATTAAACTTCTTAATTGTTTTAGCACCTAAAGCATTAACATTTAATGTTGCAGCTCCTGTATTAGCCGTATTAGCACTAAATCTAAATTTCTGTCCTGTAGCATAAGCAGCAGGAGCAGGAGCTAAAGTAATAGCATAAGTATCAGAAGCTTCTGCATCAGCAGCAAAATTATATGTACTATTCTGGATAGCTACTGCTAATTCAGGTGGCCCTACGGTTAATTGTGCACCTGTTCCTCCAGCGTCAGTACCAGCATTAGCTTCTGTTTGTGTAGCTATTTCAACTATACCTGCTACTGTTGTACTAGCATTTGATACTGAAGCAGCACCTGTATCAATATTAACCCATGCACCACCATCTCTTCCTTGAAAAGTTCCAGTAGTTGAATTATAAATTAATGCTCCATCTGTGGCTGTTCCTAAAGCATCACGTTGTGTTGTTGTTAAACTATTAAGAACTAATCCTTGTTTAGTTGTTGAACTCCAGTCTAAATCACCAGTCATTGAATCACCAGTTAAATCTACCTTTGATTCTAATCCTGTATTAATATCATCTAAATTCTGGAATGAAACACCAGCAACTACTTTAACACCAGCACCATGAGCTACTGCTGTACTTGAGCCACCAGTATAAGCAGCTAATCCTCTTGTTACTCCACTTAAAGTATTAGTAGTTGTACTCCATCCTGTAGCTGATATATGCTCGATTCCTTGTGGATCAAGAATAGTAAATTGTACAGTTTCACCTGGTGTATAATCTGGTACATCAGATAAGATTATTCCTGTTGTTTGGCTTGAATCTATCGGGGAAGATAATACTTCCTCGAAATTATTTATTCTAGCTCTATTGGGAAAATCACTCATATTTAAAAAATTAAAAATTAAATGTTATGTAATTAATGCTTCTTCAAATAAATCTATTGGTTGTCCGCTTACATTAGCTACCATATTCCTAAACCTCCATCTTACACCAGCTTGACCGTTAGACATTTTTATTTGTAAAGTTCTGAAATTAAATTTTTCTAATGGGATTCTAGTAATCCAATACTTAACTTCTAAATCATCAGCTGCTCTAACAAATCCTGTTAAGCCACTACCTGCTAATGGGCTACCAGCTAATGGTGCTCCACTAGGAATAGAATCTGATACAAAATTACTTTTTGTTACTGTAGTTTTAAATGAAGCTATCTCTTCATCATCAAAAAATAATTCTATATCAAGTGACATTAACTCTGATCCGTATCCTGATATATCAATAAAATCAATTCTCTTAAGTGCATCAGTACCAAAATTAAAAGCTTTAGTTGTTAATACTGAATTAATAGGTCCTCCATCATCATCTCGGTTAGGATGAAACAATTCTGATACTTTATCTATATTAGCATCACCATAAATTAAATGCTCATCACCAGCTGAATCTTCATAAATAGTATAATCAAGTGCATTAACACCAACAAAATAACTCCATGTACCAAATTTAATATTATAAACTATAGTAAATAATTGTTCAGCTGTCTCAACTGTCCATAGAACAACCCTTTTATCAGGCCAATAAGTTCCTACTATTTGATCTTTATTAATTAATCTTTCCCATAATGCTTGTATAGGTTCACTTAAAGCAGTAGCAGCTAAACTTCCTGTTGTTCCTGTACGTTGTCCTAAAGTAAATATCCCTTCATCAGAAGAAAAATAAACAGCATTTAATGCTTTAACTATTGATCTATGTGAACTTATACCTTCACCATAATCTAATTGTTCTCTGGTAGGTGTAGCAATATCAACACTATAAATACTCCGTTCTTTACCAGCTATTATTACAGGACCTAAATTAGTTAATCCTGTTAATACTTGTCCATTATCAGTTTCAATAGCAACTGAATTAGGGAATAACCAAGGACTACCAGGAACAGAAGCAGTATAATAAACAACACTTCTAGCACCACTAACATCAGCTGCAAATCCTGTATCATTAGCGAAATGAATATAATTAGCTACTCTAGTATTAGCCCCTGATCTTTCAGTCCAAGTACTATTATCAGTAGTAGAATACATATTTTCTGTACCATTACTAGCGATTAAATTATCACCATATTGTGCAAAAGAAAATTTATCAGCATCAGTAAACCCTGTTTGTCTTGAAGTAAAAGTACCGTCATTATAAGAACTTCCTTCAGCATAAGAATATAAAGCTGTACCACTACCAGCAGTTAATCTTCTGGTTCCATCTTCTGATTCCCAAAATTTTAATGAATGTACCTTAGAACTTGATCCAACAGTATTATCAAAAGTTTTAATTCCTTGTCTGTTTTCCCAAAGGCCGTCCCTTCCTTGAATCATATTCTGAGAATCAGCCCATTCATTATCAGCTATAAGAGTAGGATGATCAAAGTTTAGACCAGCCATATTATTAATTGTAATTGGTTTTACTTTTGCCATTTAAGTTTAATTAATTATTAAGTCGCGTAGGGATTCCAAAGCCTATCTCGTTCACCTTCCATTTCATCTAAAGTAAATAAAGTACTATCATAATTATCTGAATGCATAGCATAACGATCTATCATTGATTGTATCCCTTGATTATATTTTATTTCAGCTTGTTGTGCTCGATCAAAATCACCTATCATTTGGAACGCTAACATTTCAGCACCACGTTCTAATACCCAATGATAATTAACTGGGATCTCAGAAGTAGTTGCTTCACCTGATCCAGCTCCTGATTCAACTAAAGTATCTAATGTTTTTAAATACCAATATTTAACACCATCAGCTTCGTTAGCTGTCGGTGTAGGATAAAACCCTATCTTATTACCAAAGATATAATATTCTTCAGGTGTACCAGTAGAATCATTAAATCTCTTTTGTATAGATAAGAATGATTGTTGTTTAAGAACAAGATCATTAGCTGTATATCTAAACAAAACAGGTTTAAACATACTAGAATCTAAAGAATATTCTTGCTGATCAGCAACTAAAGTAATAGTTGAATTAGTTTGCATAGCAGGAAGAACAACCTGTGTTTCAATCATATCCTGTGCTTCATTAAGAAACACTAATAATTGTGCATCAGAAATAACCTTAGCGTTAGGATCTTTTTTAAATCTTGTACGTAATTGTGATAGTTGTGTACTTACAGTACTCATTATATTAAATGTTATAAGATAAAACTTTTTCTATAGGCCATTTATAAACATAATATCTTTGCGCTAAAGTACTACGATTTACATTTAAATATTTAGCCCATTGATATAATGTTTTTGTTAAACCATTATATGTGAAATATTTATTTTTTCTTGAATTATTGTTTTGTTCTAAAGGAGTACTCCATTTACAATTTGATTTACAATAATCTCCATTATTATTTATACGATCTAATGTTAAACCCTTTTTATAAGATTCCCCCATATCTTTTAAAAAGTTTTCAAATTCATTCCATTGTTTACAAATATTTATTCCTCTACCACCATAATCTTTATATCTAGGATGGTTTTTATTAATACATCGTTGCTTCATTCCTGCCCAAACATAATACAAATTATGTCTTTTATTTCTTTTAGAATATCCATGTTTTATTTTCCTACCGACTGTAGCCATTATAAATTATATTAAATATTATTTTTTACGTTTTCTAAACGTATCGAAACAGATTGCTAAAGATTGTTTACTAGGCCTATCACTTAAAGCTTCGACCTTCATACAACGTGCTACGAATTGTTTTTGTGATTCACCTTTTTTAACTGATATAGGCATGATTATAATTTGTTAATAAATATAGTTATAAATGATACTAAAGCTAATCCTGCTAACGAAAGATAAACTTTAATTTTTGAATTAAATAACTCATTATTACTTACACGAATAGATAATTTTTCTAAACATTCATAGAACTTACCATGTGATTTACTATTTGATTCAATTAAATTATCTAATCTTTCAATGATAACTTCATTACCTGAACAATTCTTTCTTTCTTCAAAGTATTCATGAAGAGCTGATTTTATAAAATTTTTTTGCATATTAGTTTTGTTATGTAATAAGGGTTAAGGAGGAGAGATTTAATTAGTTTAATTGAAAATATTCTGTTTTAATATTTAAATTTTCTTTCTTTAAGGATGAAGAAGAGGAAAATTAAAAGTTAAATAGTTGAGAATCTCGTTTGAAATATATCTTTATACATTGTATCAATCATAAAATCTACAATCTCATGTCTAAACATTACATTTCTACATTGTTCTATTGTCGCTGATATAGCTGGATCCGATGCGGCTACATGCAACGATAGTTTATCTTTATCAGTAAATGCTTCTATTAAGTTTTCTTTTAATTCTTTTTTAAGCTGTTTTTTATTTCTAGCTTTATCAAGCTGTTTATTTATATTCAAAATATTAGCTAACGAATAATCATTATCTCTTATCATTTGTTTATCCTCCATATAAATTTTCCTCTTCTTATTAAAACATATCCTCCTTTTTTGTACTTGGTGGAGAAGGTTGGTTTGTTATTATTTATCTGAGAGCGTCTCGTTTTGCGCACTTTATAGCATCAATTATAAGCTGCTCCATTTCAGTTTTCTTAAAGCCTGTTTTATAACATTGCTTTAATATCGCTTTAATATAAACATGATTAGCACAAGTATGATAAAAGAACATTCTACTTTCCTTAGCATAATCATAAACAGTATTGTACAATAAATGTTTAACATATAATTCAAAACTTCGTGGCATGAGACACCTCCTAATTATCAAAGAACCTTCTCCAGCAAATACTAGCTGCTATAATCAGAAATGAACTTCCTGATAAGGTTAGCGAACACTGACCACCCAGAAACGATTATAGGCGTCCATTGGCCTAGATCGATCTCACCAAGGGTTTCAGTCAGAAAAGTTAACAACGCCCCTATAATCGCCATTAACGCACCGACACCGATCTTCTTTAGATCAGTTGTGTTTAAATTGTATTTCTTACTTGTATTAGTCATATTATATTAAGTTAAATTATATTATTCCTCTGTATTGTATTATATCAGTAACTTGATCTCCTGCATCTAAATCTAATAAAAAGTATTTAGACGCTGTCGTTGTATTTTCAGTTTGATTACTTATTATATTAACTTCATCTAAATAAACATTAAATTGTCCATCATATCTTCGAGTTATCTTATATGTTTGCCATGTATCAACAGTAGCAGTACTAGCAGCCGTATTAGCAATTGATGTATCAGTACCATTTATTGATTTTCTTAAAAATATTGACTCATCAGCCTGTATAACAATCTGATAAGAATCTTGTCCTGTTGCCCCCTCACTACCAATAACATCAGCAACAAATAAAATTCTTGGAACTGTAGTTTCGGTTTTCTTTAATTTAAATTCAACTGTTCCGTATACCCAATCACTAGGCATATAAATTATTCCTAATGTCTCACAAGAGTAGTACCTGAAGTCTTCCGAGCTATCATATTTAACTTGCCATGCTCCACTATCAACTTGCCAATCAGTATTTTCAAGTTGTCCCGCAGTAACGTTTGCACGCGATACTGTAGCATCCTTTAAACTATCTCTAAAATTTAATGTTTCAGCGAATTTGGCGTAATCATTGGTTACCCAGGTAGCGTCTTTGATTTCGTTATATACTCTGAAGTTATCTATTATTCCGTCAAATGCTCTAGTACCAGCACTATTATTTCCCATACGTACATTTTGATTTCCAGCAACAGGAGTTCCAGAATCTGTTGTGTTGGACACACTAACACTATCAAGATAATGTGTAACTACACCTGCTGACGTTCTAGTAACTACTAAATGTTTCCACTCTCCTAATGCTACTACCCCATTTGATTCAGCATAATTACCACCACCATCTGATGATACTCTTATTATACCACTATTATTAATAGTCATTATTGTTTTACCATTATGTAATAAATGACCATCATTGCCACCACCAAAACTATCTAAAAATATTAATCCTGATACTGTTATATTACCAGTACTAACAAAGTCGGTCGCCCCTGCGTCAATCTCATCACCATCAGTTCCCGTAAATTGTACTCCATTCCCAAATATACCTTTTGTTTGTGTAACTTTACCTCCTATTGTTCCAGGATATGTTCCAGTAACATCTTGTACTTTACCAGCAACACTTTCCATATTATAACCTGCCACAAGACTTGAATCGCTATTATCAACTGATTCTGGTAAAAAGAAATTTTGTTTTTGTTCTTTGTTACCGTATTCTTGTTTACTTGCTTCATAAAGTTCTGCCACTTCTTGCCCTGTAAGAGCCTTATCAAGCAGCATTACAAATTTAATATTTCCATTCCAATACCAATTAACAGTTGAGTTTTTTTGAACACCAATATTAATATTATCTCTATTGTCTGTGTCAGCAAACCAATCACCGCTATTACTACCACCATCAACAGAAATTGTTTCAGAAGCATTGTCTAGATATATTGTATAAGCTGTTCCACTACTTGTTAATGTAACAAGACGGTATTCGTTACCAGAAATATCTGTTTGTCCCCTAATTTCATCAGCAGTATCATTGTTCTTTTGTGCCCAGTTTATACGACCCAATGTATCTAATGTAAGTCTTGTATAATAATTATTTGTAGCAGTATCACCTGAATGAAAAATTGTTTGAGAAACTGAAACGTCTTCTGTTTTAACCAATGCAACAACCGAACCAGTAGAATCACTGCTTTGATAATTAGCAATTGTTTCTGTTACATAATCGTCAGTTCCATCAAGGCTTAAACCATTTTTGTTTTGAAATACAGGAGTACTATTAAAACTTAAATGATTACTACCAATTCGATCGTTAATACCACCAGATCTAAAATCCCAGTAGCTTACTATATTCGGTAAAAGTTCGTTATATATATTACTCATAATTATAAATTAATATTGTTAGGACTACTTAAGAAAAGTCTTTCTGCTTGAAGCTGAGAGCCTTCATAATTATAAATTCTAATATCTTTAAGATCTCCACTTATATTTCTACCCGTACCTCTTGCACCTATCGTAAAAGGCCAAGCCCCTTTCCATGTTGAAGTTATGGTATCAGTATCAAGCCCTGCAATGGCAGATTTAATTGAATCATAATATACATTTATTCCCGTATAGACCCCTGATCCGTCATATGTAAACAAGATATGTCTCCATATTCCTGGGACTAAAGTACCAACATCGGATCTTACATTTATTACTTGAGTTGCATTCGCCATAACAATATCTAATTTTGTGTCTGAAAATGAATTTATTTCCCAACCTTCATTTAATCCTCCACTATCCCTCTTAGATATTATTGATTTTCCCTCTGCCAAATCAGGGTTATACCAAAATGAAACTGAAAACGGTTGATTGTATTCAAAATCAATATTAGCAGGAGTATTTCCAAATGTTATATAATCACCTCCATCAAAACTATATCCTCCTTTACCATTTAATACTGTAGGAAAAGTTGTTCCTGTACTTCCATCCCCCATTGTAGGAGTATAAGAAGCTGGATAGTCATAGTTCTGATTTAATAAAGGTC
>CAYWNT010000014.1:0-20674 GCA_964459725.1 uncultured Gammaproteobacteria bacterium
TATTTTGTTTCTTGGCGGCGCTAGGCGGCCTTCCCCAGGGCCGACACTCCCTGGTGATGTTTACGGGGGGGGTAGCGGCGGCGGTAGCTTCTATTCCGGAAGGCTTGACGGTTGCTGTTACTTTTATACTAGCACTGGGCATGCAACAGATTTTAAAAAAGAAGGCATTGACCAGAAGATTAGCTGCAACTGAAACATTGGGTTCTGTAACAGTTATTTGTACTGATAAGACAGGGACTCTAACCGAGGGCAAGATGCATGTTGCTCATATAGTAATCGGGGAGAGGGAATTTGAAGTTCGTGGCGAGGGTAGTAGGCAGGACAAGAATGAAGCAAGAGCGGTTAGTCTAGCCTTGCAAGCTGGCATGATGTGTAATAATGCCTCAGTTGAAAATCCAGGAGATGAGCTAAGGAGTTGGCGTTTTATAGGAACACCAACTGAGACAGCACTGCTTTCTGCCGCGATTCAGTCTGGCTTGAATAAGGATAAGTTATTAAAGTCAGAGCCAATAATCGGGGAGGTTCCCTTTGATAGTGAAAGAAAGTACATGATTAGCCTGCACAAGAAAAACAAGGGCTATGTTTTGTATGAGAAAGGGGCGCCTGAAAGACTGCTAGACAAATCTCAGAAATATTTTCACAAAGGAAAACTGAAAAAGATACTAAAAGCGGATAGAGTCAGCCTGGATAAAACATATAAAAACTTAACAAATAAGGGACTGAGAGTTATCGGTCTGGCCATGAAAGACGTGCAGAGATATAAGGCTGATTTTGAAAAAGAGGGCATACCTTGGGAAAAGATTGATAATGATTTAGTTTTTATAGGCTTCATCGCCATCAAAGATCCATTACGTCCGGAGGCGAGGGAAACCATTGAGCTTACAAGGAAGGCCGGTATTAGACCTATTATTATCACCGGAGATCATAGATTGACAGCCAGAGCCATAGCTGGAGAAGCCGGACTCGATGTGGAGTTGGACAATATAATCGAGGGAGCCGATCTGGACAAGATTAGCGATGATGATTTAAAAAAAGTTATTAAAAAGATAGACATTTATGCCAGAGTGAGCCCACATCACAAATTAAGAGTTGTAAAAGCTCTTCAGGCGCAAAAAGAGGTGGTGGCAATGACAGGTGATGGTATCAATGACTCTCCAGCTCTTAAGGCGGCCGATATTGGGATTTCTCTAGGCACAGCAACAGACATAGCAAAGGAGACGTCAGATATAATTTTAATAAATGACAATTTCAGAACTATAGTCGGCGCGATTAAGCAGGGCAGAATTATTTTTGATAACATAAGGAAGGTGGTGACTTATCTCATGTCAGATATTTTTTCTGAATTGATTTTGGTTATTGGATCGATTTTACTAAAAACTCCTTTGGCCATAACTCCTTTGCAAATTCTATGGATCAATATAGTAAATGATGGATTTCCTGGATATGGCCTTGCTTTTGAGAATAGCGGGCGTGATGTTATGAAGGACAAGCCGATAAAAAAGGAAGAACCGATATTGAACAAGGAAATGAAAGTTATTATTTTTGGTTCTGGGCTAACTCGTGATGCCATACTTCTACTGGTGTTCCTATATCTATGGAAGAGTGGAATGGATATTAAATACTTAAATACATTGATTTTTGCTTCATTGGGTGTGAAGTCATTGTTTGGAATCTTTAGTCTGAGAAATTTCAAGGTGCCAATATGGAGGCTGAATCCTATGTCAAATAAGCCTTTGGTTGTTGCGGTTTTGGCAAGTTTAGTTCTCTTGGTTGCCGGAGTTGAGTGGGGGCCTTTGCAGGTTTTATTATCCACCACCGGCCTGACCTTGAATAGTTGGCTTTTTGTGTTCGGGTTCGGAATCTTTGGTATATTTTTGATTGAAGCTGTGAAGGTTTATTTTTACAAGAAAAGAGACTGAATTTTTTAATTGTTTCCTAAAATGATAAACAAAAAAAGGAAAAGAAAATATATAATATCAGGCGAGATTATTTTGTTTGTAGTATTGCTTGCTGTTTTAGCCTATGTTACTCTGCCCCTGATTTCAAATATTAGAAAACAGGGAATAATAAACAAAGAGATTAAGGATTTGGAGAATGAGATAGTGGATCTGGACAAAAAAAATAGTGATCTAAATAAAATGCTTAAATATTTAGAATCAGACCAGTTTGTTTTCGATCAGGCCAGGGCCAACCTGAATTATAAAAAAAAGGATGAGAAAGTGGTGATTATTCATGATGATAATGGTGAAAAACTAGAAGAAGTGGGTGGTGGGCAAATTTTTGAAAAATTTCAAAAAACACAAAAAAAGTCTTTCAAGGATTCAAATATGTATAAATGGTTAAATTATTTTATCAAAAGATAAATGAACAAAGTAGACGGAATCAGAAAAATTAAAATAAATAATCTTAAGAAGAAAAGGGATATTATATTGGGAATGATAGGAGAGGATTTAGATGTGCCAAAAGCTAAAAGAAAAAAGAAAAAGGTGATCCATAAAAAAGAGCCAACTAAGAACGTGTTAATGGACGCTGTTCGACAAGAAAAAAAGAAATTTGGTAGTGAATGGGTGGAGGATTCACCATCACGTAAAATTCCTGAGAGTGTCAAGAAGAGGGTCGTGAAAAAGGTGACAAAGAAGAAGGCGGGCAAGAAGAAAAAAGGCAAAAAAGAGATAGTGAAAAAAACCAAGAAGGATTCCCTGTCAAAAAAAGTTCGTGGACTCTTTGGTAAAAATAAATTTTTAAAATTTTTCAAAAAGCCCAAAAAAATTTTCTTTCCAGATTTGAGAAGAATAATAAGAAGAATAGAGGAGGGTTTTTTTATTTTTTCAAGCTTGTTTGTCCTGGGTCTTTTTGTTTATTTTTTTATAGTTTTTGCAGTAACAAATTATAGGTTAGATAATAAGGCGACAAGATTTATTTTTGGAAATATTCCTCTGCCTTATTATGTCTCAGGAGATTATTTCGTAAATTATTTTGATTTTGAAGATTTGAAGAGTGTTGAATCTTCAAAGGGGAAAGATGGGGGCGCTGAAAAGAGGGCAAAAGACAATATTAAAAAAAGCATCGCCATAAACAATCTCAGATTAAAAAATTACGGAAATTCAATAAGTGAAATAGAGGAGAAGTTTTATATGAACGAGGAAGTGAACATGTCGAATTTGAGCAGGATTAGAAAAATAAAGGAGGCAATAGATTCAGGGTTGAGCTTGCCTGATGCATCAAACAAGTATGGAGGCACAATGAATCAAGTAAGTATAGATCTGGAGAGGGTAAAGGAGTATGAGTTTGGCAACTCTGTTGCTAATCTTGAGAAAAACCAAGTTAGTAATATTGTCATCACTCCGAGTGGTTTTTATGTGTTTAAGTGTGTGGGCAGGAATAAGAAAAACATTGTTTTAAACTATGTCTTGATAAAACCTAATACAGTTGAAGAGTACCTGGAAGAGAAAACCAAGAATATAGAATTGATTAGAGTTTTTTGATCTAGGTCCTTTTTTTAGTGATGCACTATAAAAACAAGAGCTAAGGCCGGGTAATTTTTATAAAAGGAAGTATTGTGTTATAATAATAAACGGCTGTTGATTCAGCTATTTAAAAAGTTAATAATTTAGATGATAAAGAAAATTTTATTTAGTACAAGTTTATTTATATTGCTTAGTTTTACAAATGTAAGCGCAGAGACGGGTCTTCCCAAGGAGTACCATATTAATTTGGATGCAAAAACTATAGAGAAGGGCTATACAGTTTCAGCCTTTGAGGATGAGATTAAGTTATCTTTGGTTCCTGGGATACTGAGTTCTTCGACAGCGGTTGATGTCCTGGATTTATCAGAGGAGCCGATTCCTTCACCATGGCAGCTGGACCGGATTAGTAATATTTATCAGTTTGAGTTTAGAAATAAGGCATCATATGATGATCACAAGCCTTTTTATATTCAATTTTCATATAGTGAGGAAAGTGATTTTCATAAACAAGTGTTCTTTTTTGATAAGAATTTTGGAATCTGGAGGCCTTTGCCAACCAGGGATTTCCCGAAGGAGAAATTTGTTAGGTCATTAATACATCTTCCCTTTGCCAGAATTGCTGTTTTTTCCTATCCTGATGTTCTGACAGTTGGTAAGGCAAGTTGGTATAAATATAAAGGTGGAGACTTTGCAGCTAGCCCTGATTATCCAAAAGGATCTAGGGTCAGGGTGAGAAATGCTGATAATGATAAGTTTGTTGATGTGGTTATAAATGATTTTGGTCCTGATCGTGGACTCTTCCCTGATAGGGCAATTGATCTTGATAAAGTGGCGTTCGCAAAGCTTGCTTCTCCTGGGGCGGGCATTATTAATGTTGAAATTGAACCTCTTTCTATCGTTCCGGTGAATGGAAGAGAGTTGGACATCCCGAGAGTTGGTGCAAGTGTTCTCTTAGAATCAGATGTTAAATCCGCAATTGTTATAGACGCTCTTACAGGAGAGATGATATGGGGTAAAGACTCAACTTCGACTCTTCCACTAGCCAGTCTTACCAAGTTAGTAGCGGCCAAAGTTTTTCTAGATACTAAACCCGACATGGACAAAGAGGTAACATATTATGAAAAGGATGAAGAATACAACTATGAGCATGTTGATCATAAATGGGAGGTTGCCAGACTCAGAGTCAATGAAGGTGATACCATGAAGATTTCTGATTTGTTTTATTCCGGCCTGGTGGGATCTGCCAATAATGCCATAGAGAGCTTGGTTAGAGTTAGTGGTTTGGAGAGAGATGAATTTATAAGTACCATGAATGAAATGGTAAAGGAGTGGGGAGCTAGTTCTACATATTTCATTGAGCCAACCGGTCTGGCGCCAGAGAATATGAGCACTGTTCATGATTTTGCAATAATCAGTAGAGAGACCCTGAAGGAGTCCTTGATAGAGAAAGCTACAAAAATGAGAGAATATAAATTCTATACGATAAACACAGAAGAGTTTCACAGAATTAGAACAACAAATGATCTAATAAGATCAAATAAATACAATATTACAGGATCCAAGACCGGGTATCTACATGAGGCTGGGTATTGTCTGATGAATAGAGTTTCACATGACAATAAGACGGTTATAGTGGTAACATTTGGAGCAGAATCAAAGACAGAAAGTTTTTATGAGAATGAAAAATTAATAAAATTTGGTTTAAGAAATCTATGATAAAATATATAGATGTAGTAAAATCATATGGAAAAAGTAGCCCAGCATTGAAGGGTATTAATCTGCACATCAGGCCGGGTGAGTTTGTTTCTATTGTGGGACAATCAGGAAGTGGCAAGACTACATTGGTAAAGACGCTTATCGGGGAAGAAAAGATTGATTCCGGTCAGATTATAGTCGGTGGTTGGGATATTACTAATATCGGACAACGAGAAATCCCAGTGCTTAGAAGGCAGATGGGAGTTATTTTTCAGGATTTTAAGTTATTACCGAAAAAGACTCTATATGAGAATGTAGCTTTTGCTATGCAAGTGTGCGGCGGGAAGTACAAGAAGACTAAAACCATAGTTCCCCATGTGATGAAGATAGTGGGGCTAGAGTCTAAGATGCATCGATACCCACAGGAAATCTCCGGTGGAGAACAGCAGAGAGTGGCAATTGCGAGAGCTTTGGTTCATAGGCCGAAAATTCTATTAGCTGACGAGCCTACAGGGAATCTTGATTCTATTAACACCAGTGAGATTATTGATTTGCTTTTGAGAATAAACAAGTTTGGCACTACTGTGATTTTGGTAACTCATAACAGGGAGGTGGTTAATAGATTGAAGAAAAGGGTGATTGTAATTGACAGTGGTACCATAATTAGTGATAAAGAAGAAGGTAAATATATATTATAAAAATTATGCTTTTATCTATAATTAGAGTAATAAAATTTAGTTTTCAGGATGTTGTTAGAAATATCTGGCTGTCTTTGGTTACAATTATAATTCTTGTGTTAGCATTATTTACGGTTAATATGCTATTGGTGGTTAAGGTTGTGGGAAATGCGGCTGTAGGCGCTGTTGAGGAGAAGATAGATATTAATTTATTTTTATCACCAGACTCAAAAGAGGATCAAATAGAATCGCTCAAGACAAAGATAGGTTCATTGTCTGAGGTAAAAGAGGTTAAGTATATTTCAAAAGATGAGGCACTCCAACAGTTCAAGAAAAAGCATGAAGAAAATACCGACATCCTACAAGCATTGAAGGAGTTGGGTAAAAATCCTCTTGCTTCCACCTTGGTAATTACGCCAAAAAACTTAAGTGATTTTGATGATTTAGCTAATCAACTTTATGTAATTGAGGATGAAATTATTGAATCAAGGAATTTTTCAAACTACAAGATAATGATTGATAAGATAGAAGCAATTACCAACAAGGTGAGCGAGGCTGCTATTTTTCTGGCTATTGTATTTATTTTTATAACAATTTTAGTTATTTATAATTCAGTTAAAGTTGCAATTTACACCCACAGGAAGGAAATTGCTATTATGAGGCTGGTAGGCGCTTCAAATTGGTTTATACAGACGCCTTACTTGATTTCTAGTATGATTTATACGCTGGTAGGAATAATTCTTATAATGATTATTTTCTTGCCGTTCTTAAACCTACTTCAGCCATATTTGGAAACTTTTTTTGTTAACTATAATGTAAATTTGATAAATTATTTTTACGGAAACGCAATAGGGATTTTTGGTATTCAATTCGTTATCGCCACCCTTATCAATATGCTTGCTAGCCTTTTGGCAGTCAGAAGGTATTCTAGAGTTTAATTATGTTAAATTTAGAGCCCCTTTACATTTGTTTGTATATATATTAGTATATTAATAAGCCGCTTTAAAAGTGCGGTTTTTCGTTTGAAACATTCGGAGGTCGCCCCGGTGAATACCGGGACAGGTCTAACGGTAGGCTTGTCGGCCTTTGGCGGGACAGCTTCCCGTCAATAATAAATAATTAAATTTTAACATTATATCATTCGGAGGTCGTCTAACGGTAGGACAGCTGGTTTTGGTCCAGTCAATAGGGGTTCGATTCCCTTCCTCCGAGCATAATAAAACAGCTCATTTTTTGAGCTGTTTTATTATGCTTGTTTGGTTGGGCGAGAACTCCTGCTGAGTATAGTAAATTAAAAAATAAACAATATCAAACAGGGCAATAATTTTAAAGCGAGATAATGCTTAACTGTCTGATGGTGTTGTGGCTTCCGCCACTTCGATTCCCTTCCTCCGAGCATAATAAAACAGCTCATTTTTTGAGCTGTTTTATTATGCTTGCGTGGTTGGGCGAGAACCACTGCTGATTATAGAAATTAACAAAAACAAATAGTATCAAATTAGAGAATTTTTAGATAAAATCAATCATTAACTATTTGATGGTGAGATTTTTACCCCGGTGGACACCGGGGCCCTTCCTCCGAGCCACGTAAAATGGCTGCGCCATCACGTGGCACGCCACATCAGTATAAGCGTGCTACTGTGAAATGACGTTGGTCACAAGAAACCATTTTATCGTGAGTCGCGTGAAGGCGAAGCCTTTTTACGCGACAAAAACATAAATCTATCGATAAAACCTTTTATATACATAAAACAAAAACACGTCTTTACTGACGTGTTTTTGTGTATAAATTGATCTTATAATTCCTTCATCTACAAAATGATAAAATAAGAAAATATTATTTATAAGTATTTTATGTTTTACGTTTACTTGATAGAATGCCAAGATGATAAATCTTGGTATATTGGTTACACATCTAACCTAAAAAGAAGAATGGTAGATCATCAGAAAGGCAATGGCTCAAGAACTACTTCCTTGAAAAAGAATTGGGAATTAATTTATTATGAGTCTTATTTAGACAAGGGTGATACAATAGGAAGAGAAAAGTTCCTGAAGAGTGGGTCGGGCAGGAAATATCTCATGAAACAATTAAAAAATTACTTGTTAAAATAATTTTAAAATTGTCATAGCACATTCTATAGCACATTCCATGGAATGTGCTATAGAATGTGCTATATTTTTACCAAATTAAAAAGTCACCCATTTAAAAAAACAGATGACTTGTTTTTTTAAGTGACGAAAGGTTGACTATATTATGCTTCAATCACTTTGAGTAACACGTTTGATTTTTTTTGTCTGAAGGATGGAATTTTGCCTTTAATGAATTTGTGTATCATTATAGCAATTCCAAGTCCAGAAAGATAGAGTGCTCCAGGGCCAGCCATTATAAATAGACCGTCCATAATCTTGGCCATTATTCCAGTAGGGACATCAAGTTTATACATTGTTTTGTTTATGCAGATCCATAACATGGATGACATAATCGATGTATAAATAGCTAATAAAACCAGAGTTATTCCAAGATTAATTTTTTTCATGTCAACTCTCCTTTTTGTTGAAAAAATGAAAATTAATTAGTTATTCGAAATTAAATAACAATAAAGTATAGCAAACATTATCACTCTTGTCAATAGCTGAGCGAGAGAGGGTGGAATAATGGGTTATTTTAATTATTTTTTTTGACAATTTATTTGACGATTTGTGTGTTGTGGTGATAACATTTTTTACAGTTTCGATATAAAAACTTTAAAAAGGGGGAGAGGTATGCTTAGCTTACTTATTAGGTGTTTGGATCACCGAGAGGATGATATTAGGAAAACCATCGAAAAACACAGAGAAGAAAATAAAATTTATGACATTGTCTATGGAGTAGTGGAGGAAGGCTCAAAAACGGGAAAGATCTTTTTGTTTAATGTAGAAAACCCTGAAGAACTTATTTTCGATTTGAGAAAGAGTGGGGCAGCGATTGATAGGTTTGTTTCTGTGTCAAAGTAAAAAAATCTCAAAAAAGAATTTTTCACCCAGAGAGCTATAACAAGTGTTGTAGCTCTTTTTCTTTTACTGTTAGATATTTTTTTATGCAATAAATGAAGTTGGAGAGGAATTTTGTGATAAGTAAGGTTTTTTTGCAGAAAGGAAAAAGGCCGCAGTTTTTATAAACTGCGGCCTTATAATTTATCTACAAACCAGTTTCCAGCCGGTCTGTGTGTTTAGTCAATATTAAGTTCTTGCTCTTTTAAGAGTTTATTTCCTGAACTCTCATCTTCGGCAAAAAACTTAATAACATGACCTCCTCTTCCAAATGAGCTGTAGTCGATTTTAAACGTGTTTTCGATTCTTAGTCTGCTTGTAGGTCGGTTTGCCTCTTTGCAAACTTTGTATACCTGAGAATCGTTCCAGTCCTGAAGAATCTCAAAACAAATAGAGACAAGATCAGAATCATCGTCTTCAACTTCGTACTGGATTTCAAACCAGCTATTCATTTCTACATCTTCGCCAGTGGTATAGAGAAATGAAATGATAGGAGTAGTTGGCTCCTCTCCTTCCACATCAACATACCAATAGACAGATTCGGTCTTACCAGTCTCTTCATGGTACACGACAGCTTCGACTCTAATGCCATCTTCAGCTTCATCGAACTCGTGGTTAATGTTAAATGAGCAGGTGGATCCGGAGCCGCAGTCATCAGTGCCTACAATAATATCATCGACATACAACTCGATCTCATCAAAAGATCCCCAGTTAACTATGAAGTTACCATTGAAATTTTCATCATCTCCAACAGAAATGTCGATATTTCTTGATGAAGGAGACACCCTTTCTCCGTCAATGTCAACTCGCGGGCGGCACTGGTTGTTATTCCAAACACCACCAACACTTTCACAGTCAGAGGACGAATCACAGAGCTCCAGGTGATCAGCAGAACACTCTTCTGCTGGAGGTTGCGGCACGGAATTGCATAAATCATTGTACCAGTAACCGCCAGCTTCTTCACACTTAGGTGACGTGAAACAAAGACCTAAATTATTGCTATCGCACACAATTTCAGGTTCATCGTTACATAACCCACCATACCAGAAGCCAAGAGCATTCTCACAATCATTTTTAGTAAAGCAATGCTCATGATGGCTAGCGTCACAAGTAAATTCCGGATTCTCATGACACGAATTATCATACCAGTGACCACCAACTCCGAAGCACTCAATCAATGTGTAACAAAGATTCAAATTATTTCTGTCACACACCCTCTCGGGTTCGCTGTTGCATGAATTGTCATACCAGTGACCACCAGCTCCAGCGCACTCAAGCAATGTGTAGCAAAGATCTAAATTATCCCTATCGCACACCATCTTGGGCTCATCATGGCATGATCTGTCGTACCAAAAACCAAGAGCATTCTCACACTCGTTTCTGGTCAAGCAAAGGTTAAGGTGATCAACGTCACAAGAGAACTCTGGCTCGTCGTGGCATGAGTTACTATACCAGTAACCATCTGCTAGAACACAATCAGTTTCAGTATCGCAGCGACTCAAATTATCGCTATCACATACTATCTGAGGCTCGTCATGACATGACTCATCGTACCAGTAACCATTATTATCGTAGCAAGTATACTGAGTGTCACAAAGATCTAGGTGGTAATAGTTACACTCTTCTTCCGCTTCTACGGTAACGGTTGACTGGCAAGAATTCTGTTCACCAAGTTCATTATATACCCGTATTAATGTTTCATGTTCACCTTCCTCTAAATCAACTGAAAAATAATCATTAAAAATATTTCTATCATGATTCTCGTAAGTTGTTTTTAATCTTTTATTGTTCACAAAAAATTCTGCCTTATCAATCCCATGATCAGATGAGGCTGAAAATTGAGCATGCAATTTTAAACTATCAAGATTAAAATTGCACGTCAGAACAATGTCAGAAGATTCTGCTGCTTCCTCAATGTCTTGATTGTTTTCATTCTCATGAACAAAATCAAAAATTATTTGAGGATTATTAATGATGTCGTTTGCCCCGGATAAGCGCATGTTATCAGGCGTGCCATAATAAATATACACATCATCATCAGCATATTCGGTTTGTACATCATCAACAGCTGTTACGACCGCAAATGACCCGGCAAGTGCAATAAATACTCCTGTCATTTTGATTGTTGCAGCCCCCACAGTAGCTATTGCTGCTGCTTCTGGTAATACTAATATGCCGACTACTACAGCGGTTGTCGCTCCAATCACAATGCCCGCAGTTTTAAGATGGTCGATAAACTCAGGACTAGAAATATAGTCTAGTGATTTTATTGCAATTTTATCCATTATTCCCACAACCTCCTTTAAGGAGGATGGGCTAATAGATGGTATGAATTTTGCAATTTCCCGGCTTAGGTCGTTTGTGCATATTTCTATTTTTTTCGCACAAGGCTTATATCTACATTTAATTTCTCCATTTTTTTTCTCCTCACAAGTGCTTTTTTTGCTTTGCCAGATTTTAAGCTCTAAGCAAAGTTTTACGAGTGAATCAGTTTTTGGTTTTATTTTTGCGTCGAAAGAAACGCCAATATGATAACTGGCCACTTTATTATGCTTTGTGGAATCTTTGTTGATCATTCCATCCTTATCTACAAAGCCATAACGGTCTATGTGAATATGTGGATTTTCATAAATTTCCTGTGCAATTTCTTTATCATCATCAGATAAGTTGTTGCCATGTTGGTTGCTCCATTCATGGCCACCTTTATCAAATCCTACTTGTTCACATTCTCCTAATTCGTAAAGCGGAGTTGCTTTAAGCATGGCTCGAGAAACATTAACCGGATTAGCGAATGCCTCTTCTTTTGATAAGCGCTTACCTGCCCAGTCAAAATATCCTTCGTCAATTTTTGAGCACATTTCATCTACTTCTTCTCTTGTTCTCTTTACTTCAATTTCCGATGAATCACCATCACATGATTCGAAAGAAAATGGCTTATCGTATGTACTATGACTAAGTTCAGAAATTTGAGTGTCAACAGGAGAAGAGTCAGTTAAAATTTCAACAAAATATTCACCTCCTTCTACAAAATAACCAAGCTGTGATGCCAAATCCTTACCGGTTAAATTTTCAGCCTGAAGAAGCATTGGCACATCGCCGGTAACAGGAATTATCATTTCAGGCAAATCAGAATTATCTTCACCCTCACCTGAACCCTCTCCCGGATCTCCAGCAACAGGATCATCGATGGTATTGTCGTCACCAACAGCTATTTCTCCACTGTCGCTACTGCAACCAATAGTTAAGCTACTTAACATGGTCAAGACAATAATCATTGAAAGTAAGCTTTGAAGGTTAATTTTTACAGGACAACTGCTCAATTTTAATTTTTTCACGTCGTACCTCCTTAAAAAGACTAATAAATTGTAAAAGAACTGTTTTGAAAACTGTTTCAACGATTGAAATAGTTTTCACATTTCAAATGATTTAAAATTAAACCACCTAAAATGTGCAAATTATTTACAAAAAAACCGCCTTTAGGGACAGGGCGGTTACGTAGTATAGTGTGAGGCTTGAATAAATATCAACGCATCATAAAACCGCTCTGTTTGCTGGTCAGTAGCTTTTTCTTTGTGCAGATGCACATATTTAATTTTCCAAAATTTTCTTGTTTCATATTTGATAAAAGATTAACACAAAAATAAATCTAGGTCAAGTTGTGTTAATATTGGCCTTATTAGCCTGAAAAACAAAAGGGCAAAACAATAATGATTTTTTTCATTAGCTATTGACAAAAAAATGAAAATGGGTTATTATAACTGGTTATATGAAAAAGAATAAAAACATTATAATTTTAGTATTTTTATATATTTTAAGCAGTTTATCAATTTTTGGATTTATAAGCGGCTTTTTTGGACTGGTTGTCTTGTTTTCTCTGTTTGTTATCCAGTCAAATATAATTAAAAATGAACTAAAATTTTCTGAAAAAAAATACAGGATAGGAAATTTTGAATATTTTTCTTTAAATAGTGAGATATTGCTATTTATATATTATATTATTTCCCTAAGCATGCTTTATTATGTTACAGGCATATTAGATATGGCTTTGTTTTTATGGAATACTGTGAATTTTTTTCTATTATTTTATTTTACATCTATTAGGATTGGATTGCCTGATCAATTTTCTTATATAGAAAAAATTAGGAACATTAATTATAAAAATTTATTTCCTCGATTAGTGGTTGCTCTTTCCGGGGTGGTCGTTTTGGGTTATTTTTTTATAATTCCAGAGGTTAATGGGTCTCCTACACCTTGGAGAGGGGTGAGTCCTGTTATTTTCTTATTATTTTATCTCATAACTTTTTATTTGTTATTGGGTTTGTTTTTTAAAAATAAAAATAAATTTACATCTTTTTTATATCTTATTTTGGCAGTCTGCTTGGTGGCAATTAAATATATTTATTCTTATGGATATGACACATTAATTCATCAAGCTGCGCTTCAGCATATTTTAGAAAATGGCAGAATTCTTCCCCTTACACCTTTTTATGTGGGTAGCTATGTGATGGAGGTACTGGTATATAAGTTCACCTCAATACCTCTTGTTTTAATAGAGAGGTGGTTTGTGCCTGTTATGTTCGTTGTGTTATCTCTCTTGTTAGGATCTTATCTGCTCAAAAGAATTAATAAGGAGTATTATTACAATGCTATTCCTTTAGTTGTTATTTTTTTATTGCCTAATCAATTTTACTATAGCACTCCTTATGCTTTTTCTTTGATCTGGTTGATAGTGGCTGTTGGATTCTTATATTTATATGTAAACCACAAAGAGAAGCAGGATCTGGCTTTGGCTTTCTTCTCTTCTCTTGCAGCGCTATTTATCCATCCGTTTATAGGGCTTAGTATTATTGTTTGGATTTTTGGTGTTTATTTTTCAGAAAAAGCAACAACCATAAAAAGAAAAAAAATATTTACTTACTCAACATTTTTTATCTCTTCAGTGGTGGTTTTAGTTGCTTTTGCTTTTTATAGTCTTCTAACAAAAAATAATTTTTTATTACAAAATCCATTCGAGTATATAAAAAATTTCTTTAATATTTTTTTAGACCCAGTTTGGTACAATAGGGCTTTTGCGTCATTACCCTTGTGGTTAGTTTATTTTTATGAAAAAAGTTATTTTGTTTTTATTATTTTTTCTATTATTTATCTTTCTCTAACAAAAAACAAGACCTTGAAAGTAAATATTTTTTTATTAACTTCAGTATTTTTATGGTTTTTGTATTTTTTTAATAAATTACCTTTTATTTTTATTTTGATAACATTGTTTTTGTATTCTATTTTAAATAATTTGAAAACTAAGAAAAATAACATTTTGATAATTATTAGTTTTAGTTACACAATATCAGCTCTGCTGTTTATGACTGTTTTCTATTCATCGCAATTAACAATCTTTGATAAAATAAATTATTCTGAAAGACTTTTGCAGGCTGCGAAGTGGACCTTGTGGCCGTTGGTTTTGTCAGCCATCATTGTCTTGATTGACCGTTTGAGAAAAAAAGAATTTTATAAACAAATAATTTTTATTATTTGTTTCTCTCTACTCCTTACAGTAAATTGGTATCTAACTTATCCAAGGCAAGACAGCATTTCCAATATGAACGTTAATAATATTAGAGGTGTAGATTACGATGTGATTGAGTTTATTAATTCTATGGAGGGAGGAAAAGATGATTATTTGGTGCTATCAAACATGCTTTTCGCTGGAGGCGCAATCCAGAAGTATGGATTTGGGCCCTATTACCAAACCGATCAAGGAGAATTATTTTACTACTCTGTTCCCATGAGCAGTGATCTGCATAATAAATACACTGTTTTGTTGTCAGAGAGAAATTTTCGCATTGACCAGGTATATTCTGCCCTTGAAAACACTGGACTTAATAAGGCTTACCTTATTACTACTGATTATTGGGACTTGTTTCGTGAAGCAAGGATCGAGGCAGAAGAGCAGGCAGACAATTATTGGTATTTTGATAATAGAGTTTTTGTATATACATTTAGTTTAAATAATTAATTTATAATCAATTAAATTTTATGAACAAAAAAATAAATAGGAGTTACAATAAATTTATGATAATCAAGTTGTTATCTGGCTCTTCGTTGTCATTGCTGATATTTACAGTTTCGTTATTATTTTTTGTCCAGTTTATTAGGGCTGATTATCACAATAACACTTCTTTATCTGTCATGGGAAATGGCTACGGTTATGGGTACAACATAAACGGCTACGGCTACGGCTACGGCTATGGTTATGATTATGGAGGTAATAAAAGTGGAGGGGGTGGTTATAGTAATAACGGTTCTCTGTATGCAGTGCCAAAAAATATATTAAAAAGGATTGCAAGGGGTGGAAGGAGATCCCCATCGTATCGTTTTTATGCTAGTCCGAAGATTATATCAAAATTTGGTGAAATAACATCAAAAAAGCAAAAATATATAACTAAAAATCCGGGAATTAGAAGGCTTGATAATTCTTATGTTTTTCTCAAAAATAAGAATACGAAACAACAAAATTTTAAATCTATAATTGAAGTTTTGTCAGTCAATGTGGAGGAGGAAAAAATATCCATAGACACTTCTGGCTCAATGAGAGCGAAGAAGATGGAAATTGTTATTAGTTCAGAGTTTTTGAGAAAGATATATAACTCAGAAAATAACGTTTTTAAGCTTGATGTAAAGACATTGACAGCAACTAAAAAAGAGGAGAGGATAGCGAAAAAGCAAAACCTTAAAATACTAGGCTCAAATGCAATCAAGATAAAAATGACTGACAAAAATAATCAGGTAATAAATAATTACCAAAGTCCAATAAAAATATCTTTTGATTTATCTGGTGTTAAGCAGGCAGAGAGGTATAAGTTGTACCAATTCGATGAAGTCATAAAGGCGTGGAAACTTGTCGGTGATGGTGGATCATTTGAGGGAAATACACTTTCCGCTGAAGTTGATCATCTATCGTTATTTTCTATTGTGAGAAAATTTGAAAAAAAGAAGTTTTCAGATTTAAAATATGACCAAAAAAATAAGTACTACTTAAGGCTAGACAATATTAAACCATCCAACAAGATAAATGGTAGATTTGTAATAAAAGTAGAAGACAAAGGTGAGTCTTGGTATATAAATCCTGTCAATAATAAAGCATACTTTTTAGGAGGCAAGGAAGAAAGCTATGAAATTATAAAAAATTTAGCTATTGGAATAAAAGGTGGGCAGCTAAAAAATATAGTACCAGGAATTTTGCCTGGGAACAAAGAAGACAGTGATGGTGATGGTCTGGGAGATATGCTGGAAAAGGCTATTGGAACAGATTTAAATAGTAGAGATTCTGATAATGATGGCTATGATGACAAGCTGGAAATTGAAAATGGCTATAACCCATTAGGAAGAGGGAAGATAAAAGTCGATAGAAAGTTTGTTAGAAAAAATAAGGGTAAAATATTTTTGCAAGTTGAAAACAAGGGGCGAATCTGGTACATAAATCCAAGCGATGGAAAAAAATATTATATAGAAAATTCGTTAGATGTGTTGAGTATTGTAGAGAATTTAGGAGTTGGAATAAGTAACGCAGATTTTGAGAATGCTAAAAAATAATTTTATTAATAAATAAAGTGTTTAAAATAAGCTATTTTCTCTATTTTTTAAATTTTACTTGTGATATTGACAAATAAAATTTTATATGGTAAGATAGTTTATTAATTATAATGTTTAATTGATTATTTTTCTGGGCTATTTAATTAAATATTGGCGCAGAAATTTATATAGATCTTTGAAAACCTGTTTAAACTTTTGAGAGAAAAATGTTTTTCTCTTGAGAGATATTGTCATAATAATTTTATTTTCTACTTTATAGAGGAGGAAGGTCATGAAGATATGGATTGGGGTTTTAATTGGTTGTTTGTTTCTGTCACTAACAGGACAGGCTATGGCCGGAAATTACGAGAATTTTCGGAGTTATCAGGTTCAGGCAGGGGATACAGTTGAGAGCATTGCTCGGGATCAGCTCGGTGATGCCTCAAAGGCAGACATGATTCGAAAGGATAATTATCTCTTCGATCGTGACGTCCAAGTCGGGGATTACATTTTAATCCCGCGCTGTGTAGCTCCGCAAGTTACGCCACCTGCGGTTGTGCAACCAATTCAGAGGGAGATTGAAATAGCAGCTCCTGAGTCAGTGTCAGCGGCGCCTGCCGGACAACCTGACTTTGAGGATGAGGAAGAAAAAGAGAAGAAGAGAAAAGCGTTTTGGAAGAAGTTTTTCATTTCAATCTCTTCGACTCATTCGGATTCCACTGGAGGCCCTGACAGAGGTAATGACCATTATGCACTTGATGTGTCACATAAGACGTGGCATAAAATGTTGGACCTGAATGATGATGAAGGCGAAGAGGAAGTGGATGAGGATAAAAATGAATGGACTGACCTTCGCTGGGGACCGTTTCTGAAGCTCTCAGCTGATGAGGGGTATGCCAGGAATTTCGAATACGACAACAAGCAATTCGTTGTAGGAGTGAAGGGATCACTGACAGGTACGAAATCCACCCTCTCTATAAGTGCAGGGTGCGGTATCAGGGATAAAAAGGGTGAAAATCACACCATTAGTACCGAGCAGAATGAAGGAGTTTTTTACCTGGGTGAGTACTTTACTTATCCTGAGTGGAAGCTTGAGATTGGTGGAAGCTTGTTGATTCCATTTAACTCTGATTCTTGGCAGGATCAAAGCGGAGTAACATCCGACAGGAATCCTTATGACAGCACAGATCTTAGGGTCTATGCTCGCAAAGGATTTGGTCCCTTTGCGATCAACAAAAAGGTGGCCGTCGAGCCTGGTTTCCGCGTTGGTGCTGGCCGTCAATGGGGAATTGATGACAACTTCCTCGAGCTCGGAGGCTATGCGCGTCTAATCATTGAGAATGGCAATTTATTTAAATTGTCACTTTATCAGACTTATTCACTTTCAGATGAGAGTGATAAGTTGAGCGTTGGCTTGTGGCTCAATGTCCTCAAGGCCGTTGACCTGGTCAAATCGTCACTTGATAATGGTGATTATTAGGTCGGCAAAAGACAAACACTATATGCGCCAATCGGAACGGTTGGCGCATTTTTTTCAAGAAGGAGGATTGCGATGTGGGGCTTAATGAGATGTGCGATAACTTGTTGTATTCTGTTTTCTCTTAGCTTTGTATTCGGCTGTGGTGGTGGAACCAAGGAAATGACATTTTTAGATAGAATGCAGATGTCAGATGTGCTTTATGCCAATGACTTCGAGCACAACGAAGAAGGTGATTATACGTTGGAATTTTTCTATACTGACTGGAATAATCCGGAGTATGTTTCTGGCGCAGCTGGTCGGACAAAGATAGTAAGAGACAGTGCTGGGAAAGTACTGCAGGTAATGCATCCTAAAGGAAGCTACTCTGAAAACGGCGGAGTAGTGCAATGGCCATTGTATTTCGGTAAGCAAGAGGAAATATACGCCTCTTACAAGGTAAAGGTTCCGGTTGACTTTGATCCGGTAAATGGAGGAAAACTTCCCGGTCTTGCCGGAGGAATCGCAAATACCGGCGGTGAAGTGCCAACCGGCTATGATGGCTGGACAGCCAGGATGATGTGGAGGAAAGAAGCGAAGGTTGTTCTATATCTTTATTACCCTGATCAGGGAGGAGACTGGGGAGATGATTTCCCCTTGGAAATAAATGATCTTCCGGTTTTTCTCACTCCAGGTGAGTGGCATCACATTGAGCAGAGAGTGGTAATGAACACTCCAGGAGTACGGGATGGCATTATTCAGATATGGTTTGATGAAGTGCTAGCACTGGATATGAACGATGTTTTGTTCAGGCGTACAGAAGATTTACAGATTGACAAGTTACTCTTTTCCAACTTTTTTGGTGGTGGGTCAATGCAAGATGCAGCTACCAAGGAGGAGAAAATAAACTTTAAAAATTTCACAGTATCAAGTGAAAAGTTTGGAAAGTTCTAAAAACTGAACGTTTCCAGCTAACCCTAAGAAGGTTGTCTTTCGATGACCTTCTTTTTTTATTTTTAAAGGCAGAAAAAAGTCGTTTATGTCAAATGATTAGTTTATTTTTTCTTTATTTATTTTTTAAAGTTATTTCATCTCCTATGTGTTAATATAATAGTCCCAAGACACTAGTGGGTAAAAAATTGTAATATTGGCGTATATTACAATATAACATATAGTTCTTTACATTTTCATAACAACTATCTTTAAAATAGGACCTTGGAGGTGGATGTGATGAGTACAAAAAGTTTTCAAGGATTGAGATCGGAAGATTTTGGGCAAGTTAATTTTAATTCCAGACAAAGGAATGGTAGCAAGGTTTGCCTTGACTCTTTGCAGCGACAATGCGAACAAGATTATTTTCTTGCCATAGGAGATAATTTTGATCCGGAGGAAGTTGTCGTTGTCAGAGATATTTGTGCAGGAGAAGATAATAAATTAATTGCAAAAGCAGGAATGCCTCTTCAGAGTAGCCAAATCGCCAAAATAAGAAGATTTGGAAATTTGCTAATGCCGGTTGATAAATGTCTTAAACTGGAATGTCAAATTTCTATGGATAAAATCAACGAATTAGCTGGATCTCTAAATGGAAAATTAAAAGATTTTGGCAAATTGTTCAACGAAGAGAAAATTTTGGAAATGTTTGAAGAGATAATGAACGAAGTAGATTTCGACAACGCCACACTAAACAAGTTGACACTTGTTCAGCGGAAAGATTCTAATCTTTTCGATGATATTGTTTGTCGCTGCTTGCTCTCTATTAAAGTCGGTCTGGATATCAAGTTGTCAAGGAGTGAGATATTGGACCTGGTTATTGCAACACTTTTTAGTGATATTGGATTAATTCACATTGATCCAAAGATTTTGCAAAAACCAAGTTTGACCCAGGAGGAATATGATCACATAAAAGTTCATCCTCTTGTCGGCTTTATAATCCTGGAAGAATCAGGTATTGCCGATCGTTCTGAAAATCCGGAGAGAATCAAAATGGCGGTTTTGAATAGTCACGAGAGAATCGATGGTAAAGGATATCCAAGAGGGCTACCTGGAGATGAGCTTGGGCTTTTTGAGCGCATAATCAGCGTAGTAAGCGATTATCAATCCAATGTTCAGAAAAAAACAATGTATTTTGAGAATTTGAGCAAGGATGAAATAATCAAGGAAGTTCTGGCAAAAATCAGAGGAAAAAGTGGGCATGATCCGGATATTGTGAAACTTTTCGTCTCTTATTACATGCCACCCCTGAGAAGTGATTGTGATCAAATAGATTCTGATGAGCTAAAAAAATTATTAATATGGCTCAAGGCTTTGTCAGAAAAAATTTGCGTTTTAGCTTCAGAAATGAGTCCACATATAGAAAACTCTCTTGAGGCTAGTAAGGCTTACGAATCATTAGTTGCATCTTCTGCTGATAATGTGAAGTCGTTTAGCGCAACTGGCCTACTGGATAATGAGTTTGAAAAGCATCATGATTCATTTCCGAAGTTAAGGATACCAAACGATTATGTTTTGAAGGATGTAGAGCAATTAAGTGGGCAACTTCGTGAAGGATTGAGTTTGATTCACATGCATGCGGCAATGCTTAAGGCAAAGAGCGATAAAGATGTTGAAGGTGTTGTTATGGGAAAAAAAAGAGAAATGTTGATTCTATGTTCTACCATGGAGCACATTTTGAAAGAGGGTGAAACAATTCATTAGCCCTAGATCCCGAGGATGTATCTCGGGATCTTTTTTTTAAGTCTTGTATAATTATTTTTATGTAATAGGTTTACAATACCTATTGACAT
>CAYWNT010000015.1:0-18251 GCA_964459725.1 uncultured Gammaproteobacteria bacterium
AGCATGAAAAATGCTCTTTAGGATTATGCTTAAAGCCTCTACGGGGAAAATTGAGCGACAAAAACAAGACCGAAAGCAACTTTTTAATAATTCTATCCGCAGTACGAGGAACTCTTTCTTCTATAAAGTCAGTTTTATATACTTCACCGTAGTTGTTATATGAATTCGCTATAGTTGTTTTTGTTTTATCAGAATAAACAAGACTTTCATTGAAAAGTTTTCTTTGTTCTGTGTCTTTGTTGTGGCCGTACTTTTTATTATAGTCATCTTCTATTTTAGATTTTAAAATAGAGTAATATGGAAAAAGTTGATTAACCATATCAACTAAAGACTTTTTTAACTGTTTAGGGATGTTTTGATATGGTTCTAGGACATCAGTAATTATTTGCTGTCTTTCTTTTATATAATCTCTTTCCCAAGCTTCTGATTCCTTTCTTTGTTCGCGCTTTTCTTTCCATTCATCAAGTCTATTTGGTTTTTCTTCGCTCATAAGCATTACCCCAAAAGACTATATCCGGAATCGTCATTTATCGACCTAGTGCGCCAATCACAATTAAAAAAATTCTCTTTTACTTCCTCATAGGTATTGAAAAAATAATATTCGTGTAAGTCTTCGGGTAAGTCAAAAAGTTTCGTCCGGATATTATCCATTCTCTTTTTGGAGAGGGTCACAAAAAGACAAATGAAATAATCAAAGGAGCCATAACTTTTATACTTCTCTCGATAATTCCCACTGTCTAAATAGCGGTCATATTTTTTCATTCGCTCTTGAAGAAAAAAGGCGGGGTTTTTGGAAAGATAGGGCTCTATCCCCTCTGTTTTCATATCCATTTCCAAAAGAAACAAAAAGGATTTGCCGGAATCAATATTTTTTAAAATGAAAACTCCGTCAGGAATCAGCTTGTCTTCTTCTCCGCCTGGGTGAATGATATGATCGCCGGTTTCTGCAACAAGGGTCTTTCCCTCTTTCACTCGATTATAGTCTAAGAAAATTTTGGTAAGCTCTAATTGGTCGGTGTTCCTTGTGCCGACTTCCAAAGACAACAAGACATCAACTAAGTGTAAGCGGTGATTAGTTTGGGTACTCCAACGAGGTTTATTTTTCTTCTTAAACCGGCCTATCTGTTCAACTGGTATCCGGTGGTCAACTAATACCTCGTATCCTTTCTCGGTGATGTAATAAACTTTCGGCACGTTGGAAAAATCAACCTTATGGCCACCAAAGAAGTTTACAAAGCCCTCGTCTTTTAAAAAACGTAACCGGCGAGCAACGTATTGATAGTTTCTATTATTGTCTAAAACGGCAACAGTTTGATTGATAGTCAGAAAGGTATACTTCTGAATGAAAAGCAGGATCACTATGTCATTTTCAGTTAAACTCATTTTGAAAAACCAAGTGAAAAACCATTTAAAAATCAAAGATACTCCAATAAACACTACAAACCCTTGCGGGTCAAGGCTTACAGCATAGTTTTTTAGTCTGACATTTTTTTATTATCGTTTCTCTCTAATAAAAAAATTTTTTTTCGTGGCCGACCCTCAAACTTTCTTCCGAAAATTTTTTAAATATCCAAACTTCTTAATTTAGTTTTGCTCTTCTCTATTTCTGACTTTCTGGAACTGGAAAAAGAAAATGAATTTTAGATTTTGCGAAAAGGAAAAAAGGCAAAAGGAAAAAGAAAATCTGGAAGAAAAAAATGAAAAATGAAAAATGAAAAAAAAATTTAAAAAATAAAAAAAATCACAAAACATATATACCCCAACTTCCTATCAAAAAATTTCTCTAATATAAGCCAAAAAACAACTAAAATTTGCTCTCTTGTTTGACAATTTTTCCAATATTTTCAATACTTTATCCAATGCTTGAAAATATAAACCAAGGGGGGCTTAATGGCTAATTCAAAAAATTGGGTTGATTACAAAGAAGTGAAAAAAAAGGTGTCTATGTCTATGGTTTTAAATAGGTATGAAATCTTAGACTCTTTTAAGGAGACCAAAGAAGGTGTGCGTGGGGCTTGTCCGATCCACCATGGCACTAATTCAAAAAGTTTTTCAGTTAGTTTTGAAAAGAACGCATGGCAATGTTTTGGAGACTGTAAAGCAGGAGGTAACGTTTTAGATTTTGTGGCCAAAATGGAAGACACCGACCTTCGAGGATCCGCACTGCTGATTCAATCCTGGTTTCCTCAATTTTTTGTAGTGGCAAAAGAGGAACAAGAAAACAAAACCAATAAAACCACGGAAAAAAGCCATGGTGAAACCAAGAAAACCACGGAAGAAAACAATGGAGCCGGCCACGATGAAAAAAGTGAAGACCAGGCCGGCGCCGGCAGTGAAGAAAAAGCCGTACCGAATCAGCCTTTAGGCTTTAAGTTGAATTGTCTGGAATCGGTTCACCCTTTCTTTGAGGAAAGAGGGATTAAGCCAGAAACGATTAAAACTTTTGGCTTGGGGTTTTGCATAGGAGGCAAGTTTATAAATGACAGAATCGCAATTCCTATCCACAACGAGAAAGGAGAGCTTATTGCTTATTGTGGTCGTGCCGTGGATCCGGAGCAGGAGGAAGAATCAAAGTATAAATTGCCACCAGCAGACGGCAAAAAACCGTTCTATAAATCCCTGTTGCTCTATAATCTTCACCAAATACCAAAAGAAAAGCCGGTGCTGGTGTTAGTTGAAAGTTTTATTTCTGTCTGGTGGCTTACCCAAAATAAGATTCCCTGTGTGGTGTCTCCTATGGGGTCTTCCCTATCAGAAGAACAAGAGGATTTAATTTTAAATCATCTTCGGCCACATGGCAGAAAGGCAAGAGTAATCTTTATGTTCGATCCGGATGAAAGCGGTGAAATTTGCACCCAAAAAAGCTTTCTACGGCTTGGTAAAGAGCTTTATTGTAGATATGTTGATTTATCTAAAATCAAGAAAAAGCCTCATCAGCTCAGTAAAGAAGAAATAATGAATTTTCTAAGCTGATAAAAAAGGCAAAAAAAAGACACCCCACATATTAGAAGGGGGTGTCTTTTTCTTACAAGTCTGACCTTCGAAGAAGCAAACTATAATGAATCTGTCGAACCTTGATTCATCATAATCCGAGGTGCATTATCATGAGTCTGACATTTTGGTTCTCATGTATTCGACCAACCCAGTAAGGCAACGCCCCCCAGGTTGAAACACCCTCGCCAGATCAAAGACAGTAAAGGCGACCCTCTAACCGTCAAGCCAAAAAAGAAACAGTTAAAAAAATGAGGATCACCTCCGGTCGCGTCTCAGTCGTCGCTACGAGACCAAAGACTTATAATTAATATAATTATATCACACTTTTATATAATCAATAAGACTCACTTTCTTGCCTGTGCCGTCTGTCCAAATCTTCTTAAAAACCTTGTCCGGTTTCTTTATATCAATATCGTTTTTATTGGCAAAAAGGAAAAATTTTAACCCCTTTCCCCTGGTGTCTAGTTTCTTCTGAGCTTCCACCATATTGTCTACTCGTTCTTGAGAGGTTGTAACTGTGAGTATTGCTTTTGGCTTGAACCCCCAATTATCCCCATATGCTCCAAACTTCCAACCAAGATAATAGCCATTCATTTTTTTGTAATATGATGTCTTTTTAAAACTACTCATTCTTGTTATTGGCATGGTTTTATAATCTGCCTCACCAAGAAAAAAAGCTTCCTTGTGGGTTTTACCCCGGAACCCACAAACAAAATCCGGAATCATGTTGTATTCTAAAATTTTGTTATTCTTTAGTATCCTTTTAACCTCCATACTGAGGGGTTTGCCCTCCCCTTTTGGAAAGTATGGCTTGCGTTTAATGATCTCATTTTGATCGATGAATTTGAGATTTGGTTTATTATCACTAGCCAGTTTTAAGCTACCAGCAATATCAAGAGCAAAAAGATCATGTTGTACAGTTGTACTGTCTTGCACTATCTCTTTATTCTTTTTTTTCCAGTCAATATTTTGTAGTGGCAATTCTAATTCTTCACCTAAAAGCTCTGCACCTTTCTGGCCTAAACCATAAATTTGCGAGTGATTTGTTATTAATCCAAGGTCAACTTTACCTAAAAGATTATGTTTCAATAAAAAGGTGAGCCGGTTCTTTATTCCCTTGCTTCCACCCTCGATAAAAGCGCAGATTTGATCTGTATTTATAAAGCGAGATTGATAAACCAGATACAGAATTTCAAAATCTCTTTTGGTGAGTTTTATTCTTTCACCTTTCTTTCTTTTTGTTCCTCCTTGTGAATCATTCACAAGTAATTTCATTTTTCCCTAGCTAGTTAAAAACAAGACAAACAAGTTTATAACCAGTTAATATTATTAATATTTTTTTAGTATAACACTAAATGAAAATATTGTTTATAGGCCAAACCAGTTAGCAAGTTAAACCAGTTCCCCCCTGTTGGGACTTAGTGTTTCTTATGCTTACAAGGAACGAAGTGAACGCAGGAAGTTTAGAAACATTTAGTCAAGCATAGCGGCGACCAACTTGTACGATAGTGGAAGTTGGTCGGCGGTAGCCGTCAACAGGGGGGAACAAGTTTTTTACCGTTAGGTAAGGGTTTTATTTTTATGCAAAGTATGGAAGTGCCTATGGAAGCCTGATTTCCATACCCAATTCAATATAAAAATCGTGGTACTCATTAAGACGATAGTCTTCAATTATTGATTTTTAGGATTGAGTATGATAGGTATTTTGACCGATCAGAAAACGATAAAAATTTTAGATTCACAGGTGGGAAAATGGAAACGTATCAACTGGTTCCTACACTCAGCTTTATAGCTACCTCTTTGCTCTCAACTTTGTCTATGTGGTGGATGTTTTAATACTCCGCAAAACATCAAAATCTAGTAATGCCAAATTTGGCCATATAAGCCCCGTAGAGCGATTTTAAAAAAAATATGCCCACTTCCCTATTTTAGTGGGCAATGGGCTTTTAAAGGATAATTTTTTGCGAAATACGAGGTCTTGAGAGTTGAGATAGAAAACAAAAAAACACACAACGAATTTTTAACCAAACTAAATTTATAATGAGAGCTCTCTATGTGTGTAATAAATGTTAAAGAATGTTAAAGAACATTAAGGAGATTAATTTTAGAAGGGGCAAGTTGTTGAATGTTCGTGAAAAATTAAGGTTTTTATGTTGTGAAAACTTGGATCAAAGGCCCCACTTACTTGGATCAAAGGCCCCACTTACTTGGATCAAAGGCCCCACTTACTTGGATCAAAGGCCCCACCCTATTTTGTCCATTCTTCATAACTTGGTTCGCCTAGAGCAATCCATTTTTTAAGAGAGGGTGCTTTAACTTCCTCGGCAAGTTTTATATTAAGATCATTCTTAATCATGGCACTAAAAATAAATTGGGGGGCTAAATTTTTTTCTTTGATATAAAATTCTCTAATCATTTTTTCAAACTCAGAAATGTCTTCTTCTGAGTATTTTTTTCTTTCCACTTCAGCGATCTTTTTAATAAAAGCGTTATAGTTTTCTTTTTGTTTCTCTTTCGCTGCTTTTTTCGCTTCCTGAGTTTGTTTTTTCTTTCTAGTTTCTTCGTTCTTTTTTAACTCTTCCTGTTCATTAAAAAATCTCTCTTTATAAGTTTTAATCCCTCCGAGAGTTTGAATATTAAAATTAGTTTTTGGAGCTTCTTTAAGAGCAAAATCAATCCATGATTTTAAATCATCAGCACTAAATTCTTTTAAAAGTTTAGAGGCAATATTTACATCAGTTTGAGATAGCATCTTATCTGCTAGATCACTTTTACCTGATAATTTTTCTTTAAAATATCTAGCGATTTCCATGGGTAATTGATAAGCAATTTCATCCTTTTTTTGTTTAATAGGAAGACTTAATTGAACACCGTCTTCATTAGAAAGTTTTTCAAGGTCTTCAAAAAAAGCCTTACCTGGTAAAAAGAAAATATTATAGCCTGTACCACGTTTATTCTTTTTAATTTGAGGAAGTTTAGCAAGATAACCAATATCTTTTAATTTTTTAAAATGACTTTTAAATTGTTTATCAATATCTGATTTATATTTATTTACAACAAGGCCACCAAACCAAACATTACAAATGTCAGCGTAGTCTTTTATAAAAACAATATTTTTAGATTTAAGTTTAGAATATTGATAGGAAAAAGCAGAGTAAAGACGATAAAAAAGGATAGTATCTATTGGGTCAGAAATTTCTGCCATTCTGGAATGATTAAGCCATAAAGCGTAATTATTAGAGATGTTTTGAATTATATAGGAGGAAGGGTAAATATAGAATTGTGAAGCAACATCATCGCCATCTTTATCAATTTCACCTGCCGATAAAAGCGCATCAATTAAGTTAAAATCTGCTTCTATCCATCTTCCTTTTACGCCTTTTTTTTCAATCTGCTTTTTGGTGTATTTAACATAAAATTTACCATTGATACTGGTTTTTCTTATTGCTTTAAGTTCTCTATGAATATCTTTATAAGCTTTACCTCCTGGTTTTTTTCTGCCAATAGCTCTAGCTAATTCTCGAGCACCAAAAGGAACACCCATGGGATAAGGTTGTTTGTAGTCTAATAGTTTTTTGATAATAGCATGATAAAGTTTAAAACCAAGTACACCAGGCTTGCCATATTCAGAATCATAACTAATTTTGTAGTCTGCTTGTTGCTGGCCTTCAGGGGTTGAAATTGAAACAGAAAATTTATCAGGCTTGGTTATTTTTCCTTTCCCTTTTCTCCTCCTATTAAAATCAAAACAAAACCCCTCTATTCGAAAAAGGTTATATTCCTTGGCAAATTTATCAAGCTCATCAGCATCCATAAATTCATTAGGAAGTTCGATTGTATCAGGTTCTGTAGTGGTCAAATCTTTAGACATAATGGTGGTTTTTATATTAAAAAAAAGAATAAATAAACTGCTTATAAACGCCTAATAATAAAAGAAAAATCAATATTATCCGACGTCGGATAATTTAATTGCATAAAGCATTTAAATATTTATAAACATCGTTAAACTTTTCCCAAAGTTCTTCTTTATCTTCTTTTGTAAGGTTGTTTTTCTCTATTTTTTTTATTGATTTATCAAAGTCTTGAAGTTTCTTAAAAGCAAGCTCTTCAGGGGTGCTTTTCTTTCTTCCTCTTGCTTCTGTTTTTTTCTTTCTTAATTTGGCAACAGTCAAAGTTCCAGCTTTGGCTTGCTGATATAGTTTTGGTAATTTTTCTTGTGGTTGTTTTACAAGCTCAATTAATAAAGATTTAGACAAATTACTTTCCCGGCAATCTTCTTTCACTTCTTCCGGCAAACTATTAATACTTAAAATCTCACTAATTTTTGATTGAGGCTTGTTTACAACAGAGCCTAATGTTTCCTGATTATAACCGTGGGTTTCCATTAGGCGCTTATAACCCTCAGCTTCTTCAATGGGATTAAGGTCTTCTCTTTGAATATTTTCAATAAGGGCTAATTCTGCAGGGTCGTCTTGCTTAATGATTGCAGGAATTGTTTTTAATCCTGCCATTTTTGAGGCTCTATATCTTCTTTCTCCGGCAATAATCCAACACTTATCACTATTCTCTTTATCAACACGGACAAGTATGGGCTGAATTACACCCTTACTTTTGATGGATTCGCTAAGCTCGGCTAGTGCTTTGGGGTCAAAACTCTTTCTTGGCTGGTCAGGATCAGGCTGGATTAGGTTGATATCTATTTTTAAAAGGCGGTCTTCGTGTCCTACAATGTCCTTAACAGGATGCCCCCCCTCTTTTAATGCTGTGGGGTCTTTGACCTTTGATGTTATTGGTTTTAGTTTTGCCATATTTCTATTATTTCATTTGTTAAATTTGAATAATCTTGTGAAAGTTTTGTGGATCCTCCACGGTAAAGATAGCTTGGAACTTGTTCAACCTCTGTTCTTTCAAGGCTTTGACTAGGCCGTATAATTGACTTTAAAACTTTGTGTTTGTAGGGTTCAAGCTCATTAAAAAACCATTCTGTTAGTTGGTCTGGTTTCTCGGGATTGTGGTTAGTAATCAAAAGTCGAACATCAATAGAGTTGTCACCATTTTGAAAGCTTTTGACAGTTTTTAAAACTTGAAAAAATCCAAACAAAGCTCCTTTGCTAATGGTGAGGGGTGAAATAAGCATATTGCTTGCGACAATAGCATTTGTTGTTAGAGTGCCCAAACTTGGACTGCAATCAATAACAACAAAATCATAAGAATCATCCCCAAGATGTTTAATCGCTTTTTTAAGAATGGTTTCTCTTTGAAATTCGGCTGAAATCATTTGTCCAGCTTTATCAAGTTCTAAGTTGGCAGGCAAGAGGTGGAGGTTAGGAAATTTAGTTTCGACAACAACATCTTTGATTTCCTGCTCACCCAACAAAACATCACGAACGGTTTTGTCTAGCTCGAAAGCATCAAAACCAATGAATTCAGTAGCACTTCCTTGAGGGTCAATATCAATCAGTAAGGTTTTGTAATTTGCCCTTGCTAAACCACTGGCAAGATTAACAGCTGTCGGGGTTTTACCGACCCCCCCTTTTTGATTAATTATAGAAATTATTTTCATATGATTTCTTCGCTAATATTAGTAATTATTTGCCCTGCTCCAAGCGTTTTAATTGGGCTTTTTCTCTTTTCCTTTTCGCCATGTATTGGCGTAGAGCTTCACGAATTAATTCCGTTCTAGTTTTGCCCTCTTCAACGGCAAAAGCATCAACTTTTTTCATGAACTCGGGGAAAAAAGATATTGAAAAGACTTTTGTTTTTCTGTTTGACATAGCGTTTAAATAATAAAAAGTTAGTGTGTATATTTAGTAATACTCTGTATTTATAAATTTAACATAGATAAAAAAACCGTCAAGTGGATAACTAGAAGTTAAAATGTGACAGGTTAGAATAGGGCTAATGTTAGCTTTAAATATTCAAAGTCCACCGGACAAGTTTTACTTTTTCCAACATTTTTTCATTCAAAGCTACTCTGAATTTTGCTCGTTTAATAGCTCTCTTGCTGTCCTTGCGGATTGCTAAATGATGCCAGGGAGTAGCTTTTCTTTTGGCTTGGGCAAAGCGTAAAGTCTTAACCGCTTTGTTGTATTCCAACTCTTTATCTTTATAAAGACGATCACCACCTTTCTTTAAAGCCTCGGCCATGACACTAGCGCATTCATCTGTCCATTTTCGGTATCTGTCTTTATCTATGCGTCCTAGTTGGGCGGGCTTCATTGGGTTCTTGTAAGTCGATTTCCAATAGCCTTGCCGAACAACAATAGCTTTGCCGATTGATTTCCGGTCTTTGGTCTTTTTTATATATTTTGAGTGAAGCTTTCTTGATTTTTTAAACATCCTGTAAAACGGGTTGGCTAGTTGGCGGTATTTTGCCGGTTGTTGTTTTTTGAGCATTTGGATTGTGCATCGAGCCATAGCCTTGCGGATCTCTTGCCGGAAGGTGTAATAACCGGCGGTGCTGGTGTCGTGAGGGATGGTAATTTGATACTGTAGACCACCAAGCCACCTACGGCGTGTTTTAAGGCTGTGGCCGGTCTTGAGTCGAATTTTGGGTACTTGGCTTGTATCTAGTCCCATGCTCTCAAGCGTGGCAAGGAATTGCCTGTACTCGTTCCGTAAGGTGACAGTATTGAAACCAAGGAATTCAACATCCTCTCGGATGTCCAAACCGGGAAAATTTTCATGCTTATTTTTTGTAGTGGCAAATTTGGCCTTGCTGGTTCGCTCCTGGGGTGGAGAGGGCAGGGGGGTGTCTGCCGGATATATTTTTGCTTGCTGACCAGGTGGAGAAGTAGGAATAGTTTTTGGCTTGGGTCGACTTTTGCTTTCAGCTACTGGCCGAAAAGGGCTTTCTTGTGAGGTTTGGAAGTTGGTTGATTCATTACTTCCTAGTGGGTCTGGAATTTTGCGTAAGCGTTGCCAGGGATTAGGAGATTCTAGCCTTTCTACTTCGTCAGGCTTGGCTTGACGCATTTGCTTTTGAATTTGTTTTACTTCGTCATTTTCATCGACATACTCATAAGTGCTATATACCAAGTTCTTTCCTTCTACCTTGGCCACGCTAGAGCGAACATCGAGAATTTTACCTAAATAATTATTCTTGGTTTTGACGCTGTTTCCCACTCTGTAGGTGTATTGCTCATACAGATAAGGGACGCCGTTTCGGTATTTTTTTACTAAATATGACAAACTGTAAAGACACCTGAAAAAAGTTTTTTGACAGAATTATTTTTCAGCATTGGCAGGTTTACTATTTTTCTTTGTGTCGTCCAGGAATTGTTGATATTTGTCCCTTCTAGGTTGGAGAACAGTGCTGTCAAAATGCGCTATGAGTTTTTGACATAATTCAAAAAGATTTTTAGTTGAGCCACTTTGAACCCAGCGATAAGGATTATAATAGAGGTTTTTGGTTATTTTCAAGAGCATTTCTTTTTCCTCGTCCTTGGCGTAGAAAGACAAAACTGAGTTGGGGAAAGGTTCGAGTACTATAACAGACAAAACAGACCCACCTATTTTTTGCCCGCCTTCGTAGAGCGTCTCTATGGCGATAACGCTTATTTTATAATCTATATTTTCTTTTGTCTGAATTACATCGCCAAGCGCTCTCAATTCTCTTGATAGGTAGCTTTTAATTTCCCCTGCAATACTGTCATCAGCAGAAATCTTCAGTTGAACTCTGAAATCATAATTGTTTTCGGAGGAATATACCTGTATAGGAAGCATTAATATTAGTAATGCTAATATGACTGTCGATATTCGCATGAGTTTTTCCTCCGCACATTTTTTAAATTGAATTTTGCAAGAGCAACCTGTTCAGGGTATAGTTAAACATTTGGAAAAAAACAACTCTTCCCAATATGTTCCTATTGCCCTGTATAGTCTTTTAATAGGGACAATTCTCTATTCTTCAGATCCGAGTCAAAATTTTTTTAGGGTTATTATTGGCACCGTTTTTATGGTTGTTTGGACATTCGCAGCAGGGTTTGCTTGTGGTTTTATTTTTATCAAAGTTTTTTGTGAAATCTTTTTTGAAAAATCAAAATTAGATCAATTTTTTGAAAAACATATGATGCTCACAAGTACTGCGTGCGGTTTTGTTTTGTTTTTGCTCACATTCACAATAGGAGATAAATAATTTACTCTTTCAATTTTCTTCTAACTGTTGCTTCTCCTATATTCAACTTCTTAGCTATCTTGTAATTAGATAGCCCTTTTTCTTTTAATTCCCTAATTTTTTTGATCGTCATTGGGGCAGTTGCCGGGCGTCCTAAAGTTTTACCTTTCTTCTTGGCATTATTCAAACCGGCTCTTACTCTTTCTTTGATTATATCTTTTTCAAACTCGGCAACGGCTCCGACAATTTGAAAAACAAGTTTGCCGGTAGGAGATGAGGTGTCAAGTTTGTTGTCGTAAGAAATAAAATCTACTCCGGAGTGGCCAAGATCATCGAGGGTATTAATCAAGTCCTTGAGGGAACGGCTTAGTCTGTCTAATTTCCAGACCAGGAGAATATCAAATTTTCTCTGTTTAGCGTCTGCCATCATTTCATTAAAGGCTGGTCGCTTGGTATTAGCTCCGGTGTATCCTTTATCAATGTACTCTTTGTGAATTTTATATTTTGATCTCTTGGCAAATTCCCGAAGCTCTTTAAGTTGCATATCAACTTTTTGTTTGTCGGTAGAAACCCGGGCATAGATAGCGATAATTTTTTTTGATTTCATATTTTTGAATAGAGTAGAAAAAGGGTGCGTCAAAAACCCCCTCGATTTTTGAATTTTAAAACCCTTTATTTTATTGAGTTTTTTTGATGTAAAAAAGGTGCGTCAAAATCAAATGTTTTAGACGCACTTAAATTATAGCTTATATTTGGAGTAAGGCAAAGCGAGACAACGAGAAATAAAAAAACCACCTAGTGTAAGGTGGTAAGTAGAAATAGCATTGTATAACGTCCTTTATTCGACGCTATTTTATAGCTAAAAATCATCACCAACCCCACTACCAGGGTTGCAGGTTCCTTCTTCGTCCCTGGCAATATCACAATCAACCAGCAAGGCCTCCAGGGCATCAAGGTCTTCACATAGAATACCGTTGTTATCTTGAAGATTCAGCGCAGCCAGGTTAGTCAAAGAGTTTAGGGGGCTGATATCGACTATCTGGTTTGAAGAAAGATTCAGCTCAGTCAGGCTAATCAAAGTGCTTAGAGGGCTGATATCGACAATCTGGTTAACCATCTCAAAGCAGGCAATACCCTGGCATCCAAAATTCAAATAAGTCAGGCTCGTCAGTGAGTCAATTCCGGTCAGATCACTAATTGATTTGCCCGAGCACTCTAAAGATGTCACCTCGTCAACATAGGTAAAACCTGTATCACTTACACAGATTGCCAAGTTAGCATCGGTAAACTCAATGGAGCTGATGAGCACTCGTGGGGTGTCACTGCCTCCACCACCACAGCCGTAAAGAAAAAAAGTTGATACAAGAAAAATTGCTAATATACGAAAAACAGTCATGTGGTTCTCCTTCCTTAATTTACCGGTTACCAAGATGTAATTTTTGAATAAAATTTGCGGTTTCAGTACACATAGAATTATTCAATTAATGAATTATATTGTGTGGGTATACTACAACGGGTAAAAAATCAGTCAATATCGGTAAGTGTGTATAACTATTTTTCATAAATTTCATAGTCTGCGTCTTGTATATTATCGTCTCCTGCTTCATCTTGATTGTTTTTCTTCTTTTTTAACTTATCAATTTTGGCTTGTAGTTCTAATTCTTCTAATTCAAGTTCTAACTCTTGAATACGTGTAGTCTTTGCGCCTAACGATCTTTCTTCGTCTAATTCCCTTTTGGCTCTGAGTAGATTTTTTTGTCGCTCTGCTCTTTCTGTGTCAATATCATCCGCTATGTTTCTCAACCTGTCTTTTGTTTTGGTGTGGTCAATAAGGCTACGCATACAACTTTCCTCTGCGTCAACGGCTTTCTCGTAACTTTTCCATTTCATCTCATCCCATTTATGACTTCCAGGGATACTTGAAAATCTAGTAGCGGTGGTGGCTAATGGCTTGTCTTCTTCTGTGGGTACAAGCTCTTTGGTTATTTCTTCTTTTTTGTCGTGAGCCATATTATTTATCCTTTAGCTCTTTATATTTTATATTCTTAGAAATTGATTCCATTAACTCTGTCTCTGCATCTAATATTCTTTTTAGCCTCTCAGCCCGTTTTTTTCTTATTCTACTTTTAAAAGCGGACGGTGCGCCGTGAACAACGGGGTCATACATTTGCCGAACAATATTATTACTTGCCTCTGCACAGGAAAGCATACCTTTCTTATATTTATAAAGGTGTGCCTCGGCTTCATGGGGCTTGAAATATATTAAATATAGACCAGCCAAAATAAAACAAACCACACCTAGTATGGAATATGTAAACGGAAGAATCGTTGTATCAAACCAAAACCAACTTGCACCAATTAGTTCAAAGATTACCTCAAAAATATAACAAATTATTAATATGGCTAATAATCCTATGACAAGAGGCATTGCTTCTCCTCAAACAAAACAATTAACTTAGAATTCAACATAGTTAGCATTGTGACGTTGTAAATTTTTATAAATTCTTACTTCTCCATACCACGTAATCCAACCCTTATATATTCCGGGTTTTAAAACAACTCTTGTTTTCTTTTTAAATGTTGTGGTTAACCACCGCCCACTTTTTGTTCCTAAAAATTCAAAACCATAGTCCTCATGGGTTCTTTTCCTGTTGTCAAACTGAACTGAATGGTAAGCCCTTTCACTATAAAAGGTATAGGGAATATCAGGTTCACAAACTATATGAATCTTGGAGCTATATTTTTTCTCTCCATTAATCCTGTAGTAACCAAGCTGGTTGCGAGTCTTTATTTTATATCTCCACTCTGTTTCTTCTGCGGGGATACCATGTATTTGTTTGTAAAAGAAAAAGAAACTCAGCCCAAACAATACAGCAGGCACTAAAAAATACCCAGAAGCTAAAGTAGCTCCATATTTTTTTGAATAATACGCCCAAAAAATTGGAATCAGAAAGACAATGGGAAGAAAGATAATAGCAAGCAAAATGTCCATTTGAGTAAATCTATGAACCTTTCTTGCTGTAGGGACAGGTCGCTTATTTTCCCCTGTTGGATTTTCTAAATAAGCCAAATAGCTTGCCCACAAACTCCGCATATCTTTTTTAAATTTATTGTCTTCTGGGGTGGCAGGAATTCCACTTATTATTATTTCTATTTGTTTTATATATTTTGTATGGATAAAGAGACGTTTGTTTGGATAAACAACCGTTTCACCCCAACCATCATCCAATATGTTTTTCACAAAAATTTCTCGATCATCATTGAGCTTGTCAACTATTTGTCCGTCAAAAGACCTCTGGTCATATAGTGGTATTTGTTTTCCTTGGTTTGTGGTTATTGCTGCAATAAAATTGTCATGAATATATTTAGAGCTTACATAACCAACTTTGTCATTGTTAGGTTCTTCTGAAACGGGGTCGTAGTATGTGGTGATTCCTGATGGTTGATAAATTTTATACCAACCGTTTTCCTCGCCCACTATAAAAACAAAATCTCTTGAAGAAAGATGAGCAATTTTTTTACTTTTAATGCTTGGGCCTGTTCGTATTGATAATACTGGCACACCGCTAAAGCCTATTAGGTAATTTCTACCATGTAGAGAAACTTTGTTTTCAGACTCAACATCTACAGAAGCAAATACATGTTCAGGAGAAAGAAAAAAACAACAAAGCAATACAACTAAATTGAAGATGGTGGTTTTTGTGGCTTGCATTGACACTTTCACGTAACTATGCTATATTATTATAAAATTTTCCAAATCTCCTTTTATTGCTAACCAATAGTTTGTTTAAACAAACTGTCGGCTGGTAATAAAAGGAGAGGGCTATGTTAGAAACCATTCTGTGGATCATTGGAGGACTCGTTATTCTTGGAGCTGGATATTTCGTTTTTGTTTGGTTTTATGCAACAAATCAAATGAACAAAGATCCTTTTTTTCAAGCTATACAAAACTATCACAATGCTTCTCGCAATGAACTTGCACGACACTTAAATCAAGAAGCAATGAGGATGAATTCTTCATCAAATTAAATTAAACCTACCAATCTGCCAGCGCACCTAAAGGAACGTAAAAAACTACGTTCCTTTTAATTTTGAATTATAAGATACTTTCTTTCTTCCCTCTTTTAAACCCTTGTTCTTTTTCTGCTGCGGTGTCTGCCTTGGCCGGACTATCCTCTTTGTGATCCTCTTGGGGCTTTCTATTAATCAACGGCGTAGTGTATTTTTTTCTTGTTTGCTCTATTAAATATTTGCGTCCTTCCTTTGATATTTTTTCTTGTTTTTCCATAACGCCTATAGGCACACGGATTTTCACCCCTTTGGACGTAGTGTTTTTTACATATAAATAATATTCTGTACTCGTAGCCTTTCCGTCAGGCCTCTTGTATACCTTTAAATTAAAAATAGCGTTCGGATGGACTCCACCTAATTGCGCCCCCATGGCTCTAGAATCGCTCTCGGTGCTTTTGCCTACAAATTTTATAGAGGTTTGATGGACACTTTCTTTTAACTTTCTTGATACGTCGTCAAGCTGACCTAAAAATTGGTGTGCAATTATTACCCCGATGTTGAATTTCCTAACTTGGGAAAACACCTCGGCCATATATTCCGTAAAATAATCTGCGGCTTCATCGATGTAGACAAAAAACGGTAGTCTTTTATTTTCGGGTATTGACGATCTTCTAAAAGCAGATTGCAGAATAAGAGATATAAAAAATTTTCCTAAAATTTTGCAATCTTCCTGTAGGAGGCCTCTTGCAGTCTTGATTATTACTATTTTCCCGCTGTTCATGGCTTCGAGCAAATCAACCTTGTTCTCTTTTTGAACGAACATATTTCTAAAAGTATCATTGTTCTGAACAACGGCTCGGAGTCTTTATGGAGCAAATATTTTATACCAATCGCCTTTTTCCCCTCTTTCCCCTACTATAAAAACTTGATGTCCCTGATGAAGTGTTGCTATATGTTCGCTTTCAGCGTTGGGTGCTTTTCTTATTCTTAACGATGGAACATTACTAACGCCCAGCAGGTATCTTGTATCTTCTTTCCAATATCCTTTTGTTTTTGCAGATACGAATTCAGGAGAAAGAAAAAAACAGGAAAACAATATAGCTAAATTGAAGATGATAGATTTTACGGCTTGCCTTGACATTTTAACGTAACTATGCTATATTATTACAATAATTTGAAAGCTCTCTTTTGTTGCTAACCAATAGCTTACTTAAATAAGCTGTCGGCTGGCAATAAAAGGGGTGAATTATGATATTTCTATACATCGTTATAGGACTCATTGTTTTTGCAGTAGGATATTGTGTTTTTCTTGAAATCATATCAACAAAAAGAATGAACAAAGACCCTTTGTTTCAATCAATGCAAAACTATCACAATGCTTCTCGTAATGAGCTTGCAAGGCACTTAAACCAAGAGGCCGTAAAGATGAATTCTTCATCAAATTAAATTAAACCTACCAATCTGCCAGCGCACCTAAAGGAACGTAAAAAACTACGTTCCTTTTAATTTTGAATTATAAGATACTTTCTTTCTTCCCTCTTTTAAACCCTTGTTCTTTTTCTGCTGCGGTGTCTGCCTTGGCCGGACTATCCTCTTTGTGATCCTCTTGGGGCTTTCTATTAATCAACGGCGTAGTGTATTTTTTTCTTGTTTGCTCTATTAAATATTTGCGTCCTTCCTTTGATATTTTTTCTTGTTTTTCCATAACGCCTATAGGCACACGGATTTTCACCCCTTTGGACGTAGTGTTTTTTACATATAAATAATATTCTGTACTCGTAGCCTTTCCGTCAGGCCTCTTGTATACCTTTAAATTAAAAATAGCGTTCGGATGGACTCCACCTAATTGCGCCCCCATGGCTCTAGAATCGCTCTCGGTGCTTTTGCCTACAAATTTTATAGAGGTTTGATGGACACTTTCTTTTAACTTTCTTGATACGTCGTCAAGCTGACCTAAAAATTGGTGTGCAATTATTACCCCGATGTTGAATTTCCTAACTTGGGAAAACACCTCGGCCATATATTCCGTAAAATAATCTGCGGCTTCATCGATGTAGACAAAAAACGGTAGTCTTTTATTTTCGGGTATTGACGATCTTCTAAAAGCAGATTGCAGAATAAGAGATATAAAAAATTTTCCTAAAATTTTGCAATCTTCCTGTAGGAGGCCTCTTGCAGTCTTGATTATTACTATTTTCCCGCTGTTCATGGCTTCGAGCAAATCAACCTTGTTCTCTTTTTGAACGAACATATTTCTAAAAGTATCATTGTTCTGAACAACGGCTCGGAGTCTTGCGGTTATTTGCTTTCTGGTTGATTCATAAATTGAATCATGGAACTCAGTTTTAAAAAAATCTTGGGTTAACTCGTCTTGCCGGTCGATATATTCTTGGTAATTGTGGGGATTTTTAATGAAGTCGATAAAGGTTAAAATATTTGCCTCTGGGATCGAGAGAACAACCTTTGCGCACGATCTAAATATAACTTTCTGATACATGGTCAAGCCACCCTCGACCAGATCACTAAAAACATATTCATAGAGCGATATTGTGAAATTATATATCTTGGCTTTCTCTGTTGGGTGAAGATTGTTTAATTTCTCCATTCCCATGTCAAACATATTAAGGCAAGGCGGAAAATAAGCGTCTTCGGGATTGATATATAATAACTTGTCGGCCAAGCTGTTTTCAGTCTTGGGATCAAACATAGCCAAGTTTAAAATTTTTTCGATTAACTCTCTCTGGCTGTCAATTATGCAAAGACCGAGATTACCTTTTTGGGCTTCGAGCAAATCATAATAGATTTTTTTTTGTAATAATTGGGTCTTACCATGGCCTGACCCCGCTACAACATGACACCCCTCGTAGCGGGTATTAAAATTGATAGGAAATAAAGGAACTAAGGTAAAAAGAAAATCATAAATAGGCGTGTCGGACAGTTTGTATAATAATTCTTCTTTGGTGATTAATGAACGATCAGCAAGGCGTGATAATTTTTCAGCCTGGTCAACGGGGAATAATTGAAAAACGGCTTGCTTAAAAAATTTCTCAAAATCTCTGATGTACTCATAGAGATAGCATGAAAAATGCTCTTTAGGATTATGCTTAAAGCCTCTACGGGGAAAATTGAG
>CAYWNT010000016.1:0-18031 GCA_964459725.1 uncultured Gammaproteobacteria bacterium
ACACTTTTTTGCTGATAGTTTAACTACTTATCTCCTTATGAGGACACGCCCTAATGTTTTTACAATATTTTCTTCCGTTGGCTCAATAAAAAAATTATCTTTATACCAAGAAGCTATCTCTTTTATCTCTTCTATATTATTTCTTCTGTATTCTATTAACTCATTATATAGTCTCTTTACATCATCTTTGCTAAAAGCAATCTCCCAAATTTTACCTTTCCCATATTCTACTAATGGATTTGCTGTAAGATTATCTTGACTTGCTATAATTATTACAGATAAACCACAAGCCACAGCTTCTACTAATGTACCCGACGCCGTACCTATTACAAAATTTGTATTTGTAAAAAGTTTATATATATTTTCATTTGATAAAGTTATATTTCTAGACAATTTTCCAAACTTATTAACATCGACTACTGGATGACTTTTAAATATTACATTCTCAAATTTTTCGACACTTTCTAACATATATTTTGTATCATATTCAATATAAGAACCCAGAAGTAAAAGATTTCCTTCTTCCCGTTGGATACCTTTAAAATTAAAAATATTTTCATATCGTAAAGACACTCCTACATCATATCTTACTTTTTTGCTCTTACGCTTATAATATTTACCATTTACTAAAATTCTATGAGCTGAAGAAGACATATCATAATCTATGTCATAGGCGTAAGCATTAAAATAAATTTCATAATTTAAGAAAAATTGTAATCCTATTAACTCAATCTTTAAATTATTTTTACGTATAGAAAAATTAAAACTTCGCTCAATCACTTGAAATTCACTCCACGAATAAATTTTTGTTATCGAGTTAATTTTTGCTAAATTTCCACCTAAAATATACCTAGTTAAACTACTAAAATTAAAATATTTTATATCATCAACCAATGACTTATTAAAAACCTTATCATCTGCATTTTTTTCTTTTTGCAATAGCCTTAAAGTCTTAAATGGATATAAAAGTATTAAAATAAATAAACTAAAAAAATCCCTTAGCTTTAACAATTCATACTCAAATATAAAATCTCTTTTATCATGATTGATTATATTAAAGAATTTTATTAATTTAAATGGATTTTTACCTACTTGATATGGACGAAGCAAGATAGTATAATTTATCTTATAATTTTCAAAAACATTATATACACCTGCAAGGTAATTCTCACTGAATCTATCATCATTATTAGTTTTATCAACAAGCCCAAATATATCAACAATAACTCCTAAATCATTTTTTCTTTGCTTAGTATAATTAACATTATAAATAACATACGCAACAATATAAGAAATAAATAAATAAATATTTTTCAAATAATATTTGGCTGAGTTTTTTAAAAATAAGATAAACTTGTTGTATTTTACTATATCCTTTGAAAAAAAATTTTTGGGAAATGCACTTTCATATGGATTTTTTACTAATGTTGAATTTATAATTGTATATATATCCCAAGGACTATTTTTCTTAACATTGTTTATATAATCATGGAATTTAATTTTATTTTTTTGATACAATCTATCTAGCTCTTTAGGATTCATTGTGACTAAACCTTTTGTAAACTTCTTCAATATTATTTTTAGCACCTTTAATTACAAATATCATTGCACTTTCCATACTATTAATATCTCCAGACAAATAAATCTCAGCATCTATATTAAATATCTCTCTAAAAGCATCTATTTCCGTATAAATCTCACCGTACTGATATTCAATTAATGAGATAGGTAATCCCATTGTTATATCAAAACTACTCTGAGTATACTGCCCACTTAAAAGTTTGGGTACTAGTTTATTATGTGAAACAGGTATAATAACTTCTGCGCCAACACACATCGCTTTAGTTATTATATTGCCATAAGTTCCACCTTCAGGAGATGCAACAGCTACTGCCGCTCTATATTTGCCATTTTCACAACTAATTGCATTTGCACCTTTAACAATTATATCATTTTCATCCATGGTTTGAATAAAATCATGATCACTATTATTAAGAATAACTATATCTGATTTCAACTTATTTGACTTTAATTCACCATGACTAATGTATCCATTATAATAATTATCGATATTTATGCCTAATTCACTCAAAATAAGCTGATTTGTTGACCCATGTGCAAAATAAACTCTTCGTGAAGTATTTTTAAGTTTTGCAGCAACTGCCTTTGCAATCAGTCGCTTTGCTTGAGATAAAGAAACAGAAATCAATGCCTTCATTTATCAACTCTATAATATTGATATATTTTATCTATGTTCATTAACCTTCTTACATAATCTAAATCGTCTTGAGTATCAACACTTACTGAATCACTATCTACCATTACTCCCTGTATTTTATAACCATTCTCTAAAATTCTTAAATATTCATTGTATTCTATTTTTTCTAATGGTGTTTGATTTAAAGACGCATATTTGATTAAGAAATCTTTCCTAAATGACACTACATGATATGCTTTCAACATACTACTCACTTCCATTCTTGCACTAGAGGGTAAATCATTTCTTGAAATGTACATAATTTCATTTTTCAAATTTACAACAGCTTTTATATCGCCTATCGAATTTCTTTTATGAAATTTTGTCAATAAAATAGAAACATTGTTATCAGAAAATTCTAAAGCATTAACTCCCGCATCAATATGCTTAGGATTTACTAAGGCTTCATCTCCTTGAACATTTACAATAATATCTGCTTCTATTTTTAAAGCAGCTTCAGCAAGTCTATCAGAACCCGTATTGTGATCTTTTTTAGTTATGATCACTTTTCCTCCAAATTTTTCTACAAGCTCTTTTATTTCTTGACTATCTGTAACAACATACACTTCATCAAGGCTTTTTGCCATCTGTGTTCGTTTAAGTGTGTGAATTATCATTGGCAAACCACAAATATCTTTTACAGCTTTATTGGGTAATCTAGAAGATTCCATCCTCACAGGTATCATAGCAACAACTATCATTATAATACCTCTACTGTAGTTAAATCATCTATTAAATATTCACTTTTTTTAATAAACTCATCAGTATATAGTCCACTTCTCACACCTATAAATTTACATTTAACATTTCTTGCCATATTTAAATCCGCCATTGAATCACCAACTACCACAATTTCTTCCACACATAAATTATGTCTATTTATGATATATTCCACTAAATCAGGACTTGGTTTTGCATCTTCTACTAAATCAGCACCTGCTATATCAACAAAATAACTATCTAAATTCAAATTTTTCATAGCAAGGATCGCCCTAGTACTTAAATCTGTCGTTGCTATTGCTACTAATATTTTACTATTTGTTAAACGATTTAATAACCTCTTTACGCCTTTAAGTGGTTTAACTATCTCTTTTAATTTAGTTTTCGAATACTCATCGACTTGAGCAAATATATCTATCACTTTATTTTTTGTATAACTATCAGTATATTTACAGATAACATCAAAAGCTACATCAACGATAAATGTTCTTGGTTTTATACCAACAGGACCTTCAGGTTTCATTTTTTTAGCCTTAAGATCTATCCCCATACTATTAACTAAATCATTATACAAAAAATCACTTTCAATATTTTCATTTTTTAAAGATTCTATAAAGAATTCTGCACGAAACTCTATCATAGAACACCAATAATGATGAATATCAACAAGTGTACCATCCTTATCAAATATCACCATTTTAATATCATCAATTGAATTACCAGGAAGAATTAATTTACTCATTAACCTCACCTACATTTTCAATTACCAATTTTTTAGCTATTAAATAACCTTGCCGCACTAAATCATTGTTTTCATCAAACTGATCATTATTAATAATATCTTTTACTAATTTTCTAGCAAATGTCCCAAGAGAAGCACCTTGAAACCTAACCCCACATTGATCTGCAAGTAAAGCCGTAAGTGAATTTGTTCCGCCTGATAATAGTTGGTTCACTTCTGTGTTTTTTTTATATTTCAATACTTTCTCTTTTTTATCAACATACATATTAAATTTTTTATTTAATACATCTGCTGTAGCAATAGCCTGCAACGTAGTATTATAATTATCAGATCCACCACTCATTGGATAACCATCTGATTGAATAATTAATCTATTACCAGCGATCTCTTTTGCTTTTTCAATTCTTTTCTCAAATGTAAAATTTGACAAATGAAGCCTGTCCAAGCACATAGACACATGCCCTGTAGGGTTTGATTCACAAACAATTTGCCATTCATCCATAATAGCTATGTCATCTGCAACAGCAGCATGTAGTTCAACATGTTCAGCTCCTGCCTTTATGCAAGCTGGCAACAGCTCTTTTAATTCTCTCTGATTGTTTGAATAAGATATAATGTCATCTTTAGGACATATAGCACTGCAATTACCACACCCAATACATTTTTTTGTCGCAATTATTAACTCTTTAGAAATAGCCTCTGTCGGACAAACTGGGATACATAGATTACACTTCATGCAAGTTTCAGATTTGATAAAAGCTTTTCTAACATGATGATCTCCAGACATCCCTACACTGACTGTAATAAAAGGTTTAGTTTTTAACTTTATTCCAAACTTAGTCGCCAAATCAAATGCCAAATCAATACCAGCTACGGCATGTTCAACGACATTTATATTAGCAGAAATATCCAGACCTTTTGCTCCTGCTAATGTATAAAGAACAACTAATTTTTTTACTTCTTCAGCATCCTCATTACCTGCACCACATACTAATTTAAAATATTTTCTAGTATCTAAAAGCCTCTGCATTATTCCAAATCTATTGTTCATTATATTTACCCTCTAAAGCTCTTTATCATGTCCTGATAGGATTCTTTTATTATACCTGTATCAACTGAATATGTAAGATAGTCTATTTTTTTATTTTTTAATATTTTCAACATATCCCGATCAGAAGCTATTGAACCAACTTTTTTACCATTATTATGAATTATTCTTATGGCTTCATCAAGTTTTTCGATAACTTTAGGATTTTGAACATCTCCCGCAATCCCTAGGGATTTACTCATATCAAATAAACCTATAAATATCACATCAATGCCATTAACATTGACAATGTTTTCTAAATTATCCATACCCTCTTCACCTTCTACATTGGCTACTAAAAGTGTATTTTCATTTGCTATTAAAGGCATTTTTCGACCATTTGCTACATCAAAAAGACCAGCTTTTGTATAAGGTGAAAACCCTCTAATACCAGCTGGTGGATACTTTGCATATTGTACAAACTCCCTTGCATCATTAGAGGTTATAATATTGGGAAGCTGTATACCATGGCTACCAATATCTAAAGCTCTTAGGATTAAACTTCCATTTATCTCTCCAACTCGCATAATGGGCGCTACATTGTAACTTTCACAAATACTTATCATAACTTGAGCTGTTTCATAGCTAATGGCACCATGCTCTGCATCTATTATAATAAAATCAATGCCACTGCTTGCAATAACATCTATAATCATAGGTGAATTGATAATATTCCAAGTACCAATAACCTGCTTACCATCTTCTAATTTCTGTTTCAAATAGTTAGTTTTTAACATAGCCTATACCTCAAAGATACTTGGTGTTAAAAAAACAATATCTATTTGCTTACTTAAATCTAATAATGATTTTTGGATAATATTATTTTGATCATCAAGCTCTTTGCAATCAGTTATAATGCTTGTTTCTTCATAATTGTAATTAACTATATTAGCTATATACCCATCCAAACCTGCTATTTCAACTTTTTGGACTAAATTAGCTATTAAATAATTTATTGCAACAATAGCAACATTTGTTACAAGTTTATTTTGGACAAAAACCAATTTTTTAAAATCCAATACAGTCTGAATATCTAAATCTGACAAAATATTGTCAGTAATTACAATCTTTTCCATCTGGAGAGATAGTTTAAATTCGTCAAATCTTTTTTGGTTAGAAAAAAAATAATAATCGCAATCAATATTTGGATTATGATTAAGTGCAATTATTATATATTCTCCACTCTTCACTTTTTCATCAATCACTGACAAATATTGATTTACACTTTTCCCTGATGCTAGCAATATAATTTTTTTATTATTAAAGATTGGCCAGTGCCCACTAATTGAACTTTTCGATTCTAATATAGAATCAATATAAAGTTTTTCTATAATTTTTTTATCAAACGATGATCTTTTATCAAGGGGAAGCCTTTCTAATATTTTTTTGATACCTACAATATGCTTTGTATTCTTATTAACTAAATAAGTTGCATAATTAGGATGGCAATTTAAGGAAGCTGATAAATACTGTGCAGGTGAAAACCCCCAGGGCGTTTCTTTCATTAAAGAAGTCAAAAACTCATCAATAACCTCTAACAATGGCAAAATAGCATATTTTTTTTCAAAGGATTTGTTTAAATAATCTGCTATTAACTCTGTATTTAAATTTCCTGCACCTCGCCCAACACCGTATATACTTGCATCAACAATAATATCCCTATTAATGTTAGCTCCACACATATTTACAGCATTGGAAAAAGCAAGCTGCATATTATTATGAGAATGATAACCCAAAACAATATCCGCGTTTAAATTTGCATCTGCCAAAATCATATATCTTTGAAATTCCTTCAGACTCATCGCACCAAAACTATCAACAATATAGAATGCATGTATTTTAAGTTTATTTACTTCCTTTATCATCGATAAGAACTCAACATCGTCATAGTTTTTTGTTACCATAGGTTGAAAAAATAACTTATATCCAAGGTCATAAATACATTTTGACAATTTCAATGCTTTTCTTAAATCTCTTTTATGAAAGGCAAGCCTAATCCCATCAATTTTTGTCTTATTTTTTTGCGACAAGTTATTTATATCAAAATCACCCAAATTAATCATTACTACTTTTTGAGCTGAACTATCTAAAGGAATCATCAAATCTACAGAATGAGTACAATCAAACAAAGTTGAATTCGATGATTTTCCTTTTCTGTTATCTAAATATCCATATTCAATAATATCCACGTTAGACTTATCCAAAGCATTAGATATTTCCCTTATATGTTGATCTGAAAAATTCCAATCATTAATATAACCACCATCTCGAAGTGTGCAATCTAATATTTTAATATTCATATTCGCCCTTATCTTAATTTCATTCTTAGAATTTATTTTTTATACTTAAAAACACCATACTTTGCAGTCTAACATTTTATCATTTTACATAATTTTATAATATTTACCTTTATTTCACTTCTTGTAGTTGAAAAAATTTGAGGAAATATATATACACCCATGATAACTAGAAATGTATAAAATATACCTGTTACAAAAAACTCTAAAAATACACTAGTTAATGATATAAATGATGCACAAAATACTATTATAGAGAAAAATAATATTGAATATACTTGGTGCAATATAAAGTATTTCAAATTTAAGTTCAAAAATTTTGAGTTAAAATATAATTGAATTAATACCCCTATGAACTGTCCTATAAGCATTTTGAAGGCTAGACCAACAGCACCTAGATCCAAAAAATAAATCAAAACAACAGAAATTATTATTCCAATAGGCTGTGTCAAAAGTGTAATATTTCTCATCAATTTAGTTTGGCCCGTTGCATAAAATATGCTTCCACTAAGCTGCCCATATGTTTGATGAATCGGATAAAATGCCATTATTGATAGAACAAAACTAGCATCTCTAAACTGACCATCAGTAAATATCTCGAGCACATTACTACTTTGTAATGATACAAATACAGAAAAAAAAGCAGCTAAACTATACAGCATCGGTATATATCTATAGAACAGTTTTCTTATCTGTTCTAAATCTTTTTTTTCATAAGACTTAGCAAACTCTCGTGTAATTATAGGAGTCATTGCTCTTGTAAATAGAAAACACATCCCTGCTAAGCTATATGCCAAACCATAAAATCCTGTTTGTTCACTTCCAGCTGTAAATTGCAACAACCAAATATCAAATACCCCCACAGCAACTACTACAATATTATAAATAAACAACGGGTGGCAATAATTTATAAATTCCCTGATTAGAGGGTTGCATTTTAGTTTTTTTATATGGAATATTTTTTTTTCAAATATTCCTTTTTTTATAAATATTAAAGATGTAATAATAAAAAAACTAATCAATGCAATGTAGTGAAAAGAAAAATAAGCATTTAAATCAAAAACTGCCATATATATGAAGTACAACAGCAATAAAAGTGATACAATCTTATGACCTATTTTAATAAGCTCTATAGAAACTGTTAATGCATATGCATCTGATATTTTTATAAATATTTGAGTAAACCAAGTAAAAAAACCAAAAAACAATCCCATGTAGATATATTTATTTGGTATATCAGGAAATATATCTGATGAATAATCAAAACTATCTACACAAAAAATAAAAAATAATAGCAAAAGAAATACAGCAAAAGAGTACAAAAAATAAAAAGTGATCAATTCTTTTCGAGTATGCCTGGCACTTAGCTTTGTAAAAAAAGCTATGGATGAGCCCATATCTAAAAAACCAATAATTTTTATATAGAAATCCTGTAAATAAACAAACTGACCATAAGCAATAGGACCCAATTCTTTTGGCACAATAGCTACCAAGATAGCACCTACAACTCCACTTATAATACCGGCAAATAATTTTATACTATATCTTTTTTTTAAACTATCTTCCATTTAACTCTTTTTTTCTTCTACTAAAATTTCAGATACTCTTTTTTTTGTATCGCACTTTTTAGAAGAATAATATTCTATGATATCGTCACACCTTTTTCTACTATTTACAACGTCGTCTATATTTTCAATTTTATCCTTCAAATCATCAACTGAGTCTACTAAAATAAACATTTTTCTCATATCTTCTATAATATCTTCAGGAAGTGGGGTAGGAGCTCCTTGAAACAATATGATATCTCTTTTATAATGAAGTTCACGATTTATAAATTCTGTAGTGAAATAATCACTTATAATATATTTAGATTTTTCAATTAAAATATGGATAGGTATGGAGACATCTATTGTTATATTTGGATATGCCTCAGCCAATTCCCAAAATGGCACATATACTCCGGTAGAAATAACGCAAGGGTGAACCCGTATCACAATTTTTTTATCACTAAGTTTAGTACCAAATAACTCTATGATACTTTTATGCCTTTGGTACAATTCATATCCATCAAAACCATGCAAAGAATTTGGGAAATCTACATATTGAAGGCTTCCCAAATAATCATGCCCCTGTATGATATAAAGAAAATCATATTTCTTTTTTCTTTCTATGATTGGCTGATTAAAAAGTACAGACCCTACACTATGAACTTCTTTTGCTCCTAAGTCATTAAATAGTTTTTTAGTATAGTCGTTAAAAACAAAATTAATACGTGCAGGTTCAATTTCTGAATACTTAATAAATAAATTCTTATACAAATAAGACCCATGTTGAAAGAAAAATAAACTTTGATTGCTGCAATCAACAACTTTTTGGAAATTATCTTTTCCTAGAAATGTTAATAGATTTGAAATTTTAGTTTTAGATTTTTCAATTTTGAATGAAATGCCCTTGCGATCTATACAATTCACATTAGGATGAGAAATATCAAAATTAAAAAATTCGCGATAAGTTTCAACATCATATTGTTTTGGCTTTATATTGAATTCATTCCAATCGTATTTGAGCTCACTTTTAGTAAGTTTCCTTAACAATTTATTTGATAATTTGGCAATGGAGTATCTTCTAATTTTTTTAAATAAATTAATTCTATTTTCGACAATATTCTTTTCTATTTGAATAATTTTATCAAATTTCACTAAATTATTTAATATTGATTCATTATTGACTAGTCTATTAATATTAAGATTTTTTATTATTTGTCTGTCAGTTATGTAAATAATATGTTCCAGACTATTTTTTTTAATGAAAGAAATAATTTTATCTACCACTAGCAATTGACAAATAACTTGAGCTATATCTCTAAAAAATCCTTTAAAATACTTATTCTCTATATTTTTCATCAAAATATCACTGTATATTTCTAACACTTCATTTCTGAATTGCTCAGGCAAAATTAAATCATGAAATTTTCGAAATGATATATATCTATTTTCTAAATAATAAATACTACTAGGCGTTAAAGCTAAAACAAGACAATTTTTAAAAATAGATAGATATCCATCTATTTCTTTATAATTATTTGAAACAATATCCAAAACTATTAATTTCATAAATCTACTTAAACATATTCCATTTCAAAACATCATCATCTTTTATATCTACAAGTGCAGTTTTTCCTACAACTTCACCTATAAACCTTGGACTTACTCCATGAGCAGGTCGTTTAAAAGTTAAATCCTCTTTTTCAATCACTTTATCTTTTGGTATATCTTTTTGAGCAACTAAACTTCTTCTAGCATTTGCCCTTGCTGGCGCTTCATCTTCAAGTGATTCTATTTTAAATCCACCTAATATTTCAAAAGTTCTTTCAAGATTACTTCTAAATAGTTTTAAATCTTCTTTATCCATAGCATGATAGTGATCATTTCCTGGTAGTGTTTTATCATGAGTAAAGTGTTTTTCTATAATTACACTTCCAAGTATCGTAGCCATCTCACACACTTTCATATCTTTAGGCAAAGTATGATCACTATATCCGATCATTTTATCAGGAAACTTTGTCTTTAAATCCATAATCATACCAAGATTTGCATTTTGGTCTGGAGTTGGATAATTGAGTACACAATGTAAAAGAGCCAACGGATTACCCTTTTTTTCTATCCAAGAAACAGCTTCTGCTATCTCACTTAAACTACTTGCTCCTGTTGACAGAATAACCGGTTTATCAAAATCACACATATATTCAATGAACGGTTTATTAGTTATATCACTTGAAGATATCTTAAAAACATCCATCATATCATTTAGGAATGTTGCAGATTCTATATCAAAAGGAGTACTCATAAACTCTATACCAATTTTATCACAATAGTTTTTAAGTTCTTGCATCTCATTTTTCCAAAATTTATCATGCTTTGTAAATAGCTCATACTGTGATTTTGTTGGCTCCTTTGTGATATCCCAATATGCTGGAGAATCTTTTGAGGCAATTGTACTTGCTTTATAAGTTTGAAACTTTATTGCATTTGCACCAGCTTCTTTCGCTTCATATACAAGTTTTCTTGCTATCTCCATACTTCCTTCATGGTTAACTCCAGCTTCAGCAATAACATAAGGTTTATATATTTTTTTTTCATATGAATTTATTGTGTCAAACAGATCTTTTAGTTTCATTTTCCTTCTCCAAATATCTTAATAAGCTCTAAAGATGAAGTATCCATTGCTATATCTTTCATTGCCAACTGATAATAATCATCGAATGTATCAACATCAAATCTCAACTCAGGGTGGTGAAGTTCTTTATCTAAAGGATCAAAAGTTTGAATCTTAAATTGATTTTTATTATCATGAATATAAGACAAACAATGTTCTTTATGATATTGAATTTCCACAGTTTCATTTAAATACTCAAGCAGCTCATAAGATATAATTTCTGCACCTAACCCATCAGGATATTTATTGTTAAGTGGAATATGATTATATGCATAGTCACATTCATTATTTTTATAGTATTCAATCAAATTATCTATTTCATTACCATCAATAAGCGGATTATCAGCACATACCCGAACGACATTTTCTGTATTTTCATTTTTCACAGATTGATAAAATCTATCTAAGACATTACTTTCACTACCTCTATAAACTTTTACATCAAGTTCAAATATATATTTTTCCAACAAGTCATTATCCTTATTTAGCGGAATAGCTACAATAACATCATCTACTAGCCTTGACTGTTTTACACGCCTTATAACCCACTCAATAATAGGTCTCCCATGTAAGGACAGCATCATCTTATATGGTAACCTTGTTGACCCAAGCCTAGCTTGAACTATTGCTATCGTTTTCATTTATACCAGTTCTAATATTTTTTTCACTACTTTTTGTTTATTTTCTCTAAAACTATATTTTCTAATATTCATAAATAATAATTCTCGATAATCTTTATCTTCTATTAATTTTTCAAATTTTTCTTTTATCTTTTCGGAAGTTTTAGAGTTTAATACACCTAAGGTTATAAAACCTTTTTCTAAAGTTGCAAATGAGTGAGTATCCTCTCTTTCATGATGCGAAATAATAATCGAAGGAATATTCATATCTGCAAGCTCATATACTGTTCTACCATTTGATGATATTGCAAGTTGTGAATTTTGCATAGTTTTCGATATAATACCACTTTCATAAGCTAAAGAAATATTTTTATACTCACATACTTTTAAATAGTTTTCTAATTCATCTTTAAATTGATAAGCTCCACCACATACTATATTGATTTTTATATTAAACTCTTGGCATTTATCAATAACTGAATTTAATGTTAACAATGTTAAATTATTCTGATCAGTACCACCAAATGTAACAAGTATTTCACTTATATCTTCAACCATTTGATGTGGAATTGCTTCATAAAATTCATCCCTTAGAGCTAAATACTCATATCCCCAAAGATAATTATCACCTTCAAGCTGTGGTTCATCATAAAGTTCATTAAAAACTAAATTTGCATATTTTGAACCACTCCCTAAGTCTTCAAAATTCACCACTTTGATATTGGAGTTTTGTAACAATTGAATATGTTCTGCATCTGTATTTAAAACATCATTGATCACAAGTTGTGGTCTTAAGTTTATTATTGTTTTTAAAGTATTATCGGTAGAAATCACTCTATAATCCATTGAAGCTATTTTAGCTACTGCCAGCTTATACTTTTCATCACAAACAAATATCACTTCGTGATCAGTAATTTCATGAGCTAAAGCTAAAGAATGATAGATATGTCCCATACCTATTTCAATACTTCCTATCACATTAAATACTATTCTTTTTCGCTGTAAAACCTTTTCACATACCCACCAATCTTGATAATTCTCTATCTCAATAGATTCTTCTGCTTTAATTATAAATGGTTTAAATTTTTTATTATGAACATTAGATTTACAAAAAATATGAAAGGCTTTTAACTCTTCAAAATATTGACTATTATTTATACTTTCCAGTGTATCATTTTCTAATTGCAACATCCTTTTCTGCTCACTTTTTACAGAAGTTAATATATAGTTGCTATCTTGTAGAAATTGATTACATGCATCTTTTAAGATATCGCTTCCTACAAGTGGCGTATTTGCCCTATAAAGCAATATATTCTGTTGCTTTTTATTCGTAACAATATCTGAAATTATATACAAAATGTTTTCTGAAGTTACAGTGATTTCACTATCTTTATAGAATTCTATTCCATTCCTCTCGCTAACAAGTGATATTTCTTCTGAATCTGTTACTACTAAAATATTTTTATTGTTTGTAATTTCTTGTGCAGTATTTATAGCTCGTTGAACAAGTGTAATCCCATCAAGTTTTTTTATAAGCTGATCAGGTATTGCCGCATTCTTCTTGATTGCTGGGATTACAATAAGTAAATTATTCATCTATATCTCTTCTAATACTTCCACAGTTGAATTTAGCATATATTCAAAATCTTCATCAGTCATCATATGATGAAAAGGAAATGATACCATATTATCAAAAAACTCATCTGTATTTGGACATATAGCTTCACCAAATCCTAATTTTTTATAAAGATCATATCTATTTAAAGGATAATATTGAACAACACACTGTATAGATTTTTCATCACTCATTTTCATCATAAAAGCATCTCTTTTATTGTCTCTCACATATGCAACTAAAAGGTGATAGCTATGCTTTATAGAATCTTCTTTATGAAACTCTAATAGTTCATATTTTTCTAAAGTTTCAATGAATTTAATGGCTCTAATTCTTTTTTGCTTATTGATCTCGTCCAACCTATCAAGCAATTTTATACCAAGTGCACATTCTACCTCACCTAGACAATAATTATTTGGCATAAGATATTCATTATTTAAAGTAGGAAGATCTATATTACCCATTGCAGGTATCCAATAATTTTCTCTTTCAACTTTCCACCCACAGTGCCCATTATGTCTAAGCATAGGGATAAGGTCGGCATATTTTTTATCTCTTACTACTAGCATTCCCCCTTCACCCAATGTAGTTATATTTTTATGGGAATGAAATGAAAACACGCCAAAATCGCCTAAAGTTCCTGATTTTTCACCCTCTATTTCAGTTCCAATAGCTTGTGCAACATCTTCAATTAATATTATATTATTCTCTTTTGCAAAATCAGCTATCTTAGCTATCTCCGGAATTACAAAACCATATAGATGAACAACTACTATCGCCTTTGTTTTAGGTGTAATACATTTTTTTATACTTTCTAAAGTAACTACTCTGGTCTCTTTATCAATATCAGCCCATACAGGAATACCACCTCTTTTTATAAAAGGATAAACAGAAGAAGTAAACGTATGAGATGGACAAATAAACTCATCTCCATCTTTAAATTGACAAAGCTGAGCTGATATTTCTAAAGCTGCTGTTGCATTATTTACAGCAAAGCAATATTCACTTCCAATATAATTAGAAAATTTTTCTTGAAATAAATTCTGATAATTTCCTTGAGTCAAAGTTATAGCATTATCAACTGCTTCTAATATAGCTTTTTTTTCTTTTACAGTATATTTATGTGACCTTCCACTAAATGGTATTTTATAACTCATATTTTTCCTTTTGCAAAAACAACAACAAAGTTTGTTGTTTTCAAACTAACATGTTCTATTATTTCAAATGATTTACTAATTTCATTTATCAAATCATCTTCAGATTTTATAAATCCAATTGGATTTTCAGGTATATATAGACTAATCATAAAATATTCCGTAGTTTTTGATATTTCATACAATAATTCTTTCCAGTTTTCAATATATGAAAAAACTTTACTAGTGAATACAAGATTTACCCCCCCCCGCATACAGCATGATCAATAGTATGAGCATAGTTTTCTATACTATTCATATTAGAACACACAAATTCTATATCAGAAAATCTTTCACTTGCAATATTTACTGCTGTTTGTGATATATCTACGCCCACTACAATATTATTTTTCTTTTTTAAGGTGTGAGTTAGACTACCTTTGCCACAACCAATATCTAAAATTTTATTAAAATTATAATCTTCTAAAATTGCTAAATCTATCTTCCTTTGCAATTGACGACTATCATCTTGATGCCAAGAATCAAAATTCTCTTTTGATTCATTTTGATACATGCTTTCAAAATCACCAACCAATTTTCTTTTTTCTAAATCAAATACATATTTATGATATTTAGCCATTCTATATCCTTTTAAATATTTCTGTAATTTTATCTAAAGTTAATATATCCTTAAAATTATCTCCCAAAGCATTTGAAAGCGGTTTTTCATGTATAATAGTTGAATTATAAAGTTTAAGATATATTTCATCATCCAAATTTGAAGCTATACCTTTAGGAATTTCTACACCTTGTTTTTCAGCCATCTGCGTAAACTCAGCATACTCCTTCGGATAAAACTCGACCATAGCATTCATTGCTATACAGTTACCTATACAATGATGTGTATCAAGTACTACACTAAGTCCAGCAGAGAACGGATGAACAACACCCACAAAACTATTAGCAATAGCACATCCTCCAAGATATGAAGCCACCATAAGCTTTTCCCTATTTTTATCACTCATCATATCATCACTTAAAAATACCTCTCTACAAAGTGCTATAGATTGATATGAAAATGCATCACCTATAGCATTTCGATATTTTCCATTAAGTGATTCAATACAATGAATATATGTATCCATTCCTGTATAAAAGTATTGATCTCGTGAAACTGTTTTAGTCAATTCTGGATCTAGTATAAGTTGATCATATATTGTAAAGTCACTATTCATTCCAAGTTTTAGCCCACTCACAGGATTGGTCATCACGCAAGTCCTGCTAGTTTCTGCACCTGTCCCCGAAATAGTAGGAATACCTATTTTATAAATTCCTGGATTTTCAACTAAATTCCAACCTTGATAATCTTCTGCACTACCTAGATTCGTCAAAAGATTAGCAACTGCTTTTCCAGTATCAAGGACACATCCACCACCTATTGCAATGATTGCTTTTGGATTTGCTTTATCCTTGCCCACCAAAGCATCCCTAAAATCATTCATAAAACTCGTCTTAGGTTCATCTTTTGTTTGAATAAAAAACAATTCATCATTTTTATTAATTGGCAACCTATCTATTAAATCACTGCCTTCAAAATATTCATCAACATAATAAATCACATAGTTACATTTAGATCCTTTTTTATTTAATATCGAATCTAAATTATTAATAGCACCATTTCCAAACATGTAATTAAGTACATTTTTTGAATTATTCATAAACAATCCTCACATTTACATATGACAAGTAATTTTATTAAATATATAATAGACCAACATCTTTAGATTCTTGTGCCATGCACAAGAATGGCAGGTATAAATCTGTTTTTAGAAAATTCATTGCTAAATTTTCCTATCACTTTGACTCTGCTCAAACAACGCCTGTATGGCCATACCCATGCACAGTCAAAATTCATTACCGTCCAATACTTTTTCCATATCTTGAGAAAAAAATAGAAGCTATTACGCTACCCAGTTATATTTATTTTAACTTTTTTATTTTTTGGATGATAAATCCCAAATATTTGTTTTGTTTAGACATCTACAATCTCTTTTTCTATATTTTTTCTAATATAAGAATTCATTGCGCTGTAAAATCCAATCTCAATATTTTTATTTAGCATTTCTCTTAAATATCTTTTAGCTTTTGCTACTAAAAAACCGCCCCCCCCCCTTTATCATAGATATTATTGCTATTATATCACTATTTTCATCGACTTCATCCCTTGCATAACAGCCAAATAGAGCTATTTCTTTGATGCCATAGTTGTTATATAATTCTTGCTTAAGATCTTTTAATTTAATACCCCACAAAAATCCAATCTAGTCGACGCTTGATAGCTTAGGGTTGATAGTTTTTTAAACTCTCTATGTGCCACTAGAAAAACGTGTAGATCTGAATCCGCTGAAGCAGATTTAATATCTTCAAGCTTTAGTATTGAGTTCTTAGTTTTAAGCGTTGAGTTTAGTGGTATATTTGGCTCTATACATACCACATTTTCTAATTCCTCTGTTAATCGTTTGGCAATATGTAATGCAGGAGATTCTCGTAAATCATCAATATCTGGCTTAAATGAAAGTCCCATCAATGCAACTTTTGGTTTTCTTTTATATTCTACTTCAAATGCTATAGTAGCATTTTTAATCTTTTCTATCACCCACTCCGTTTTATATGTATTTACATTTCTGGCCGTGCATATCATTCGTGCATCATCACCGCCAGCATGTACGATAAACCATGGATCGACAGCAATACAATGGCCCCCAACACCTGCTCCAGGCTGAAGGATATTCACCCTCGGATGACGATTTGCAAATGCAATCAGTTTCCACACATTAATATCAAACTTATCACACAAAATAGATAGCTCATTGGCAAATGCAATATTTGTATCTCGAAAACTATTTTCCGTTAACTTGGCCATTTCAGCAGTACGCGCATCTGTTTCAAGCACATCACCTTCAACAAATTCCCTATAAAAATCAGCAGCCAGTGAGGTTGATTCCTTTGTAGTACCTCCTACAATACGATCATTTTCAACTAGCTCGCGCATAATATGACCTGGCAACACACGTTCTGGACAGTGAGATATAAAGATTTTTTGTTTTTGTGTAGTTGATAGAAACAGCTCTGGTCGCTGCTCTTTTAGAATAGCTTCTACCTTTTCTGTTGTACCTACTGGTGACGTTGATTCAAGAATAATCAAATTACCCTCTGTCACAAAAGGAGCTATTGATTTAGTAGCACTGGGTGTGTCAATTCTTTTGTGTAAATGAATTCATTTTATTAACGAATAGGCACCCTATCACCCAACTCAATAGTAAAGCGATTTAGAGCTGATCCCCA
>CAYWNT010000017.1:0-17111 GCA_964459725.1 uncultured Gammaproteobacteria bacterium
AATAAATTATAAAACTTTCTATCGAGTGCTCCAAAGGCTGATTGCGTATAACATCGGGCTTAAGGGAAGTTTTTTTCTCCTCCACGAACGAAGTGAGTGAGAGCTGAGAAAAAAATTTGGGAGAGCGAAGTGCAACGAGCGAACCCTTTAAGCCCTGTTAAATCCGCCGACGAACGAAGTGAGGAGAGTGCAACGTGCCCGAGCGGAATGAAATGGAGCGAAGGAGTAGCGATTACTATTTTAAGGGTGGGAAAAGGCAGTGCGTTTATAATTCCAGTTCCATTCCATCATAAGAAATAAACATATTTTTAGGGAGCAATTTTTGAAGTTCTTCATGTGATTTTTCTGTCAAGTGAGAAATGCTATGAAAAATCACTTTTTTAGCATTCAATCCACTAACAAAATCAAGAATTTGTTTTCCGTGTAAGTGGTCGGGATCAGATTTCAAATTATTTTGCTCTGGTTTGTCTGGAAAAGATTCCTCAAAAAGATAAGTTCCATCACCAATAACAATATCGGAATCTTTGACAAGTTCTAAAGATTTATTTGGCAATTTGTAATAATCAGCGAGATAAACTGCTTTTTTTCCGTTTTTTTCTAAAAGAAAACCATAAGCATTTTCTAATTCGTTTTCTTTTGTATCTTTATCTCGTCCACTCATATGATAAATTGGTATTGGAGTAATTTTTATGCCAAATAAATCGAATTGTTCGAATGGTTTGACTACAATTACATCTTTTGGAATATGTCCAAAACTTTGGTCAAGCCATTCCTTTGTTTTTTGAGAGCAAAATAATTTTGGTTTTTTTCCTAAAACAAATTCGATCCAAGCATGAAGTTCTAATAAGCCATACATATGGTCAAAATGCCAGTGGCTTATTAGGAAATTACTAATATTCGGTAAATTAAATTTTGTGGATTGAATGCGAATGTCAGGACTTATTTCTATCAAAAATTGCCCTTCTTCTGTTTCAATTGAAATTTGCGGTCTTGTTCTATTATTTTTTGAATCTGGTTTTTTTGCTGATTCACAAATTTTACATTTACAGAATGGAACGGGAATTCCTTCCCATGCACCAGAACCTAAAATTTTTATCTTCATAATTTTATAAAATTTTAGACATTTATTAAGTTATCGTTAAGCACTGCCTTTGGGGTGGGTTTTATCAATTATAATCGCTATTGTATTTAACATCAGGGATATACGAAGTTTTGCGCAGTGAAACGGAGCAAAATTTGGGTGAAGCCCGAGCCGAGGGCTGAACCGTATATCCCTTGTTATACGCCCCGACGACTGAAAGGAGGAGAGCGCAGCGTGGTCGGAGCGAAGCGGAGAAGTTCAAAAAATATTTTTCGTTCTCAATTATCGGATAGGCTTTCCTCATTAAATATAAATTTGATTTTTTCAGTTTTGAAAAATGAAAGAGGGGTTAGGGGTGAATTTCATTTTTCAAAAATCCTTATTTCTTCTTTCTTAGAATCCTTACTATTCCTTGATTTGAATCAACTTCAACTATATCACCGTCTTTTAAGACTTTTGTTGCAATCTTTGTTCCGATAATACAAGGCTTCTTCATTTCTCTTGCGATAATTGCTGCGTGGGAGGTGATACCTCCATCATTTGTAATAAATGAGGCTGCTTTTTTCATAGCATAAATATATTCGGGTTTGGTAAATTGAGAAACCAGAACATCTCCTTCTTGGATTTTTGACAAGTCATTCTTAGAAGTAACTATCTTAACTTTCCCTTTAATTAATCCCTTATATGCTATAGCACCTTGGAATTGCTTAATCTCTACACTTTGTCTAAATCTTTTTTTGAATAATTTTTTCTCTTCAGAAGTCAACTCTCTGCCACCTTCTGCAGTATAGAACATTCCGGGATGTGCTTTTCTTTGCGGCGGAATAATTTTTTTGTCTAAAAATTGGATAATTTCTTCTTTAGTTAAATTTCCTACTTGCTTTCTTGTAAATCCAAGTTCTTTCATCAAATAATTATACATAGGAGTCAATAATGCGAAACCACTCAAAATCTTTTCCATTCTAATAGTCCTAAAATAAACATTAAAATTAATCAGCGACATAATTTCACAAATTCTTTTGTTTTTCTTATATTTGTCCAACAGTTTTTCAAATTGCCTTTTGTTTTTCTTTATATCTTTGATTATATCAAGTGTTTTTTCTATATCAATTTCATGATAAAACTTTTGAATATCTTCATATGTATAGCCATAATCTTCGGGACAATATATTCCTAAATATCTATAATTTTCCTGCATTCTTTGTAGTTCTTCTTTCTTAATTTCATCTCCATACTTCTTCTTAAGTTTTGTAAGTTCAATTCTAAATTTTTGCTCGTAGGTCAATTCAGTCTGAGAGGTTATAATGTGCCAAGCCTCCTCAAAATCAGTTTTGAAGAAAGCCTGCAAGATTTCTTTTAATTTTGGAACAGCTCTTTGGTCAAAAGTCCAAACACAAAGACCAAAATAAAAATAAGTATCGTCCCTTAAAGAGTAATTGAAGTATTCTTTTACATCATTAATAATCTCCTTATTTAGAATTACTTTCTTTTTTGTAAAATCTTTATTTATTTTATTATAGACCTTGAGAAATTCTTCATATCCTTGCCTGTCTCTTCTCTTGTATTCTTCTAAAAAACTAGGCGAAAGGAATTCTTCTGCTTCTTTATTAAAGAACTTATCCAGAGTAATTTTATCAAGGTACCATTCTACATCCGTTCCTGAAACTGGCATTGTAAGAAGAAAATCCATAGGATAAAATGTATTTTTCAGGAAGTGCGAGCCAAAGATAGTTTCTCTCTGTATAGAACTCGACCTAGCAGTCAATAACAGGAGCCTATTCAAAATATCTTGAAACGGCTTTTTTCCCATTTCTATTTTTCTTTCCAAAGTCGTAATTGGTCTGCTCTGAAGAATGAAAAATTTTCCTTTTTCTTTTGCCCATTCAATATCACAAGGAAAGCCATAATGCTTTTCAATTTTTACAATCAGCTTAGATAACTCAACAATCTCTTTTTCAGTTAAAACTTGTTTCTTGCCCTTATCTCCTAATTCTTTCCATTCATTTCCGCCTTTAGCTTTTTTGTATAGTGCATTTATTTGCTCATTTACATTTAAATCCAAAATCGAAAATTCCTGCTTATTTACAACATAACTATCTGGAGTTATTGAACCTGAAACAATCGCTTCGCCTAATCCAAAACCTGCTTCAATTATGATTTGGTTTTCGTCTTGAGTGACAGGATGAACAGAAAAAGCAATACCTGATTCTTCCGAATTAACCATTTTCTGTACAACAACTGCAACAGAAATTTTATCTTTGTTTAGTTCTTTTTCAAATCTGTAAAAAATAGCCCTCGGAGTAAATAAAGAAGCCCAGCATCTTTTTACATTTTCCAAGAGCGTTTCTTTTGTAGTATTCAAAAAGCTATCCAATTGTCCTGCCCAAGCAGCAGAAGCAGAATCTTCTGATGTTGCAGATGAACGAACTGCCACGAATTTACAATCTAGATTTTTATAAAATTTTAAAATTTCTGTTTTAATATCCTCTGGCATTTCCTTGGAAATAATCATCGCCAGAATTTTCTCAGAAGCATTTTCGATAGTATGGACTTCTTTAATATCAACTGAATCTAAAACAGCGTCAATTTCAACATTTAGATCTGTTTTTTCTAAAAACTTCTCAAAAGCATTAGAAAGAATTACAAAACCCTCGGGAACGGGAATTTTTGCTTGAGTCAGCTCTCCAAGAGAAGCACCTTTGCCTCCTGCAATTTCAGTATCTGCTTTGGAGATTTGTGTAAATTTTTTGATTAAAGTTTCAGCCATATTTTAATGTTAGCATGTAAAGTTTATAAATAAATCGTTTTCGGAACGGAGTGGAGAAAACACATTATTATCCCCCTCCATAAATAAAGAAAAAATCAAATTTATTCGTTTTAGAAAGCCTATCCTCATTTTATTTCAAGAAAAATATTTTTTGAATTGCGTATAACGTTTGCGTGTATGAGAAGTTTCGCCGACTTCCTTTTTTTATTATAAATGAGGCGAAATTTGGGTGAAAGAAAAAGTGCAACCTTTGAAAATTATTAACGCACTTTTTCTTGAACCTCATACACGCTGTTATATGATGTTGTTTGTGGTTTTATTCATCTTTCGTTCTAGTGAGTACACCATTTATTTTTTTGTACTCACGATTTTTGTTTTTTTCAACTTTCTTTAATATCTCTTCTTCCAAATTGATATTCAAAATTGCGGACAATCCCATTAAATATATTGCAACATCCGCCAATTCTTCACCAAGATCAGGAAGTTTTTTCCTGTATGCGTGAAATGCCTCAGAAAGCTCTTCGTGCGTTAAGCTAAATTCTAAACCAACATCTGTGGTGTTAAAACCTTTAGCAATTTTGTTGTCGAATATTTCTTTTTGTAGTTTTTGTAAATCAATCATAGTTGAAAAAAATTATTAGATAAATGTAGCAAACAATTTCACATAACGCTGTTATGTGATGTAGTTAGAAATTTCTATTCCTTATTATTCTTTTTTTGGCAATTTATTTTTCTAGTAATTCAGAGCACTGATCTTCTATTTCTTTTATTTGTTGTTCTAACTGTCGTTTTTTTTTGGCCAATTCCATAATGAGTTGTTGAATCTCTGGATCATTCAACTTGTCTCTTAGTGATTCAGCTGCTTGTTTCATTTCTGATTCACTTCTTCCATTGAGCATTGAATTAGTATAAAAATCAAGCGCTTCTTCACCTCTCAAACTTCTTGCAGCTGAATCAAGTTCAGCATTTTTTGATCGAATGAAAAAACCGCTTGTTTCTCCATCAAATACCCTTCCAGGAGTTATTTTAAAATTCGCAATAGGTTGCTCTTTACTCTCTTGTGGTGGAGTATGACCTTCAAATCGATTTTTCATAGTGTTTACGATTAAATTATTAAACGTTTAAATTATATCACAAGCTATATTCGACCGGAAATAAATTGCCAAAAAAATCTTAAAAAACAATAGAGAAATTTCTGGCTATTTCACATAACAAGTTATATGCGAAGTTGTTGTTTTTTTGTTAAAAAATAGTTAAAATTGTATTATTAATATGTTAGCATAAAGGTTTATGGCAACATCTCAAATTAATAGAAATACAATGTTTGCTCGTGATCCGATGAATAACTTGGCTCAGGAGTTACGTTTACGTAATTTTAGCCCAAGAACCATATCTTCCTATATCTATTATAACAAAGAATTGCTTAGATTTGCAAATAAATTTTCAGATGAAATTACCAAGCAGGACATAAAAGATTATCTAGAGTATTTATTCGATTCCGGACGTTCTAGTTCGACTGTTAATTTGTCAATTAATGCTCTTAAATTCTATTATAACAAAATAATGCATCGAAGATTTTTTGATGAAAATTTTGGGATTAAGAGGCCAAAATCGGAAAAGAAATTGCCTACAGTTTTATCTAAAGCAGAGGTTTTGACAATGATTAATGTAATAGATAATATTAAACATAAGTTGATGATTCAAGTGTTGTACACCTCTGGATTGCGGGTGAGTGAGCTGATTAATCTACGTATTAGTGATATTGATTTTGATCGAAAACAAATATTTGTTCGTGCAGGAAAGGGGGGTAAGGATAGGATTACAATTATTTCTAAAATTGTTTTATCTAATATTGGTAAATATTTAAGAAAATATCAACCATTAGAGTATTTATTTGAAGGACGAGGGGGTGGTAAGTTGACAACTAGAACAGTACAAGCGATTGTAAAAAAATCGTCAATTGGAGCTAATATTAAAAAAGATGTCTCTGCGCACACATTTCGTCATTCTTTTGCAACCCATTTGCTTGAAAATAACACAAATTTACGTTATATCCAGTCCTTGCTTGGACATTCTAGACTAGAAACAACCCAAGTATATACAAAAATAGCAGTAAATAAATTTTCTGAAATTGATGATTTGTTGTAATTTTGTCTTATTTGCTAATATTGGTAAAAAAATATTATTTAAAGTTATATATTGAATAAAAAATCGGAAATTTATTAAATTAAGGGTAAATTAAAGGTTTTCCACATTGACCCTGCCTCAAAAATAGTGTATAATAAGAGTATAAGATCTAAAATTGTATAAAAATTGCGATTTTATATCTAAAACAAAAAGCAAAAACAAACAAAAAAAACAACAAAAATCAAGAATTTTATTAACGAAATTTTATTTAATGTTAGTATCATAATCTTGATTTGGAATATTTTATTTATTTGTGAATGCTTTTTGTAGAAAGCATTTTTTTGTTTTCAACAGGTAATTTGAAAAAATAATATATTTTAGCGTAAATTTGGTAGATTTGAGTTTAGAGTCTGTATTTTGATAGCTGTTTTTCTAGAAAACAGGTATTTATTATAAAATACTGACTGTTTACTCAAATCTATATTATATATCCCCATGATTATTCCGGTTAAAAACGGAGTAGGGTCGAAATCAGGGTTCAATTACATCTATATTCATTCAGATGCCCCGCGTTCCTGTCTGCCGACAGGCAGGTGTATGCGGGTTCACTAAGTGAATATCAGGATGTGTATAAGCGCTTATATTTAATAAAAACAAAAATTAAACAAAAATATGAAACAAAAACATAAAAGATATATAGCATTTTCTGTTATATTTTCTATGATTGTTGCCATGTATGGTATTATGCCAATGCCTAGAACAGCAAACGCTGTTGACGCTTTGGCTAACTCAACTTGGCTAATCAGTGATACTGATTTTGAGCAAACAGCAACTTCAACTTTCACATTTGATACTGGAACTTCTACTGAAGTAGGTGGTTTCATTAAATTTACCTTCCCTGCAGGATTCACAGGAATTGCAGCAGGAAATGTAAATTGTGACAGTGGGGATGCTGATTTTACAGCCTCTTCAACTGGAAATGTTGTAGAGTGTGTAAGATCAAACACAACTCAAGCAGCAGCGTCATTATCAATGGTTATTACTGATGTAGTAAATCCAAGTGATCAAGCTACTGATTATTACACAGTAGATATTGAACATTATAGAACAGCAGCAGGAAGCAGCTTACAAGAGCGTGTACAAGTTATGGTTCAACTATTGGATGATGTACTTATGACTGCTAGAGTAGACGCTACATTACAGTTTAATGTAACTGGTTTAAACGGTGGATCTGATACTGTAAACTCTGTTTCTTGTACGGGTACCACAACATCTAATACTTTGCCATTTGGAACACTTCAACCTGCAGCATCTTCTACTGTTTGTCAGGAGTTGGATGTTACAACTAACGCTTCAAACGGATTTACTGTAACAGTTTGGCAGGATCAGGAGCTGACCTCAGATGGTAATGATAACATTAATAGTTTTAATGATTCACCAGACGGAACAGGTTCTACTACAGCAACTTCTTGGCAACCACCATCAGGACAATTGGATTCAGATCATACTTATGGTCACATGGGATTAACCTCAGATGACACAGATTTGAACTCACTTGGCGGTTACGAAGATTTATATAATGGTGCTGGAGCTCCAGAATATGTAGGTCTAGATGGTATAACACCAAGACCTATTTTCCATCATGATGGTCCGGCTGACGGATCAACTCAGGATAGGGGAGTAGCCAGAGTAGCATACACAGCTGAGATTCATGCATTGCAACAAGCGGGTGATTACGAAAGTACATTAACTTACGTAGCAACACCTACTTACTAATATCTTGAAATAATTTAGATATTAAACCCCGCCCTTGGGAACATAGGGCGGGGTTTTGTTATCCACAATTATCTTTATTTAGCAGTTGATGTAGGTCCTTGTATTAATATTGGGATAATTATTGGTAAAAAATGATAATTATAATTTTGCTAATATTAAATGTGTGTTAGAGTTTTTGTTGATTAATTAAATTTTAATAATGTTTAGTTATCAAAATGATTAATTTTGTGGTATAATAATACTGATTAACAATTCTTCCCCCTATTATTAACAGGGGTCAGGTCGAGAATGTTGTTGATTAGAAAGTTGAGGACAGTAGAGACGTCCTCAAGTAAAAAAAATAAAATAAAAATAAGCTTATTTTTATTAGTCGTACGATAAACACTTATCTACGTTATTAATAAAATTATCCCTTAAAAATTTAAGATAAATCCGATTAATTAAAATTATGCCATCGACAGCCAGAACTACAAATCTGGCATATCCGAATTAATGATTAATTAATTAGATTTTATCCCCATGCATAAAACAAAAAGAAAAGTTTTTCTTGTTGCTTTAGTTATTTTTTCTTTAGTAACAATGTCGGGGGCATTGCCAATGGTAAGCACTGTAAAGGCTGCTTCCATGGATACAGCAAAAGATACTATTAGTGATTCAGCGCCTAGTGTTGCATCATCAACTCATACTATCGTTGTAAATCTAGCCACTGCTCTAGTAGCAGATCAGTACTTCAGTATTGATTTTGGTTCATTTACCGGTGACGTTGAGGCTAATGTATCTTGCCCTGCAAACACAACTGCTTCATCAACCCCAAATTCAGAGGTTGGTTGTGAAGCTACAGGTGCGGTTTCATCTACTACAGATCAGACAATTACAGTGTCTGGCGTAACTAGTCCTGCTGCTGGTTCATACTCAGTTTGGGTTAGAACTTATCAGTCAAATGGAACCGAGATTGAAAATGCTGAGGTCAAGGTTTATATCATTGACTCAGTTACAGTTACAGCTCGTGTTAATGCTAGTTTGACATTTGGTGTTGCTGCAGTTGATGCAGATCAAACAGTAAACACAGAGTTAACTACTACAGCTACTACTACAGCTACCAGTATTCCTTTCGGAACATTGGATGCAGCATCTGATGCTATAGCAGCTCAACAGTTAACAGTGTCTACTAATGCTTCAAACGGTTTCACAGTTACAGTTCAACAAGACGGCGAGTTGACATCAGCAGCTGGCGCTACTATCAATAGTTTTGATAATAATGCCGACGGTACTGGTTCAACTTCAGCTCACGCTTGGAACACAGCTGCTGGAACTCTAGGAACTGACAGCACATATGGTCATCTAGGTGTTACATCAGATGATGAAAATCTAGTTTCAGCTTATGCTGAACAAGATTTCGATGCTGATAATCATGGTGGAAGCGCTTGGTACGCTGGTCTAAACGGAACAGCTGCATTACCAGTAATGCACCACGATGGTCCAGCTGATGGTTCAACCCAAAATGCTGGTTTAGCAAGAGTTGCTTACAGAGCAGACATTACCAATTTACAAGAAGCAGGTGATTACACATCTACTTTGACTTACGTCTGTACACCAACTTACTAATTTTCTTACGAAATTAGATATATAAAAATCCCCGCCATTTGGCGGGGATTTTTTGTTATATTGCTTGTGATTTGATTTGTATAAAACTTAAAATTCTGGTAAAATATAATAAAATATTAAATATTTTATTAATAAATAACACATAAAATAATTTATAAATATTTGCATGTATTTATAAATTTTATCAATGTTTTTCATGAAAAAATTAAAATTTTTGTTCATTTTTTTATTTCTGTTTAGCTTAAGCTTTCTAGAGTCAGAAATAATTCATGCCCAGACCACAATGGGAATTAAAATTAGCCCGGTTCGTGTGGAGGATATTGTAGATCCAGGCCAAACCCTACAAAGAGAGATTAAGGTAACTAACGCCTCAGAATCCCCTAAGACTCTTTATGTCTTTTTAAAAGACTTTAAGGCTGATGACGAATCTGGAACACCGAAATTGATCGCTCCCGGAAGTGAAGAAGGCTACTATTTGGCTTCATGGATTGATGTTTCAAGTGAGGGATTTGATTTTGCTCCTGGCGAGGAAAAGGTGATACCATTTTTTATAAACATTCCGGAAAATACAGGACCGGGTGGTTATTATGGTGGGATATTTTTTGGCACAGAACCACCCAACTTAAAACAAGACAACGAGGACAAGGGAGCTGCCATGACTATCTCCCAACAAGCAGGAGCTTTGGTTCTTTTGCAGGTAAAAGGGGATGTGAATGAGGATGCTTCAATTCGTGAGTTCAATACTGATAAGGATTATTATGGAACACCGTTTGATGTGGAATTTACTATTAGAATTCAAAATGATGGAAACGTTCATGTGAAACCGATCGGTGATATTAGAATAGAAAACATGCTAGGGAAAGAAGTGGATGTTATCAAAGTAAATGACGGTGGAGGAAATGTCTTGCCAAAATCCAAGAGAAAATTTACAGAGAAATGGGCAGGTGATTTTGGTTTTGGCAAATACAAGGCAAAGCTTGGAATTTCTTATGGGACTCCGGCCAAGCTGGGAGGACAAGGAAGACAGACTTTGTATATAGAAAAACATTTTTGGATAATTCCATGGAGGATAGTTGTTCCTGTTTCAATTAGTATAGCAATAACATTCTTGCTATTTGGAATAGTATTACGATTTTACAAAAACAGAGTTATTAAAAAGGCTATGCAAAAAGCCGGTGTGAGAAATATAAAGATGGATAAAGGATATGGACCAACGTCTCCTAATATGGGTGTTGTATTTTTTGTAGTTCTTATTGTAGTTTCAGTGATAATTTCAGCACTATATTTCTTATTCTCTATCTTTTCTTAGAGTTTAACCTAGAATTGATTAATAGTTACTATGAGTAGATTTTTATTTATCATATCATTTATATTTTTAATGTTTCCTTTTGGCGCTATGGCAAATTCGGTTGTTGTTAGTCCAAGTATTATTGATGAAACAGCTAAAGCAAGAGACATATTTAAATATAAAATTAAGATAAAAAATAACAAGGAAAACAAAGTTGATCTCTACGCAGCTGTAAGTGACATAGTGGAGGGAGCTGGTATTCAAGGGGTGGTATCGCCATCCAGTTTAAGCAGAGAGTCTTCTCTAGCTAAATGGATATTGATTAAGAGGGGAAGATTAGAGGTTGAAGCAGGAGGAGAGATTGAGGTGGACCTTGAGATAAAGGTTAATATGTCTGCTCTACCTGGAAAGTATCATGCTGTCATTGGTTTTGCAGAAGCGTCGAACAGGAGTCAGGCAAATAGTAAACTACGAACAAGCCCTCAAGTTTTTATAAACATGGAGGTTAAGGATGAGATTGTTGAGAAGGCCCAGTTAATTGAATTTGTCTCAGAAAAAAACATGTTTACAGCTTATCCTGCAAAGCTTAGTTTGGAGATAAAAAACCTAGGTAATTCCTATGTAAACCCGAAAGGAAGTGTATATATTTACGACAGAAGAAATACGCTAGTAGGACAAGTTGAAGCAAATCCTGAAAATGAAGAAATAAAGCCGGAACAAAGTAAGGTTTTTAAAATAGACTGGAGTCATGATCAGGGCAAGATGGGTAGATACAAGGCAAGAATGGAAGTCGAATATGGAAATAAAAGTATCAGAGACTTACAGGAAACAGTTTATTTTTTTGTGTTTCCTGTTAGATATATGATTATTTTTGGTGTGGGATTATTTTTGATTACTTTTTTATTGACTTATATTTTGCTTAAAAAAATGCATGTTAAAAATAGACATTTGAACCATAGAGTAGCAGAATATAGAGAACAAGAAACAAGAGAGATTATAAACTTAAAGAAATAAAAACTTAGTAGAAGTAGATTAAAATAAAAAATGAAGAAATTGATAATTACATTTTTATTTATATTTTTCCCCTTGCCAATATTGGCTGATGCAATGACATTGTCTGTATCGCCCCCACTTATAAAAAATAATGTGAATCCAGGGCAGCTTTGGAAGAGCTCGATCAAGGTGGTAAATAATAATCCGGAAGATATCGAGGTTTATGTTAAGGTATTGGATTTTGAGAGTGGGTCAAATAGCGGTACGGTTAAATTTTTGCCTGAGCTTAGCGAGCAGGAAAAAAAAGACAGGGTCAAGCTTAGTTCGTGGTTTATCATTGATACAGCTCCAATCATAATTCCGGCTTTTAAGAGCCAAGAAGTGTCTTTTATAATTGAGGTGCCAGAGTCAGTTGAGCCTGGAGGGCATTATGCTGCCATACTTGTAGGCACTACGCCTCCTGAAAAAACAGAGGGAGGATCAAATGTGAAAGTGTCTTCAATGCTTTCTTCTTTGATTTTCTTAAATGTTGAAGGAGATGTTCTGGAAAAGGGGCATATCAGAGAGTTTTCTACTGACAGAGATTTTTATTTTGATCCTAAGGTAAATTTTAAAGTAAGGTTTGAGAATTTGGGAAATGTCCATATTCAACCTCGGGGTGAGTTGAGAATTTTTGATTTTTTTGGAAAAAACAAGGAAACAATAAATCTGAATCACAACAGTGAGTTTGGAAATGTCCTACCCAAAGACATTAGATCTTGGAATTTTTCCTGGGAGGGCGAAGGGAGCCTGCTAGAAATGGGAAAGTATAAGGCTGAGTTGATTTTGTCATATGGAAATAAGGCCAAGGAAACAATAGACCAGACATTGTATTTTTGGGTGATTTATCCCAAGCCCTTAGCTATTACCGTTGGTTCAGTTTTGGGCATATTGCTCCTATTATTTTTCACTATCAGAGGATACATCAGGAGATCAATAAAAGCTGTTCAGCAAGCCTCCGGCGTTGTTGAGCAAGAGGGGGCTAGAGAGGTCCGAGCGCAACCCAACCGAGTTCAGAGACCGGTTATGGCAAAAACACAGGAAAAAAAGGTGGTAGACTTACGAGCTTCAAAAAATGAAGTTATTATGGATGATAATGGCATGGGCTGGTCCGGATTTAAGAAGTTTGCAATATTTTTATTGATTTTATTGGTTGTTATTTTAAGCATGATTTTTTACCTGAAGTATTATAATAATTTTTCAAATGACGAGAAGGTGATTCCGGTAAAACAAGAAGATACGGTAGAAGAGGGGTTGCAAGTTGTTTCTGAGGATTTGCCAATTGACGAGGAGAAGGAGTTGCTAAAAAAAGAAGATGAGGAAAAAGAAAAAAAGATCATTGCTGAAGAGCTAGCTGATGAAGAGGTGGTAGAGGAAACAAAAGATAAAGAAGACTTGATTATTAAGGTGCTGAATGGTAGTGGAATAGCGGGAGTGGCAGCTGAGGTGGTGGATACTGTGGAGCAAAAAGATTTTGTAGTTTCTCAAATAGGAAATGCAGACAATTTTAATTATGAAGTAAGCGAAATAAGATACAGAGAAAACTATCTTAAGCACGCTGAAGAGATAAAATCAATACTTGATAGAAAGGCTGTGGTTAAAAAGGTGTCTGAGCAGGAAGATGATATTGTGGTGATAATTGGAAAAAGTTTAAAATAATTTAAAAAATAAATTAAAATATTTTATGTTTAAAAAGATAGCTAGATTTATCCATGATTTAAAAGTTTTTTTCTTGGCTGTTATTTTTTTATCTTTTTTGAGTATTTTGGGGGCAAATCCAATTGATATTGGTAGATTTGTCGGAGCAAATTTTACCAAAGCCATAGGAATGTCTGTTGGAGTCCCTGAAAATCCATTTAATAAACTAGCAGCTCAGTTAAGAGATAAGGAGGAAAAATTAGCGTTAAAAGAAGAGGATTTATCAAAGAGAGAAGAGGCTCTCGGAGTGGTCAACAACAAACAGGACAGATCAATAACGTTCTTGCTTATTGGTGTGTTTATGCTATTTGTTTTGGTGGTTACTAACTTTGCAATGGATTTTAGAAGAAGAAGAGCATAGTCTTTGTTTTTAATTTGTGATACAAAATTTATAAAATAATGAAAATATTAAAGTCGTTAATAATAGGTCTTATAGCTTTGGTTTTGGTTACTGTCGGAATTGATGCAGCTGACAATTATGACAATGTGTCTAATTCTTTGGTAGGCAGAATATTGGGCGTTGAGGAGAAAGGTCCTTGCCCGGAGGACATGGTTTTTGTTTCAACTGAAAACGGAGGTTTTTGTATTGATAAATATGAAGTTTCTCCAGGAGAAGATTGCCCGGTAGAGGAGATAAAAAACGAGCTAGACACCAGGAAGAATCTAGACAGAAAAGACTGTTCACCGATTTCAAGTAAGGATAAAAGTCCTTGGAGATTTATTTCACAAGTTCAAGCCATGAACGCCTGTGCCAAGGCAGGAAAAAGACTTCCGTCAAGCGAGGAGTGGTATCTGGCATCCCTAGGCACTCCAGACTCAGAGGGTGAGCCAGGAGAAAATGATTGTCAGATTGATAGCAATTGGGAAAGTCAGCCAGGTCTTACTGGCACAGGAGAGAGTTGTGTGTCGGGAATAGGAGCATACGACATGATAGGAAATGTTTGGGAATGGGTGAAGGGAGAAATTAACGAGGGAATGTACAAGGAAAAGCAATTACCAGAAGAAGGTTACGTAAATGCAGTAGATATAGATGGATTAACAACGGAAACTGATTTAAATAATTCAAATTTAGATTTTAATAATGATTATTTCTGGATAAAAAAGTCAGGGACAAGAGGTATGGCGCGTGGAGGCTATTGGCGTAATGGAGCCGGTGCCGGAATGTATGCAATGTATTTGGTGTCCCCTTCAAACTTTATTGGTGCTGGTGTGGGTTTTAGATGTGCGAAATAAATTGGTAGTTTAATTGATAATGCTAAAAAGAATAGTTCAAATAGGTATACTTATTTTTATTTTCTTTCTTTGTTTGTCTAACAAAGAGGTCTTTGCTATATCTAGTTTTACTGACAGGATAACAAACTCAGCACCAAGCGCCACAACAAGCCATGAGATTATTTTCCGAGTTGGTGAAGATGTCCCCCCATCAGGCAGAATAAGGATTGAGCCTGAAGCTAATTCTTTTATTTTTGAAAGCGGTTTTAACTACACAGATATTGATTTTGCTACCTCCTCTTTTTTTAATGGTCCTTATACCGAGAGAAATGTATCTGAGTTTCAGACCATAGTTTCTGACAGAGCTACGGTTGTTGCCAGTACTTCTAATGACAGGATTGATATTGATTTAAACACAGTGACCGGAGTGAGCGAAGATACTTATGTTAGATTTCGATTAGGGGGGAATGCTGTTTATGGTGATATCGGCGATAGATATGTAAAAAATCCAACAGTTGCCGAAACTAAGAATGTAAATATTTACACCTATGATGTTGGGCTCTCTCAGGTTGAGTATACCAATATTCCTGTAGCCACTGTAGAGCCGGTTAGCATGACAAATCATGTCAGAAGGATAATGACTGATGGTACTCCGGTGGGGTGGCTATCTTTTGGGACAACTCAGACTTACATGTCACTTCTTACTAACTACGATGGTTTTTGTCGATATTCAACAGCCTCCAATACTCCTTTTGATTCTATGGTGGATGAGTTTTCTTATGTAGGAGGAGACCCGAGTAGTTATCATACGGTCCTTATGGGCGGATTTGGGGCTGGAGGAACCTATACTTACTATATTAGATGTGCTGATAAGTTTGGTAATCATGGAGATGACGAAAGTGTTTGTGTGTATTATGTTGCTTCTACCACAGTCGATCAAATTACAGGATCTTCGACTACTATTTATGTTGAAGAGACAACAGATTGTACGGATTATATTATATCTTTTTCTGTGTCTGCTGTGGCGGGCGGCGGCGGTGATGATACCGGTGGCGGCGGTGATGGTGACGGCGGTGGCGAAGGAGGTGATGATGGTGATGATAATGACGGAGGAAGTGGTTCTGGCGGCGGCGGTTCTGGCGGCGGCGGTTCTGGCGGCGGTTCTGGCGGTGGACGCGGAAACGATCGAGGAAGAGGCACGGGAGACTACTTACCTTATCCTCCGTTACCAACTGATCCCGGAGTAGTTCTGGAGGGGTATGCTTATCCCGGAGCAGACGTAACAGTTTTGAAAGATGGTGAAGAAGTAGGTCTTATGAATTCAGATCTTGGTGGTGAATTTGGCGGGTACATAGAAGAAATAACACAAGGAACATACACTTTTGGGTTATGGGCAAAAGATAGTAATGAGAGAAGGTCAATAACATATTCAACTACATTTTTTGCTGAAGAAGGAACACAAACAACAGTTTCAGATATCATAATACCTCCTACGATAGAAATTAATAAAACAAGTGGAACTTATCTTGAAATCCTGGGCCAGGCTTCTATAGATGGCCTGGTTGAGGCGTGGTTCTATCCAAGAAAAGCAGGAAAACTGTACGATTCAGAAATTATAAAAACAAATGCCATGGTCAAAAGCAATGGAGATTGGAATATGAATATTGATATTGGTGGCCTGGAGAAGGGATTGTATTGGGTAAAGGCCAAAGTAATTCTAGACGGAATTGGTGAGAGTGGATTTAGTCAAATGCTTGAATATTCTCTGGAAGTAGTTGCAGAGCCTGATGGAGGATGTCCTGGGGCGGATTTGAACAAGGACGGCAGAGTGAATATTACTGATTTCTCAATCTTGCTTTACTACTGGAATACAGATAATGAATGTGCCGATCAGAACAATAGTGGAAATGTCGACTTGATCGACTTTAGTATAATGATGTATTACTGGACAGGGTAGATTTATTAAATTAATATGATTGATTTAAAAAAACATGTAGTAGTACATGTAAAAGTAAAAGATAAAAAACATCGTATAAATATAGGATTAATTTTTATAGTAATACTATCTTCTTTTATTGCTTGGTTTTTAACTGAGTATATAGTTTATAACTTGAATCAGTTTAGTGAATCTTCCAGATTAAATACAGTTTATAATAACATAAATAAAGCTAGACCAAGTTCAAATGCCGCCAGTCCTACGGACCCTCAGATCAATAGCACCTCCGGTGTTTTTTTAAACAACGAAAGCATAGTAATCAATGGTGCTAACTTCAAAATCAAATCAACACCAGCTCCATCAGTGTGGGATAATCTAGAGGACGGTAGTTGTGATAATTCAGCAGTAATAGGCAATTGGAGTTCTACTAATCTCCTAGAAATAAGCTCTAACAGTCGACATTCTAATTCAAACTATTCTGCCCATCATGATTTTACTAGTGGAGGAACAGCCGGTTATAGAGCAGAGAGTAATACGCTTAGTCAAAAATGGTTTATACAATATTGGGTTTATTTGGATGAAAATTTTG
>CAYWNT010000018.1:0-15150 GCA_964459725.1 uncultured Gammaproteobacteria bacterium
CCAGGTTATGCACTTTACGGCAATATCACTGGCGGAGGCTGGGATGGCACACCTTATTATGACGCCATAGTGAATGGCCTCGACATGATGACCATCTTCCTTAATAACAACAAGGTGGTAGGCCAAAGAGATGTAGAGACTTGTGAAGTTCCTACAGATCTTCAAAGGGCTGATCTGAATAACGATGGAATTATAAATAATTTCGACTTCGCTTTATTTGGACCAGTTTTTGGATCAAAAATCCAATAAGTAAAACCCCGCTAACTAGTTAATACTAGTTAGCGGGTATTTTTTTTATTTTAATCTTCTTTATATCTTCATCTGATACATTAAAAATAATAAAAAGTTTGAAAAAAATACAAAAATATTGTATACTAACAATGTATTAAATGCTATTAAAATTAATAAATAAAGTTATTTCAACCGCATTTAAGACAAAAAAATCAAAAAATAATTTAAATTTCTTTTTAAAAATATTATGAAAAAATATTTAGTATTTATTATTGCATTATTAACCCTTTCTTTTGCAGCTCAAGCTAGGGCCTCTGCCAATTTCAATCCAAACCACATCATAAGCGATGCTGAAATGCTTGATTCTTCTTCAATGACTCTGGCTGAAATTTCCGCTTTTCTTAAAGCTCAGAACGGATACATTTCTAAAAACATGTTAAGGGACTATGAAGGGAAAATGAGAACTGCTGCGGAGATTATCTATAACGCTGCTAATAATTACGACTGCTCAGAAGTAACTAATTCATCTTCCCTTACCAAGGCAGCAAAAGAAGTAAGATGTAAGAAGGTTACAATAAATCCGAAACTTCTGATTGTTCTCCTTCAAAAAGAGCAAAGTCTAATAACTGAAAAAAATCCAACCCAAAGACAACTGGATTGGGCATGTGGCTATGGCTGCCCTGATGGACAAGCCTGCAACAAGAGATGGGAAGGATTTGGCAAGCAGGTCAACTCCGCTGCTCTTCAATTCTTTGATTACATGAAAAACCCTCATCACTACTCATTTCGAGCTGGAAACAACTATAGAGTCACAAACACTGGTCGCCCTTCTCAGATGGTAAACCCACAGAATAACGCTACAGCAGCCTTATACAACTATACACCACATGTTTACTATGGTAACTATAATTTTCACAAATTATGGATGAGATATTTCACCATGAACTATCCGAACGGTTCACTCTTGCAAGCCAAGGGCGAACCAGGAGTATGGCTCATTCAGAACGGCCAGAAAAGACCATTCTTATCAAAAGGCGCTCTAACTAGTAGATTCGACAAAAACAAGATTGTTACAGTGAGCAAATCTGTCTTAGATAAATATCCAAAAGGAAAGGGACTAAAATTTCCACAATACTCCCTTATCAGATCCCCTCGAGGTACAGTGTTCCTAATTGTTGATGACAAAAAACGTGGATTCAAAAGCTCAGAGGCTTTCAGAAAAATCGGTTTCAACCCGGAAGAAATTATAAACGCCAGCTGGGAAGATATCAACTCCTATAAAGACGGAGCTCATATTACGGCTACCTCTTCCTACCCTACCGGCGCCCTACTCCAGGACAACACCACAGGAGGAATCTACTGGGTATCAGAGGGAACAAAAGCCCCTCTTTGGGATTCAATTCTACTTAAAACAAAATATAAATGGAAATCAATAACTCCAGTCTCCCCTGAGAAGTTAGCGAGTTACAAAACTGTTGAACCGGCTATATTTGGAGATGGAGAATTGATAAAATCAAATATCTCTCCTGCTGTTTATGTAATTGATAACAAAAAACGCAGACCAATCGTCTCTGGAGCGTTATTTGAAAAACTTGGATACAAATGGACAAACATCGTAACTGTTTCACCGAAAATTCTAGCTCTCTATGAAGAAGGAGATCAGCTAGAAGAAATATACGCCGAAGAAGAGACTGCTGATGACACAGATTCAAGCTCGACTACAGAAGAAACTCTAATTGAAGACCCTGAAACATCCACCACAACAGACGAAGAGCTTGCAAATGAAATAAACTCTATATTAAATCCTTAAAAAAATCCGCGAAAAATAGCGGACTCTAAAAAAATAAAATGTCTTTAGTATTTTCAGCCATCACTCCACACCCACCCATCCTGATTCCTCAAATAGGCAAAGAAAACTTAGCCAAGCTAAAATCAACACAAAATGCCTTTGAGAAGCTAAAAAAATCCCTAGAAGAAAGCGGAGCAGAAACAATAATCATAATCTCACCTCATGGCCTCATCCAGTCCTCTGCTTTTTCACTGAATCTGAACCCAAATTTTTTGTGCAACTTCGAAGCGTTTGGAGACTTCGATACCAAGAATTCCTGGGACGGAAATGTTGGTCTTGCTCACAAAATAAAAGAAAACATGGAAACCAAAGCTCCACTTCAAATGATAAGTGAAGAAATACTTGATCACGGCTCTACAGTCCCCCTCTGCCTGCTTACAGAAAATATGCCAGATGTAAAGCTAATTCCGCTTTACTACTCAGGACTGAACAACGAGGCTCATTTTAAGTTTGGCCAGCTACTAAAAAGAGAAATTATCTACAACAACGACAAAATCGCCGTTATATCTTCTGGAGACCTTTCTCATAGAATTTCTGAGGATGCTCCAGCTGGTTACTCACCTAGAGGCAAAAAATTTGATAAAAAATTGATTGAGTATTTGCAAAAAAATGACGCAAAAAGTATTTTGGGCATGGACAACAAGCTCATTCACGAAGCTGGCGAATGCGGACTCAAATCCATCCTAATACTACTAGGGATCATGGAGGGAATCAAGCACAACCCAAAACTACTATCCTATGAAGCCCCTTTTGGCGTTGGGTATCTAACCATGAATTTTGAACTCTAGCACTACTTAGAAGAAGTTAACTTGAAAAAATATCTCCACTTCTCTTTTGATGTACAGAGCTCCTTGGTGTCATTAAAACACTTCAAGACAAACTCCTTGTTGTTGCTCTTACAAACCTTGAAAACTGATCCCTTTTTAGATGCAGGGATATTTAGCTCTTTGATTATTCTCAAAGCCAACTCTTGCCATTGATGTGCTGGTGGCTTTTTTGTTTTTTTATTGCTTAAAATGGTTTTAAAATCTTGAAAATCATTTTCCATATAATTGTAATTTATCTTGTAATTTTTAGTAAATCTGATATTATTTATCTATGACGAAAATTCTTAAAATATTAACAAATCCTAATAAAACACTTAGGAAAAAATCAATAAATATTGATCCGAACGAACTAAATACTGAGGAATTCAAGGAATTATGTTCTGATATGGCCGAAACCATGAAAAAAAAGGACGGGGTCGGACTAGCAGCTCCTCAAATCGGAAAGAATATCCGAGTGTTTGTTTTGGGAACAAAAGACGGTATTAAATTTTTTATAAATCCTGAAATTATTAAAAAATCATGGATCAAGGAAACAGGTGAAGAAGGCTGCCTATCTGTCCCAGATGTTTTTGGCCTTGTTAAAAGACATAAAAAGATAAAGGTTAAATTTCTAAACCGCTCAGGCGAAACTGAAATAATAGAAGCAACTGGTCTTATGGCAAGAGTTATTCAGCATGAAAATGATCATCTGGATGGTATTTTATTTATCGATAAAGCAAAAAATATCAAAAAACTATAAGAATCTACTCCTCCCGATCTCGTTTTTGTTTTTTTATCCTTACAACCAAAAAGGAAGTAATAATCAAAAATGCAAAAACAAAGAATATGGTTATAGTGTGATAATGTCTGGCAAGCAATTCTTGATTAGCGCCAAAGCCGTATCCCAACGCTGCTAATATCGCAGTCCAGATAAAGGAGCCAAGAAAAGTAAAAAACAAAAAATTTACAAAATTCATCTTGGAAAAACCAGCCGGGAGAGAGATTAATTGTCTAACCGCGGGCAACAATCTGCAAAAAAAGGTTGAGACATTTCCGTATTTCAGAAAATACTGCTCTGCGGTATGAACCTTTTTCTCAGAAATTAGCAATAGCTTAGCAATTCTTGTTTTGGTTAGTGAAAAAATCAACTTCCTACCCAGAGTTAGAGCCAGGACATAGTTCACTGTCGCCCCTACCAGACTACCGATTACCCCAGATAGTACTACGAGATAAATATTCATTTCCCCCTGAGAAGCAAGATATGCTGCTGGGGGAATTATAATTTCAGAAGGAAAAGGAATAAACGAGCTCTCAATTGTCATTAAAAAAACAATGCCAAGATAGCCCATTTTAGAAGTTGTAAATAATAACCATTCTATCATACCAAGATTTCAATTTATTTAATAATTACACCAAGATAGTTGTATATAGCCTATCTGTAGATTCAATTATAGCATATTTTCTAAAAAACACACTATGCAAAAAAAAATAAAAACAATATTTGTCGGTACTCCAGAATTTTCTGTTCCCACACTAAGAAGCCTCATAGAGAGCGACTTATTTGATGTAATTGCGGTTATTACCCAGCCAGATAAAAAAGTAGGCAGAAAGCAACAGCTCCTCTCCCCTCCTGTTAAAATCCTCGCAGAGGAACAAAATATTAAAGTTTTTCAGCCTGAGAAAATAATGGATACCTATTTAGAGATCAAGGACGACCCCCTCTATAGCGATCTGGACCTCATTGTAGTGATAGCCTACTCACAAATCATAAGCAAAGAAATACTCTCATTTCCCAGATTAGGATGCATTAATGTCCATGGTTCACTACTTCCTAAATACAGGGGGGCATCTTGCGTCCAGGCTGCAATTTTATCAGGAGATCAGGAATCTGGCATAACCATAATGAAAATGGATGAAGGCCTAGACACTGGACCAATTATTGAAAAAACAGAGACTAAGCTAGATCCAAATATTACTAGCGAAACATTATACGAAAAACTTTCAAAGCTAAGTGGTGAAAATATAGTTGAGGCATTATCTAGATATATCTCTGGAGAGACAAAAGCCACTCCACAAAGTGGGACTTCGTCCTACATGGGCACTCTCAAAAAGGAGGACGGAAAAATAAACTGGGATCAAGCGGCCGAAAATGTTGAGAGACATATCAGGGCTATGTGGCCATGGCCAAAAGCACACTCAATCCTGGACAATGGTAAAAAAATAATTATTTCTCCTCCCACAGAAATCGTGAAATCTACTGACAAAGAAGTGAGTACAATTTTTGTTCAAGATGACAAACTCCTAATCCAGTGCGCTGACGCTGCCCTTTCCATTTCGGAGATACAAATTGAAGGAAAAAGAAGTAGCACAGCCAAGGAGTTTATAAATGGGCATAGTGGATTACTAAACAAAAAACTTAAATAACAAAACTTTTTTAAAAACAAAGAACCCGCACATCTTACGATGTGCGGGTTCTTATATCCCCATGCTAAAAATCCTAGATAACCTTACAGGGTTTTGAAGTCCTGTAAATAACTTAGGAAATCATCAGAAAGCTTGAACTAGTCAAGCAATCCGAAACGCACTATTACATTATATACAATCACCAGAAACTGTCAACACGTAAACTGGTGACAACATGTTGATAGGTCCGAAAAAACTGTTGATAATTCTCAAAAAAAATTAATAAAAAAATATAGGTTTCTTAAATTTTTATTTAATATTAGAGAAAAAATATAACTAAAAAAACAAGACTTATCCCCTGTTTTTTTAAAAAAAAGAGATAAATTTGACCATTTTATTTTATTTGCTATACTAAAACTAAGCCCTTGTAAAAAAGGGCTGTATATTTTACCAAAAAATTACCATACTAAAAGCTTCCTGTCTGCCGACAGGCAGGTAGCGAAGTAGGGCCCGTTCGTCTATCGGTTTAGGACACATGGTTCTCATCCATGAAAGAGGGGTTCGACTCCCCTACGGGCTACAAAATAAAAAGTTCCTCATTTGAGGAATTTTTTGTTTTGTAGATTGGAGTGCTAAGAGAACCCCTGATGACCAACAAGAATTAAATCATGAGCAAACAAACTTCAAGAAAGCCTTAGCTTAAATCAGTAAAATATAAATAATTGATCGAAAATGCCTTGGCTTTTCGACTCCCCTACGGGCTACAAAACAGAAAGTCTCACGAAAGTGAGGCTTTTTGTTTTTGTAGATTGTAGTGCTGGGAGAACCCCTGATGACCACCTTGATTAAGTCACAAAACTACAACCAAAAGAAAACTGAAATATAAATCAAAGTTCGTGAATACATGATCGAAAATGCCTTGGCTTTTCGACTCCCCTACGGGCTACAAAATAAAAACGACCTCTTGTTTGGCGGGTCGTTATAGCTTCTTGTTGAAGCAGCCTTTTATTATTATTTAGAAAAGTTCAGAAACGCATCACGGTCATAGAATGCACCTTTGTAAAATTGTGAAATACGTTCATTACCATCCTGGTCTTTGACGGATGTCCAATATCCCTTTGTGTTTTTGGTCCATCCTTTCGGCGATTGTACGCTGAAAAAAAGATCATCGTGTTCATCAAGGATAACAAAACCAAGATCTTCCAACTGTTCCTTCACTGATTTTTCCTGATTCCATCCATTCTCCTTTTTCGCAATAAGCCACTGCTCACTTTCAGCAACAGCACGTTGTGAAGCCTCTTCACCTGTAATGATTTCCTGAGGCGAGCTTCCGCTCCTGTTTGTGGCAGTGCTAGATTTCTGAATTGCATCATCATCGTAATTGGGCTTGTAAGTCATGTCTTCCTCCTTTTATAAGAAATTGGTAATATTATTGTTTTTTGAAACTTATATTATTGGTAAAATGAACATATTGTGATTATTAATAATATCATAATTTATCCTATTTGTCAACCAATAAAGTTCATTATAGCTTTAAAGCTGTACACCATTCTCTAATACTAGCCAAAACGGGGTTTGAAATATTAATACGATAGTCTACAAATATAAGAGTCTCACAAATGTGAGGCTTTTATATTTGTCGACTGTGGGACTAGAGAACCCATCGTAAAAGTGCCGTTAATATTGCTGCCAGCGTAGTAAGAAACAAAAATAAAGATAACTAATTTAAACATCGCAGTTATGGTCAGCTGGTGAGACTCCCCTACGGGCTACTTTCGAGGAGCTGGCTTTGGCCAGTTCCTTTTTTATTACTAAGATTGGTGACAATTTAGGGGTTTGAAATCGTTTATGGTTATAAATTGGTTTTTCAGGAAAAATCAAACCCTGTAATTTTATCTTTTGCTTGTAATCTGCCTCCCTCCAATGCTTTGGAGGATGTAATAAACAAAACTCTAGAGCGAAATGGGTATCAATTTGTAGATAAAAAAAATTTTGACTCAGCTAAATATCTAGATCAGCCAGTATTTACTGTTCAATACCCCGTAGCTAAAAGTGTTTATGATACTCAAATGTATTGTGATTTTATTATCTATCATCCAGAAAAATACTCTAACTGCCTTATAATAGAATCCAAGTGGCAACAATCCTCTGACTCAGTAGATGAAAAATTCCCATTCCTTGTTTTGAATATCCGAGAAAAATACCCAAGCTCAACTATAGTAGTATTAGATGGTGGAGGATATAAAAAAGGAGCCGAAAAATGGCTCCGTGAACAGGCTGATGATAAATTAATACACGTATTTAACATGATGGAATTTCAGAAGTGGTCTAATAGTGAGGAGTTGTGATAAAATAAAAAAAGGACTCAATTCAAATTGCGAATTGAGCCCCGTGTCCCCAGTTTTAAAATTGATATTATTTTATAAAACATCAAGGACTTGTTTAATATTAAAACCCAGATATCTCTGGCTATCTCCTTCAAGATCACCTTCTTCGAGACTACATTTCATCGCCACCATACCCACTTGTGGTGACTGAAAATAGAATAATGGCGTCATACTTCCTTTATCACCGCTATAGTCTTCGTAATGAAAAAGGCCAAAGATAGCCGTACTTCTATTTTTAGAAATTCTAGAAATGACTGACGTCTGAGCTTCAACATTGGCTTTAAAAGAGGTTTCTAAATAAAAACCATGTTTATTCAGAAAATTAACTGTTGTTTCCATGCAGGCCTGCATATCCCCTTCTTCCTTAATGTAACTTTCTGGAACATAAATAATAACGCTTTTATCACCATTTAATAATTGATAATAATTGTAAACATCATTATTCTTTGACGCATCTGAAGAATGATTATCACACCCCGTATTGAGAAAAAACAAAAATATGCCAATTATAATTATTAGATTTTTTTTCATTGCACCCCCCCCTTTTTTTTGAGCTGTTTGTTTATATATAGTTTTTAGACACAGTAATAAAAACCTTCTTTCAACGAACTACTGATTCACCAATATAGAACATTTTTAATAAATTGTCAAGCCATAGCTCTTACATTCTGCTCTCAATCTTAATTTTCTAAATCAAAAACTCGTACCATTCCCTAACATTAGCCAAAACAGAGTTTGAAATATTAATACGATAGTCTACTATAACACAAAAACTCTGCGAATAGCAGGGTTTTTGTGTTATATAGATTGTAGGTGTTTGACAAACCCATCGTAAAAGTACCATCAAGATTGCTGCCCGCGTAGTGAGATGCAGGGATAATAATAGCCAATTCAAACATCGCAGTCATGGTCAGTTGGTGAGACTTTTACCCGCTGAATAGCGGGCCCCTACGGGCTACATATAAAGAAATCTCACGAAAGTGGGATTTTTTTATATATAGATTGTAGTGTTAAGAAAACCCCCTGATGACCAACAAGAAAATATATGTATTTAATCCTCCTTCGCATAAAGACTCCACGGACAGGCATGATTATATTTCAAAAGCAGTTCAATATAGAAGAGTTAAAAAAATAAAAAAAGCCTACGATGCTTATTGTAATCGTAGGCTTATTTATACTTTAAGGTTCTTGTGTTTATTTTAAAATCAAATCAATTTAGCAACAGCTAGATTCATCATCATATTTTTGATTGTAAAAATAAAATCTAGCACCTTGCTTTCTTTTAGAACTTTCATTCCTTCCCTAGTTATGAAATATTTTTCGTCTTTAACAATTTCTATATAGTTGCTTCCCTGCAATATTTCATTGAAATCATGGTAAAAATCATTTACCTCAATTGGCGTGCTCCAAGGACATTCTTCTCCTAGACTTGATTCAATTGTTTTAACCAATTCTCCGAATGAAAATGGCCCCTTTGTTAAAGCTAATAAAATTATCAATGAATTATCCACAAAAACTTCCTCCTTGTTTATATTTTTTTACTCACCAGCCTCTCTTTTTCTCTGTGCAAGCGTAACACAGCCATCACTATTTTCGATAACAGGATTAAGAACAAGGTCAAATGTCAGTCCTTTCATCGGCTTGCAAACTACTATTGTAGATTCCCCTTGAGGTTCTTCATTTTTATCAAGAACTAACGGATTAAGGCCTCTTTCAATGGCAATGTATTTAATCTTCCACTCATTTCTGTGCCGATTCATCACATTTAGGATTACCCTTGCCCATCCTTGTGGATCACAAACAATCACTTGCTGACAAATACATTTTACTCTATGGTCTGCTTGACCCGGAATGTCGTCATTTAAAAATAGCGCCCACACACTTAACCATTTACCAGAATCTATCATAAACTCCTCTGACAGCTTAAAACAATCCACTCGTTTCACTTTTAGAGTTTTTTTGTGCCAACCACCCGAGTGAATAGCCCAAAGCCAAGGATGTTCCTGTAACACTTTTTGACTGTTGCCACTTAATGATGTTTTCATTCTGAACCTCCAGTTCTTTGACTCATCACGAGCCTGAATGAATATTAACAAATTCCTATATAAAAAGAACATTCACAATAATTTGTGAATATATAAATTTATCACAAAAAACATCAAAAGTCAACAAACAACTCAACATAACTTTAAATAAAAAAACGAGCCAATTTACAAAAGTAAATTGGCTCTTTTCAAGCTTAGCTCAATTCTTCGGCTTTGGTTAATATCCGTTTTGTTAAATAAACAAAGGAAAGTAAATACCTTTTCGGATTCCAAAACCTTAGAGGCATAGCTCTATCAGCTAGATCATGACAAACATCAAGTCTTTTGTCACATCTTGAGCAACCATAACTTGCAGAGCCTCCAACAAGCATATCTTTTTCTCTTGAAATGCCCTTTCCACATTTACAACAATAAATTTTACCACCAAAAAATAATCCCAGAACGATGATAAAAACAAACGTGATGCCAATTAATGATGTCCATCCCAAAAAATTAATAATCTGTTGAAGCATATTTTCACCTCATTTTCTAAGGAACAATTTAAAAATCTCTAATACTGAAAATATTATATCAAATATCTCAATAAGTCAATTAAATACCAATATTATTGCAATGGCGAAGCAGAAACCGCTTCAGTTGCCCCATAAAGGTCCATCAAACTATCCGCACAACGAAAGCCATTATTATCGTCATTCACTATACAAGAGCCATATTTCGTTCTGCGCAATGTCGGGTCTGAATCCTCTTGTAGGGTCTTACTATACACACATCCATCATAAGTATGCATCCAGTCCACATCGCTCTGCCATACATTTACAGCCACACCCTTGTGCCCTGAGTGCGTCTTGTCTACCTTTACATATCCTGGATAAAGCATCTTCCAGTCTGGTGCAATATTCTCTTTGTCACGGATGTTTAGCCCAAGAGAAGTTGGACAATTTTTATTTGCACTAGTAAGAAAAAATGCAAACCCAGTATCTACTGCTAAATCATGCGAATCAGCAAACCTGTCCTCATACACGCAAGCCAGTTTTCCATCCTCGACCTCAGCATGAGAAAATCTCAAAACCGGAGGGCCTGATGACACAAAACCACCAATAAAACTACTCAAATCTTCTGGTCTTGTAAACTCATATTCAAGGAGTTGCGGGCAAAGATATTCTCTGATTTTTGAAGAATTTCCTTCACTCTCAGATGAACTTCCTTGATTAGTGCTAGGCGCATTATTGTCCACTGCTACAGGGGTTGATTCCGCTGATAAAATACCTCCGAGATTATCATTTGTAATCCCAAGCCCTAAATTTCGCATCACATTAAATGCGTCTTGCGCCTTGCCAAGATAATACATTTTAAGGTCTTCTGGATTTACATAATAAGCCTTACCACCATCATCAACATTCAATAAAATCTTTCCCGACAATCGTTCTGGAGCAATTCCATCGAATCTCTCAAAATCAACGCCAGAAATTCCAAGCCCCAAGTTCCGCATAACACCAAAAGCATCCTCAGCCGTACCGAGATAATGCCTTTTATTGTCATCTGGATTTACATACCAAGCCTCACCCTTGGACTCGACTTGCAATAAGATCTTTCCCTTCAACCGACTAGTTAAATCAGCGCTATGCACTAAATTTGTAGCCACAAAAGAAATAATAAAAAATGACGCCATCATTGTGAAAATGATTGATATCTTGCTTTTTGTCATACTTTTGAATAATAATTAATTTATTATATTAACAAACAAAAAACTACTTTCCAGCTTCTGGCATCCTAATCCACTTGTTGGCCTGTGTATGCCAAGTTGACACATCTGCCTCCTGCAACAGATCCCACAACTCTTTTGCTGAATTTGTATAAAGCTTATCATCCCTGACAATCCTACGAACCTCTCTCCATTTTTCCGGAAGTTTTGATCCGCGCTCTTCGAGCTCCTTCAGTTCCATGTCAACATCCAGATTATCAGCATCTTTCACGATCTTTGCCTCAATACAATTTCTATCTTCATAATCCTTGAATTCATCCGTGTAAAAACTTTCTAGAATCGTGTTTGTAAACATATCCTTAACAGCTAAATCATCATTGGTTTTTGTGTACATTTTTTGCACATAACCCAAGTCCGATGTTCTAGTCTCTGGCAAATCATGCACCATGGCCATGCGGATAATCTTATTCTCATCTCCCGCCTTTTCCATCCTAGAAATTACCAGAGCAATCCAAATCACTCGCATAGCATGTTCCATAACAGTAGCACAATCCATGCCCAAATGTTGCCGCCATCCTCGCTGCACATTTTTCATAGTTCCGATTTCAAACAAGAAATCAATATTTTTATTATTTTTCATTTTATGAATTTATTTTAATAAATACTTTAATTATTTTTAATTTACCTTATTTTTTAATAGAAGTCAAGCAAGTTTAGAATTTTTTTCTACTCCAATCTTATAAATTTTACTAGAAAAAAGAGCCTCGCAAGACAAAGCTTGCGAGGCAATTGTGGCGCCTGTGGCAACAGGACAAAATTTTAAAAACTTAAAACACTTAAGTGTTTATTAGCTTCCGGGCTGCGAAAACACCAAGATGCGAAAAGCAGCGGTGATCCCAACAAACCTCAACACAGAGACCATCGAAACCAAAAAGACCCACAATAACACGGTCACCTTCTGAGTCGGTGTCGCGAACTCTTCCACACATTAGCTGATTAATATACTCACCACTCTTCAGGTAAACAAGAAAATGTAAAGCTACAGTCTTGCAAACCAAAGGCACTTCGTGTGTTTCTGGAAGCATCTCACTTTGCTCTTCCCAAGTCCTATCCTGAGACCCAGGCACAACTCCTGTAAAAATAAGATGCCACTGACCACTCGATGTTTTACGCCTTGTAAAATCTTCGTTTTTACGCAAAGCGTCATCGTAACGGCGGAATCGCGGTTGATCATCCTTGGTGTGGACTTCTTGCCAATGTCGAATGGTAAGATTCCTGCCCCAAAGCTTACTGGGGATGAAAAACAAAAAATGCGTTTCGTAAATTTTTTTTCCTAATGTAAACGGACAATCTTCACTGAGGACACCTTTTAATTTTGTCAGTTTTATAGGCAGAACTACTTCATCACCAAATTCCACTCCATAATGACTGCACCAATCAGTTGGACCGAAAAATTGAGCGTCATCCATGACAGTAGCCAACTCTTGATCAACCGGATGCTTCATTGCTAAATGTTTATTCGTTTTCTCTTGATCTCCTCCCAGAACTACACTCATTGCACTCCTCCCCTTTTTTAATAACTACCCTGTTTTAAGCTTGAGAACTTTTTTTGATTTAAAATAGCATGTACTACGCGCACTTCACATTAGAACCAATTGGACGTTCTTTTTATCAAAATATCATACTAAACCTCAAATATCAAATTTCTGAATAATTAACAAAAAACATTTGTGTACCTTTTAAAATACCTTTAAAGGTACCCAAATGTTTTTTCAAAATATCTAACGAGATAATATAAAAAGAAATTGCAATTTAAATTGCAATTTCTTTTTATTGTTGTTTGCAGCAATAGACAAAGTTCAAGCCTTTTAAAATAAAATACCGCAAGAACAGATTTTTCTGTCCCAGCGGTATATTGCTAAAATTTTAAATATTTAAAATTTTAGATCTTTTTTCTTGACTAACAATTACCAGAGCCCCATGACAACGGCCAATAGCTCTATTTGTCATATTGTCATCAATATCCACCAAAGGAAAACCATCATTTCTCCCTTTAGCTGTTTCAAGCCATGGGCGTAAATTCATCGATTGCATAAATAGCCACTCATCCAATGGAATTACCACTTCATTGGCGCCACCATCTACAATGTTGTGTGTGTAATCTACTATTTCATCCCAATAATAATCTCGCAGCCTCATATCATTTTCTGAGTAAAGTTCTTTATGCTCAGAAGACACTTTGTAAATTTCCCCAGTTTCTCTATCTTGAAAAATTACAAACCGACTAACACAACGTAAAGGATAATCCTCCCAATATGCCTTGTAGCAAAAAATACGGATATCCAGAATTCCAGCATAATCGCGTTTATTCATGTGAGGATATTTAACTTCTTCAGGACTACATTTTGAAAACCTTCTACGATCAAGTTCATGTTCCCAGGAACAAACTCCATCTTGATAGCTTTCACGGCTATGATAAAGTCTGTAAAACTCTTCAGTAGTTGTGTCGGTATAAACTACATACCAATAACCATCTGATCTGCACATTCCTACTGAGCTGTAGGGGAAATTATTATCACAAGTTTCTCTAACGGGAATAGCGCAAGTTTTAACTGATAATTCACTTATCATGTTTTCACCCCATATATTTGTAGTTTTATTAAATAGCTATCAATAAGTAAACTATTTACAAACCGATGTTTAAACATATCACAATAATAACATAATGTCAATATTCAAGCCCTGGCTTATCAAACAAACATTGACATTTTTCTGAAAATAATGTAATATCAAAGAACAATTTTGCTCAATTTGAGTATTTTTTGCACATTTTACATATTAATTCGAACACTTGTAAGGAGAATCGACATGCCAACAATGATGAACGTAAAAACATTCCTCGATCGAAACCAAGGACTTCCGCTCAATCAACAGTCAGTTCTACGACGAGCTGACGAGGCCAGTTTTAACGGCATTATTTCGGAAGAATCGCTTAGAAAAATTCTTGGCACAAAACACACAATGATGTTTTTGAAAGAATTTGGACCTAGGCCATCTTCAAAAAACAACTAAAGCAGTAGAAATAAACAAAATCCGGAGAAAAAAAATGGAGACCACCAAAATAACCTACTTCGGCCCAGTTGTTTATTATAAATTTAACCACGGACAACAAAATCATAAAGAAATCAAATCTTTCGTGGCACACCTGATTTTTACAAAAACAACATCCACGATGAGATATTATCCGGACATAAAAGTCGATTTCAACGAAAAAAAGATTGAAATATCCTGCTCGGAAAATTTACCGCATGAGAAGCTCGTATTATTCGAGGGAAAAATTTCCCTACAGACTTCAAGAGAAATTATCCAGTGGATCAAAGACAACGAATTAACCAGAGTTTTTGGAGATGAAAATGCACCCAGGATAGCGATACCATTCTTGGAAATACTTGTCTGGGATGCACTCATGGCTGAAATTAGTCACCCTTATTCAAAACAACTTATATTGGAAATATGAACTATTTCCTTAAAAAATAGAAACCCGATTGCAATCAATTGCAATCGGGTTTTTTTCATAAAGAACAAAACATGGCTTAAATTTCCTCGTATGCTATTCCAGACAATTCCTCTAGGCGATTCACTCTCCCCTCCTTGCTTCTGGGATCCTTGGTCGCCTCTACAACTCTTTTTGCTCCCTCCCAGTCCTTCTCACCATAAAACGCTTGAA
>CAYWNT010000019.1:0-12933 GCA_964459725.1 uncultured Gammaproteobacteria bacterium
TCTCCGTCAGCTACAGTTGCTCCACTATTTGTGTCACTGTGATCAGTTGATAGTAATGGGTGTACTCCTCCTGAGCTGGTAGCTGACCAAGTTGGTACTCCGTTTACAACCTTTAGGACTTGACCGTTAGTGCCTGTGGCTATCTGAGCTAGGTCTGTTCCTGTGGTTGAGGCTATGAGAATGGCGCTTGGTGTCCAGCTTGATTTACCTGTACCACCTCTAGTGACTGAAAGCTCTGATTCTGAGGTGAGGGTGTTGGCGTCTGACCAGTAAGCGACTTGTCCGCCCACTCCTGAACCGTCTATGGTGCCGGCAGAGCCCCAGTTAGAAATACAGGAACCGCCTAAGCAGATCTGAGAACCAACTGTTGTTGTACCTGTTACTAATAAATTTTGAGCTATAGTCACCAATCCACTAGTAGCTATAGACATTCTCAGCAATCCTTCATTGTTTCCTCCACCATAATTAGGATCTGTATAAAATTCTATATTATTTGCATCATTAGCACCCCAGTTTCCTCCACCAAAATACAAAACCCTTCCTCCTGATGAAGTAGCATTCCAATCCCATCCAGCAAAAGCAGTAAATTTTTCATTTCCATCACGCTGAGAAAACATTCCTCCACCTCCTCCGATGCCATGGCCCAATATTAATCCATCATAATCAGCTCTATCTCCTCTAATATACAGAGAATTATCAATATAAGCGTCTCCATCAACTGTTAACTTAAAGTTTGGCGAGGTAGAACCAATTCCTACATTACCATTTGTATCTAGATAAAAAGTGGATGTAGCCACTGGATTGCCAGATCCATCACCTATATAGATATTCCCTGTTGCCAAAGACATGTCTGATAGAGAGTCCCATTTAGCATCCCAGTTGGCTGAGCTATTGTCTACTGTGACATAAGTTGTTTCCCAATTTGTAGTACTAGCTGAAAGTGGAATCGCGTATCCTGAATCTGGATTGATATTTAAATTGTAACCTGACACAGAGGTAGTAATACCAGTTCCTCCGGAGATAGTAAATGTTCTTCCAGAGTCTATAATTGCACTTCCACTATCACCAGCTGCTGTCCAGGAAATATAATTATCAAGTCCCAGAGAGGAAGTGGCTGACCAAGACGGAACTCCACTGTTTACCATGAGAATATCTCCTGTACCACCAATTGCCAAACGATCCCATTCACTAGCTGATGTTCTATAAATCAAGTCTCCGGTTGCTTCTGAGGTGGTGCCGGAAGTATCATTGTGCTGAGCATTGCCAAGCAAGGTATGTGCTGCTGCCGGAGAAGTAGATGACCACTCTGGCTGCCCACTAGCTCCCATAGATAATACCCATCCTGTTGATACTCCAGTATCATCAATCTGAGCTAATTCACTAGTTGTGGTAGCAAATATAAGTCTGTTAGCTACCCAGCTAGAGACACCGGTTCCGCCATATCCAACGCCAACTGTGTCTCCCTGCCAAGTGCCTGTTGCAATTGTTCCAACTTCTGCCAAGTTAGATAGGCTAACAATTCCACTTGTATCTAAACTAAGTACATTTCCACTTAAATTTATCGGCCCTGTAGCTGATAAATCAGTATTTCCTATACTAATTGTTGATGTAGCTGTCGAAGTACCACTATCAAAATACAAAAATCCACTTTCTCCACTAAGATCTAATCCTGTACCACCATAAGCGAGGCTCACAATTCCAGCTTCCCAAGTACCTGACGTTACCACGCCTTGATTATTTACTATAAATTGACTTCCTTCGTTCATGCCAACAGTTAGCATTTCGCCTGCCCCAAAGCCGGTTGAAGTTCCGATTCCTACTCGCCCTACATTATCAATCAAAAATACTCCGCCGGTTGTACTGGCATTATTACTCCAAAGTTGCATCAAAGCGCCATCGCCATACTGAGATCCCCAAAGAAGAGGAGCTGATGTAGCATATTTGGCCTCAGTTCCAGTCTCGAAATAACTGGCATCAATCTGACAATTACCAACCGCTCCGGAACATCCACTATAATATCCAATTAAACCACCGGCGCCAACACAAGCAGCGTTGTCCTGGATTTCACATCCATCGCCGTCGTCACCGTCACCTGATCCATTACAATCATTATAACCAGCATCACAAGTAATATTACACGAGGTAGTATAGTGAGCATTTGAGGTGGTAGCTGTTACATTATCCTGAACCTCACATCCATCTCCACTGGTAATGCCACTGCTATTACAATCACTATATCCGCTATCACAAACTGCTGCACAGCTATCGTTATATCTATTATTCAATGCTGGCGCACTATAATTTGTTACCCAGTCATTAACCTCACAATCAAGTGGAGCAGCATCACAATCTGAATAATTAGTTCGACAGTCACCACAGGTGGAAGTTGCTGTCTGATTTTCAGTACAAACAGTTTCCCTGTTGTATGTTCCAAAACAGGTTTCATTACGATCACACCACCAATTTCCACTATTATCACAATATGGCTCCGCAGCATCACTATTTGCGTAACAATTTATAATATAACCACCACTAAAACTTCCTGAGTAATTAGTATTGGATGTAGTCGATGCGGTCGGTGCATTTATGGTTGAAGCATCATAACACTGAGGAGTTCCTGATGAATCTCCACAAATATTAACCGGAGAGCAGTTCTGTCCCGGATATTCAGCCTGATCACTGCTATTACATTGAGACGGATCACTTACCCATTGCTGCGCCTGAGCGTTTTCCCCAATAAAAAATACCATCACCAAAAGTATAATCGGCAACAGTAATACTAAACGTTTCTGTACGTTCTTTAAAATAGGGATAAACATTGGGGATTTTGTAAGTTTATTTAAACCTTTTTTTACTAATAATAAATAAAAAATTCTGAATTTTTGTTTTAAATCCCTTTTTGTGTTTGTGTTATTTAATTTTTGTTTTACTCTATACATTATAACATTTTTTGCATGTTTTATCCAAACATCAAAAATCTTTAAAAAATCTATTTTATTGCCAACTACAACAAGCTAATGGCTTAACATTTGCGCAATTCACAAGCCATGCCGCACCTCCACCATTACTATTGAACAACCAGAATGCACCATATGTATTAACATTAGAATCATTAGTCCAACCATTACAATCATTAGCGTTTGTAGTATAACCTGGAGGTCCTTCTGCAATCCAAGCACTCATAGCGTCATTACCCCACAGAGATATATCGCCTTTTTCAATTGTTACTATCATGTCATAGGTTCTACAGAAATGACTATTGCTGAATTCCGCGGCACATCTCGCGTTAGCCGCTTCATATCCGGTATAGGTTGATGTAGCGAAATCTCCGTCAATTGTTAGTGTTGTGGTTCCTACAAACATAGAATATCCGCCTCCACTAATTCCAAGTGACGAGGTAGCCATCCATTCTCCTCTAGTTCCCGGACCAGTGCTTACCCAAACCATCCCAGCAGTAGTGGCCGTCCTAATTCCGTATTCATAATTCTCATCTAGATCAAATACTTCTCTTACACCTGCTACTGTAGAGGTTCCTGTTCCACCATAGGCAATATCAATTGGATCGCCCTGCCATGTGCCCTGCATGATAGTACCAAGTGCTGTAATATTGGTAGTAGTTGCCCAGATGGCATCATTTCCATCAGATGTAAGAATGTATCCTGCAGGACCGAGTTCCAGCCTAGTCCAGTCACCATCAGAATCAACTACTAGGAAATCTCCTCGCTCCAAAGTGCTAGTAGATTTTACATTAGTATGCGACACTGATAATATTCCATGAGCTGCTGCTGGAGATGTTGAAGCCCAGGCCAGCTGCCCACTCTCTATTACTAAGACTTCTCCTTCACTGCCCGCTGCTAGTGTGCTAATAGTGTTTCCTGCTCCACCAATTATCAAATCTTGATCTGAAACAGAAGTAAGACCGGTTCCACCTCTAACCACTGAAAGTGTTCCTTTTGTATCGTCGATATCAATACCTAACGAACTAGTAGACATCCAGCTTCCTCTACCAGATGGATTTGCTGTCCAGACGCTACCTTCTGTACTGGTAGAATTAATTGCATTACTATATATATCAGTTAATCCTAGATTATTTCTAGCACTTGAAGAACTTGTAAGATCACTTAAATTGCTTGATTTGACTAAGTAATCTGTATGAGCATGAACAATATCAGCTAGACCAAGTGAACTAGTAGCGCTCCAAGTCGGCATACCGTTAACAATTTTCAATACCTCTCCATTGGTACCTGTGGCTATTTGCGTTAGGTCAGATCCAGTTGAAGACGCAATCAATAGAGCATCAGCGGTCCAAGTTGATTTACCAGTACCACCTCTCGTTACTGAAAGCTCTGCTTCCGAAGTAAGAGTATTAGCGTCTGACCAATAAGTGACTTGTCCGCCTACTCCAGTTCCGTCTATTGCTCCAGCGCCTCCCCAGTTAGAGATACAAGATCCACCTAGGCATATCTGAGAAGTAACCGTTGTTGTGCCAACTACTACTAAATCGGCGCTTGGAGTTGTAGTGCCAATACCAATATTCTGATCTGATGAAATAAATATTGATGAAGTAGCTGTTAACTGTCTAGCTCCGGAAGCATAGTATGAAACATATCCTTCTGTACCGACGTCAATAGCTGATAGCGACAATAATCCAAGAGTATTAGTCGCGCTCCACTGACCTCGTCCAGATCCATCACTCATCCAAAGCTCTCCCCAACTACCTTGCGAGTTAATACCATAAGTATAAATATTGTTAATACCTAGAGTAGTTCTGACCGTACTTTCATCTTGAGTTGCCCAAGTAGCACCATCAGCTATCATGAACAAATTACTTGTTGTGGCCAAACCAGCAATATCACTTAAGCCTTGATCAAATGCCAAAATGTCTACACCAATATCTAGCCCTAGATTGCCTCTGGCGGTTGAAGAGCTGGTTAAATCGCTCAAATTATTAGAGCCGATTAAATATTCAGCATGAGCGTGACCAACATCAGCAAAACCTAAGGAAGAAGTGGCAATCCAAGCTGGAAGACCTGAAGCAAGCCAAAGTACATCTCCGTCCGTTTCATTAGCTAGAGTTGTCCATTGCCCTCCGTTTCTGATTAGAAGATCGCCGTCAGCTACAGTTGCTCCTGAATCAGTATCGCTGTGGTCGGTTCCTAATAGCGGGTGCGCTCCTCCTGTGCTAGTTGCTGACCAGGTTGGGACTCCGTTTACAATCTTCAAAACTTGGCCGTTAGTACCTGTAGCTATTTGAGCCAGGTCTGTTCCTGTGGTTGAGGCTATGACTATCGCGCTTGGAGTCCAAGTTGATTTACCTGTACCGCCTCTAGCGACTGAAAGTTCTGCTTCTGATCCCCAAGTTCCACCATTTACATACACTACACCTGTCCAAGCGGAAGAATTCTGTCCAGTACCTCCTTTGGTATTACTTAAAGTACCTCCAATATTATCGAGGGTTAAATTTGCTTCATTGATATCAAATGTTGGGTTACCGCTTATACCATCTGCGTTTACTATGGTAATTATGTTTGAGCTGGTTGCTAGAGTTCTTCCGGTGTAGTTGCCGCTTGAAGTTCTGACTGTGATGCCATTAGTGCTTAGACTAGATAGTCCTGTTAGTTCTGTGTTTAGGGCTTGGAAGCCAGAGTGAGTGTGGCTGGTGGTGGCAAAGCCTAAGGAGCTGGTTGCTAGATTTACCCAATTAGAGCCGTTGTAAGAAACTATATTTCCGGAAATTACTGAAGTTAGAATTACATCATTTAAGTCATTTAAGGCTGTAGCCCCGGCACCGATATTAGTCCAGCTTCCGCCTAGATTCTTGATCTGCATTTGTCCTGTGCTGCTGGCTCTTAGTCCGTATCCGTCTGAACTAGTGGCTGTGCCGAAGTTGATATATCTATCTGTATTTGCTGGTGCTTCTACCAGGATATTGCCGTAGACTGTTAGTTCTGAGGTTGGAGTGGTGGTTCCTATACCTACGTATTGATCGTTGTTTAGAGTCATGACTGGAGAGGTGGAGCCCATGAAGAACATGATTGTGTTGGCTGTATTATTAACACTCTTACCAACCGCACCTACACCAATTGCTATACTGTTTGTATTTGAAGCTGATACATATTTGCCCATTGCCAAAATACCAGAATTATCTATTACATTTCCCCAGCCAATAGCTGTAGCTGCAATAGGCCCACCTCCATAGATATGGTTATCCCACCCAATAACTGTATTATATACTCCTCTGGCAACACTAGTGTTTCCAACTCCAAATATAGAATCACCCAATCCTGAAGCCGTATTCCCAGCACCAAAAACTGCAGAATTTACACCAACTGCAATATTATTCATTCCAAAAGCTACAGAATTATTCCCCACATTAGCATCATTCCATTGTGAACTATCAGCAGAACCTGCTCTAAATGCTCCTTTAGATTCATCATAGAACATTCTACTATCTCCTTGTCCAGCAACTGTGAAGAGATGTTTAGGCGCTGTAGTTCCGATACCAATATTGCCATTTATGTCTACAAATATACTTGAAGTAGCAGACATAGTATTTCCTGCTCCTCCTACCAATATATTTCCTTGGTCAATCGATGAAAGGCCAGTACCGCCACGAACAGCTGAGAGGATACCCGTAGTGTCATCTAAATTGATATTTAGGGTTGTAGTAGAAGTCCAGACCGGCATTCCTCCGGACATAGTTAAGAGACTTCCTGTTGTACTTGCTGCCAACCTATCCCATTGGTTGCTTCCATTTCTGATTATCAAGTCCCCTTGAGCTGGAGTTGCTCCGGAATTTGTATCTGAATGATCGGTTCCTAGTAGTGGGTGCACTCCTCCAGTACTAGTAGCGCTCCAAGTCGGAACTCCGTTTACAATCTTCAAGACTTGCCCATTAGTTCCTGTAGCAATTTGGGCTAGGTCAGTTCCTGTAGTTGAGGCTATGACTATAGCGCTTGGAGTCCAGCTTGATCTGCCTGTTCCACCTCTGGTGACTGAGAGCTCTAATTCAGAAGTAAGAGTATTAGCATCAGACCAGTAAGCTACTTGGCCGCCTACTCCTGATCCGTCTATAGCACCAGCGCCTGCCCAACTACTTATACAACTTCCACCAAAACACAATTCATCAAATCTACCAGTTCCATCTACTAGCAATTCTGCATCTGGTGTTGTAGTACCAATACCAAAATAACCAGTAGTGCTATCTAAATATAATTGATTACCGTTTATTACAAAATCTCCACCTGCTGGTAATGTGATATCTCCACTTGATCCATAAGTAGCTCCTCCTGCAAATACTATAGAATTGGATGTGATATAAACTGAACCTGTGCCAACCTTCAATGTGCCCTGAACATTTAAGTTATTTGAAATAGTAGAAGTTCCTGCTCCAGCAATATGGAGAAGGTCGTTTATCTCTAGAGATCCGGCAATAGTTGAAGAGCCTGTTCCGTTTACGTAAAGCAAGTTATCAATCTCGGCTGAACCTGAGAAGAAAGAGTCGTTATAGGCGTTAACATAAGTTGGAGTCGAAGTTCCAACGTGAAGGAGAACGTCAGGACTGGATGTGCCTAGTCCTAGTTGGCCAGCTGTATTTACTGTAAGCATGTCAGATGTTCCCAGTGTTGATGAGCTGGACAGCTTGAATGAATGATTATCACTCTTATCGATTCCCAAATTCCAATGAGTTTCAAGTGTGTAATGTACTGTTATTAAAATCTGATCAATCCTAGCTGGGCTACTAGTAAATACATGGGCTGCCTGTACTGCTACACCAAAATTGGAACTATTGATATCATCCGCATTCCATGCCTCGCCCCATCTGTCAGTTGCACTTCCATAAGTAGAAGTAGCATCAGTGCCATTTGGCCAGGATCCGCCCGAACTTTTATCTTCTCCAACTATTACATTTTCTTTTATAAGACTAACTAAGTTATCTCGAACCATATTATTAGTAGAACTTTTCTCTATTTTTACTTCGATACCGTCAATAATTGCTCCGGCAGGAACAGAAATTCCAGTACTAGTTGCCATCAAGATATAAGTTGAATTATTATCTAATGTAGCGGTAGCACGATTATCATCACTACTAGTCACATTATTCATGTTTGACCAAGCAACTGCCCCGGAAGAAGTGTTATTTGAGAAAGATGTAGGATTTGATGTTACACTTGAAGTTATTACATGTGTTTCAAAATGAATTGCAGAATCAGAGCTAGCGCTATATATATGTAATAACTGATCTGGTGTTTCTGTGCCAAGACCTAATAAGCCTGCGCCTGTAAATACAAAATTACTTTCACCCTGACTATTAAGTTTTAATAAATCGCCTGTTCCGTTTTGTTTAATTAGAAGCAAAGTATCAGATGAACTGGCATATATGCTACCTGCTCCTTGAGACATAAACCCATTTGGGCCAACCATAAATCCTCCAGTAACAGTAATATCACCATTAAAATCAGCTCTGTTGTTTACCTTAAGTCCATCTACTGCTAAACTACCAATATTTGCCACAGGAGCATCAATCCCTGGAATCTCCAAAATTTCCACACCATCATCAACACCGGCTGCTACATAAGCATATTTTCCAGAAATATAAATATCACTTGCTGCTTCTAATTCTGTATTTACATCATCAATAATTGAACCTACATGAGCAGGATTAGCAGGGTCTGAAATATCCAAAATTTCCACGCCGTTATCACCAATACTTGCCACATAAGCATATTTTCCTGAAACGTAAATACTAGCTGCTCCGGATAATGCAGTATTTCCATCATCAACGAGTGAACCTACATGGATAGGATTAGCAGCGTCTGAGATTTTCAGAATTTCTACGGCAAGCATTCCTGCCACATAAGCATATTTTCCTGAAACATAAATACCGCTTGCTCCCTCTAGGGTTGTAGTAGCATCATCCGTAATAGATCCCACATGAGTCGGATTGGCTGGATCTGAAATATCCAAAATTTCTACACCTTCCTCAAACATGCCTGATGTTATATAAGCATATTTTCCTGAAACGTAGATAGCTCCTGGTGCGGCTAAAGTAGTAGTAGCACCATCTGTAATTGATCCCACATGAGTTGGATTAGCTGGGTCTGAGATGTCTAGAATTTCTACTCCATTTTCATTTATTGCTGTTACATAAGCATATTTTCCTGAAACATAAATATCTTCCGGCATGCTCAATGTCGTCTCTGCACTATCTGCAATAAAACCTGTAATGATTGGGTTGGTCGGATCAGAAATATCCAAAATATACACTCTACTAGCCATTGTTGCTGTTACATAAGCGTATTTTCCTGAAACGTAGATACTTTTTGCACCATTAATTCCTTCTATAGAACCTACATGAGCTGGATTAGCAGAATCTGAGATGTCTAGAATTTCTACTCCATCATCATCATTAGCTGCTACATAAGCGTATTTCCCTGAAACATAAATTCCTGATGCTCCATCTAGCGATGTAGTTGCACCATCATCTGTAATAGCTCCCACATGAGCAGGATCACCTGTAATATCTAAATACAAACTTCCTTCTACTTGCATGTCACCGAAAGTAGAGTTGGAAGTATAGATCGAATCAGCGTATAGAGTTCCATCCACTGCGAGATTATAACCTGAAGTTGTTGTTCCTATGCCAATATGACCATTCTGCCCTATATAGAAAATAGCGTCATTAGTAGTAGTCGCTACTCTAAATAGGTCATTACCTACTCCACCAAATACTGTGAGAGTTGTGTTTGGAGTTGTTGTACCAATACCTAAATACCCAGTACTGGTGTCTAGATATAATTGATCAGTGTTTACTGCCAGATCTCCAGTGCCGCTTAAGTTAATATCCAGATTATTTCCAGCAGCTGGTGAGATAGCTAGAGCTCCGGCTAGAGTGCTAATACTGGATGCGCCGCTAAATGAAATAGAGTCAGTATCAATATAGGTTGAACCTGGTCCTACTTTAAGTGCACCTTGGACGTGTAAGTTATTTGAAATAGTAGAAGTGCCTGCTCCAGCAACATGGAGAAGGTCATTTATTTCTAGAGATCCGGCAATGGTTGAAGAACCTGTTCCATTTACATAAAGCAGGTTACCAATCTCGGCTGAGCCTGAGAAAAAAGAATCATTGTAAGCATTTACGTACGTTGGAGTTGATGAACCGATGTGGAGAAGGACGTCTGGGCTAGAGGTGCCAAGTCCTAAATATCCGGAAGTGTTTACCGTAAGCATATCAGCAGAGCCTACTCCAGATGAGTTAGATAATTTGAATGAGTGGTTGTCGCTTTTGTCGACACCGAGAGCCCAATTAGTTCTGAATGAGTAATGAACTGTTATTTGGATTTGGTCTATTCGAGCGTATAAACCAAACGCTTCTATATTATTAGCTTGCACAGCCACACCAAAATCAGAACTATTAATATCATCAACAGTCCATGATTCACCCCAAGTATCTATTACACTTCCATAAGTTGAAGTAGCATCCGGACCCCATGACCAATATGTATTTATCTTTTTATTGTCTCCTATTATACTATTTCCTTTTATCAAACTAACTAACTCATCATAAATCCAAAAAAATTGAGAATTTTTTTCTATTTTTACTTCAATTCCATCAATTTGGGCTCCAGCCGGAATGGAAATACCGGTATTAGTAGCCATTAAAATATAACTTGAAGTGTCATTTATCGTAGTAGAGGCATAATTATCATCACTACTAACCACATTGTTCATATCTGCCCAGGCAACGGTTCCGGTAGAAGTGTTATTTGAAAAAGAGGATGGACTTGCTGTAACACTTGAACTAGATATTAGTGTTTCAAAGTGAGTAACAGAATCAGAGCTAGCGCTATACATATGGAGTAGTTGATCAGGGTTATCAGCGCCTAAACCTAGAAAGCCTGTACTTGAAAACACCAAATTACTGCTTCCTTGACCATTAAGTTTTAATAAATCACCTGTTCCACTCTGTCTAACAGAAAGTAAAGTATCAGATGAACTGGCGTATATACTGCCCGCTCCTTGAGACATAAATCCATTTGGACCCACTATAAATCCTCCGGTAATATTAACATCTCCAGTAAAATTCGCTCCATTATTTACCTTGAGTCCGTCTACTGCTAAACTTCCTATATTTGCCACTGGAGCGTCAATGCCTGGAATTTCTAGAATTTCTACACCATCGTCAACAGCACTTGTAATATAGGCATATTTTCCTGAAATATAAATACTACTTGCCCCATCTAGTTCAGTAGTCAGATCGTCCTCAATAGAGCCTACATGGGTTGGATTGGTTGGATCTGAAATGTCTAGAATTTCTACGCCGTCATCACCATAACTTGCCACATAGGCATACTTACCAGAAACATAAATATCCCATGGTGCATCTAATGTCGTATTAATACCATCATCTGTACTGGAACCTACGTGAGTTGGGTTAGCTGGATCTGAAATATCAAGAATTTCTACACCGTCGTCAGCATAACTTGCCACATAAGCATACTTACCAGAAACATAGATACCTCTAGCGCCATCCAACGCCGTGCTATTATCATCCGTAATAGCACCTACATGGGTTGGATTGGTTGGATCTGAAATATCGAGAATTTCTACTCCGTCGTCCATATCACTCGCCACATAAGCGTATTTACCGGAGACATGAATGCTATACGCACCATCTAATTCTGTAATTCCATCATCTATAATTACACCTACATGGGTTGGATTGGTTGGATCTGAAATATCGAGAATTTCTACACCATCATCACCGGGACTAGCTACGTAAGCGTATTTACCGGAAACATAGATATCCCTAGCGCCATTCAAGGCCGTAACACCTTGGTCAACAATAGCGCCTACATGGGTTGGATTGGTTGGATCTGAAATATCGAGAATTTCTACACCATCATCACCGCCCGCTGCCACATAAGCATATTTTCCGGAGACATAGATACCTTGAGCCCCATTTAACGCTGTAGTTTCATCATCTTCGATAGAGCCTACATGGGTTGGATTGGTTGGATCTGAAATATCAAGTATTTCTACCCCACTGTTAACTTGACTTGCCACATAAGCGTATTGACCGGAAACATAAATATCTCTTGCACCATCTAGTGATGTAGTTGCGCCATCATCATCTGTAATAGAACCAACGTGAGTTGGGTCTCCTGTTATATCTAAATACAAACTTCCCTCCACTTGCATATCTCCGAAAGTAGAATTGGAAGTATAAATTGAGTCTGCATATAAAGTACCATCTACTGCAAAGTTATAATTTGAGCTAGTAGTTCCTATACCAATATGACCATTTTGTCCGATATGGAAAATAGCGTCATTAGTACTTGTTGCTACTCTGAATAGATCAGCTCCTGCTCCACCAAATACAGTAAGAACAGAATCCGGTGTTGCAGTGCCAATACCAAAGTAACCAGAAGCATTATCCAAATAAAGTTGATCAGTATTTGCCACAAAATCCCCAGACCATTCTCCACCCTGGATAGACCCTGTAAAGCTGATATCACTAAACTGAGATGCGCCAATCACCTCAAAATCAAAACCAGTGGTTGTAGTCGCATTGCCACCTATCACAATAACAGAAGCCGTATCTGTCGGATGAATCAAGTTTCCAGTTGAAGTTGACCATAAACCATCCGCTCCTGAGCTTATATTATCCAGTCCCCAATATAGAGCCCCTGAACCATCTGTCTTCAAAATATAACCAGCACTACCATCTGCTACTGGGAAAGTATAATTTTCAAAACTAACCTGACCATTGGCAAGCACTGCAAAAGATGTGGAAGCTCCTCTCCTAAACTCAACAATATTACCTGCTCCTGACTGATTGACAGTAAGCGCGGTTGAAGTAGAACTAGTAGAAATATATAAAATATTATCAAAGCTCCACTCTCCAGTAATTATCTCATCGTCCACAATTCC
>CAYWNT010000020.1:0-8439 GCA_964459725.1 uncultured Gammaproteobacteria bacterium
CATAACTCATAACTCATAACTCATAACTCATAACTCATAACTCATAACTCATAACACTGAGTGTTAGTTGGTTGTTTAAATTTATGAAGAAGATTATTTTACTCTTATTTGTTTTTTTATTCTCTTTTAGCTTTGTTTCGGCGGAGGTGGATGAGGATTCTCTTCGTGATTTGGCTGTGAGTAGTATTACGGTTAGTCCGGTTACTCCTGCTTTGAATCAAGACGCTATTATTACTGTGGAAGCAAAGAATAATGGCAGTTCCAATATGATGGTTGATTTTGGCACAAAGGATGTTATGTATTCATTTGAGAATTTTAATGTGTCTAGTGTCATATATCCGGAAATATCTCCTGATAGTCCTGTTATGTCTGGTGAGAGTTTTTCTTATGTGTTCGAAGGGAAGTTTACAAGCACAGGAGTGAAGAGTCTTTCATTTGAGATAGACAAAGAGGATAGAGTAGACGAGACAAGTGAGGATAATAATTTACTAGAGGCAGAGGTGGAAGTAATTTCAGATGAAAATGTCGACATAGAGATAAGTTCTGTAAATATTAGTATTGTCAGGCCGCTAAAGGAAGAAGAAGTGCAAATAGATATAGTCATAAAAAACATAGGCGATGTGGCCCTTGTTTCTCAGGATGGTTTGCATGAGTTAAGTGATTTTACCGGAGGGAAGGACATTTGGCATAGCCTTGAGAATTTTGTAATTACTTCATCATCTATTAATGATTATCCGACAGTGGCCGAGCCAATGGATCCGGATGAAGAATTTACATATACGTTTAATGGATATTTTAGTGTGGCTGGAGAGCAGTCAGTGTTATTTGATGTCAATAAATATAAAGTGCTAACAGAAATTGATTATGAGAATAATTCAACTAGCACAGAAATTATTGTTTATAAAGACGAAGTTGAAAGGGATAGTTTTGAAATAAGTGGCGTAAATATAGAATTAACAAGCTCTACCACAGCTATAATTTCCTGGGAAACAGGAGTAGAAACTGGTGGTGAGTTATTACTGAAGGAGGGTGCTATGACCCAAACACCGGAGTCATTTTCTGATTCTAGTGCGAGTATTCATGAGGTGAGCCTGGAGGAACTCACTCCTGGTGAAATTTATTATTACAAAATATTATCTACAAATAATGCCCAGGAAAGAGAAACTGAATATATGAGCTTTAGGACATTGGCTGTTGACCCGGTGGTGATAGATGATGTAGAAGAGGCTAGTGACACGGTAGATGCTGAAGTGGTAATTGATTCTACAGAAGATTCAGCGCAACCAGTTTCGTCTGAATCAAATACTATAGACTTAGGACCGATAAAGATTAATAACAGCAATATGCACAGCTCTTTGAGGGGCAAGATTATTTTGAGAGTAGAGGAGAATGGAGAGGCATATTATGTAAGTCCGACAAGCGAAGAAATGTATTCATTGGGCAGACCGGATGATGCTTTCGGGGTGATGAGAGACCAGGGCATAGGAATAAGCCAGGTGAATTTGGAGAAAATCCCGGTAGGGTTAGGAGAGCTTTCAGGCGTGGACAGTGATGGTGATGGTTTGTCTGACCTTCTGGAAGATGCGCTAGGAACAGATAAGAACAATCCGGATAGTGATGGGGATGGACATAGCGATAAGTCAGAGGTAGAAGGCGGTTTCGATCCCGTCAAAGGAGGTGGAGCTAGAGAGAGTCTAGATTCAAGTTTTGCCGAAGCGCAAAAGGGCAAGATATTTTTACAAGTAGAAGGAGCAGGAGAAGCTTGGTACATAAATCCGGCTGATTCAAAGAGGTATTTCCTTGGTCGACCCGGGGATGCTTTCAATGTGATGAGAAATTTAGGACTTGGAATATCGAATAATAACTTTTCCTCTCTTTAATTAAGATTTTTATGCAAAGAAGTATTAAAATTGGCGACAAGGAAATTGATTACAAAATTAAAAAAAGCAAAAGAGCAAAAAGGGTGAGGATCGCGGTTTATTGTGATGCTAGTGTGGTCGTGACTATGCCATATAGAGTATCGGAAAATGTTGTTGAAAAATTCTTGAGAGAAAAAGCAGATTGGCTATTCAAGAAGATTAGCTTGTTTTTAAAACGTGGAAAAAGTGAATTGGTAACACTGGGCAGAGATGATTATCTTAGAAAGAAAGAAGAGGCGCGAAAAATTGTTCAAGAAATCATCGAGAAGCACAACAAGAATAATAAATTTGGTTTAAATAGGGTATCAATCAGAAATCAAAAGACAAGATGGGGGAGTTGTTCTAGAAAGAGAAATATAAATATCAATTATAAAATCGTATATCTACCAAGAATCATTGCAGAGTATATTGTGGTGCATGAACTTTGTCATTTAAAGGAGTTTAACCATTCAAGGAGGTTTTGGGCCCACGTAGAGGCAATATTACCGAACTGCAAGGAGCTCAGAAGGGAGCTAAAGCATGTAGGTCTGTCTTTGTAGGGAGGGCAAGAGAATAATCTAAAATTTATAAAATTTTAATATAAATAGGGCTAGTGCTCTATTTTTTATTTACTTAATATTAGCAAAATATGAGAAGATAGTGGGTAATTTACTTGACATTATTTACATTTTATGCTATATTTACATATTAACTGATCTTTTTATTTTTATAGTTTTTGTAGTAATACCTAATAAAGGTCCCTTGCTGGGGACGAATTCGTTTTGACGGATTCAACATGGAGGAAGTGTCATGACAGAATTAACTTTGAGTGGGGAAAAGTTTAGAGGAACAGTAAAACAAGTAAGAGAAATGCTCAGGAGGGATAATACCCTGAAAAATGACGTGATTGCTCTTGCGGTTGTTGAAAACCAAAAACTCCCCGTTGTCATGACAAAAAAGGGAGACGTAATTAAGGCTATAATGCTAGCCAGGAAATATGAGGCGAATGAAAAAGGGCAAAGAGGAAAAGTTTTATCAGTTATCAGCGGAATGGTTGATGGCCACAAAATGCCCAAACTTGAGGAAGTCAGAAAGATGCTTGAAAAGGAAGAGAATTTTTTTGACGACCAGCCAATTTTTCACGGTATTGTAAATCGTGTATATCATGAATTGCGCGAGAAAAATGCAAAAAAATGGCAGGAGAATATTTCTCGAGAAAAAGCTGAAATGACAATTAGAAATTCAGAGGAATTCAAGAAGGATTTCTTTATTGTAGCAAAAGAGATTTCGGTCAAATACTTCTCTCAGGACAGAAGGTTGTCCTTCAAGCATCTCATGGAGGCTTGTTGGGATCTTATCCGGGAGCGTAAAGCAGATCTCAAAGAGGCTGGTGCGGCTATCCTTGACGCCTTTGAAAGCGAGGGAGAAATCGTGCCTGTCGAGGAAATTGAAGTAGAAATCGAAGGCCGAATGATTGCGCAATGTGTAGTTCAGAAGGCCTACAATAAGGCTTTGGAGCTGCATAATGCAAAAATCGCCCTCAGGAGAACTAAAAAGAGGGCTGCTGCAGGCCCAGAGTTGCAGCAAGCAGTAAACTGCTAATTATCTTACCCCAAGAGCGAGGAGAGAGCACAGAAAATCGTGCCTCTCCTCTTTTTTTTATTCAAAAAAAACAACCCTCCGGATTTCCAGAGGGTTATGTTTGGGTTAGAATAAGATTTCAATGTTTGGAGATTTTTCTTTTCTCTCTCTATTTAGTATTTCAATGGCGAGAATTTTTGATTCCTCATCGCCCACCATTTTTTTTCCATATTTTTTTAGAAATTCATGAAGATTAAGAATGCCTTGGGGTGGAACAAAGCTTTCCACTGCTTCAGTCATTCGAAAGATGAGCATGATATTAGCGGCTAATTTTTTTGCCTCGTCTTCTGGTAGCTCCGGCCAAACCTCCTTTATAACTTTTTTGTCGTAATCTTTTATTGTGCAATTTGCGCGGTCTTTTCTGAGCGCAATGACATTTTTTATGTATTCTTCTTTTTCCTCTTCGGAAAGCATTTTATCTCCTTATAAATAGAAATGAACAGATAATGTTTATTTTTTTTCATTTAATCATATAAAAAATTTCTTGTAAAGGGGTCATGTTTTAGTCGCAGAAATGCTTTATTATCGCTTTAAAAAAAATTTAAATAAATTTCATGCCCTATATTGTAGAATAAACTTGAATTCACAATTATCATTTTGTGTATTTAATTTTAAATTATAAGTATTAAATAAGTTTATGGAAAAAGTAAAAATGGTTTTTAGAAAAATAGGTATTATAATTGGAGTTATGCTCTGGTTTTTGTCCTTGTGGATAGTGATAGTTCAGGGGATAATTGAGCCTGGTGATGAGATTAAATGGGGAGGCATATGGTATACGCCGAAAGAAGAAATCCAAAAAGACAAAGAAGAAACAAAAAATTCTCCAGAGGAGGTCTATACTACTTTTAGGAAGGCGCTACTAAATGGGGATATTGATTTGGCCTTGAGTCAGATCAATGAAAATAAGAGAGGTATCTACAAAAGTATTATTGATGATGATGGATTAAGTATATGGACCAGCAAATTTCCTGTGAAGATTATGCAAAACAAGATTTATGATAACCTGGCCGCGTATTATTACGAAAATAATACAAACAAGGCAGTTTATGCAATAAACTTCATAAAAGATTCAGAGGGCAACTGGCAGATAGACTCGATGTAGGAGCAGGGGGTTGTATTTCATTGACCCAGATAGTTGATTGTTATAGAATTAGAACAGAATTATTAATTAATTTTTTGTTTATGAAGAATAAAAACTTAGCGTTAATTTTTGGGATAGTTGTCTTCCTTTTTTTGTTGGCATGTGCCGGCTGGCTCGTTTATGAATCAAAACTAAAAACAGCTGTGGATGTCCCAATGTATGAGTATGATGGCAAGTGGTACACAGAAGATGAGCTGAAAGAAATTGTGGGGCCTCAGTACATTAACACTCCAGCAAAAAACACTCCTGAGGAGGTTTACGTAGATTTTAGAAAAGCAATACTGGCCGGAGATACTGAAAAGGCTTTGGAGTATATTTGGAGAGAGTCGAAGGAGGAGTATAGAGAGGAGTTTAATAATCCAGAAATGATGAGATTATACAAAACAATTCCCGAAGTAGATGAATTAATAGAGGAAAAAGAAGAAAGATATGACAATTATGCAAGTTTCATATATTACGATAAAGATATGAATCCTGAAAAAGACCCACCTTATACAATTGATTTTATAAAAGATGAGAAGGGATATTGGCAAATTGAATCTCTATAAAACAATGGATGTTATAAAAAAAATTAAATATTTTATCTCTGTAATTATATTTTTGTTTCCGGCAATGGTAATGGCATACGATAATAAAATAGCCCATCCTGGCCTGACTGGGGTGGCTATTGTTTTTTATAACAGCAAATATGAAAATACTCTGACTCCAGAGCAAGGCACCTGGATCTCAGAAGGTTCGATCGAAGAGGACAAGGATCCGCGATATATTAATCATTTTTATAATCCAGAAACAGGAAAGGGCTTGAATAACCTGATTTTAAGCGGCAGGTCTACTAAGGAGTGGGCCAGGAATCAAAACGGTGCGGGACAGTATGACTATGATGAAGGAACTATTATAGAAGCATATAGAAATAAGGACTACAAAAGAGCATTTCAGGGCATTGGACACATTCTGCACCTTGTTCAGGATATGGGTGTGCCAGCGCATACCAGGAACGATGCTCATCCCTTTGGTGATCCTTATGAGGCTTGGGTGGGAAAAAATGGTAAGGTTTATGCTAGTGAAGCAAGGCCCAGAAAGATAGATAGCCTTGGTCAGGCCTTTGATGAGCTGGCAAGCTATACTCATTATAATTTTTTCAGCAAAGATACAATCGAAAAAGATCAGATAAAAGATTGTGAAATAAAACGTGAAAAAATTGATATTAAAAAAGTAGGAGATTATGTATATTGTGATAGTTACAAAATAATTAAAGTTCAAATTAAACGTACTGGAAACAAGTACTCTATTGATGATAGAGTCAACCAAGAATACTGGAGCCTCCTTTATCCTCAAGCACTAGAATATAATGTAGCTGTGCTTGATTTTTTTATGAAGAAATTTAAGGAGATTGATGATAATAGGGAAATTGAGAAAATAGGATTTATCAAGCATTGGTGGCAGAAAAGATTTGGGAATAAGGATGAGGATAAAAAGTTATTTTCATTTGAAGATATTATAGTTAATGGAGAGAAAAAGCTGGACGGTGGTAAGAAGAGTAACTTTGGAGTAGTGACTTGGGGTGCAGAGCGAGAAGAGAATATTAATAATCCAAATATGGTGTTTGCGCGAGGAAAAAGGGACTATGCAATATTGGATGAGGATGGTGTCTATGTTATGGCTTCCAACTGGCAAGATCCAGAGAAAAAAAGACTCTTCATGGCCAGGAGTGATTTGATGACCAAAACAAGAGATATGCTCTATGGTGAAGATAAGAAAGTTCTTGGGATTTTCGAAACTGTTGATCCGCCAGTGGATGAACAAGATCCTTCGACTCCTTCGACAAGCTCAGGACAAGAAGAACAAGGGGTGAAGGATGAAGAGGTGGAAATTAAGTATGTTATTGATGGGGATACAATTGATTTGGAGAATGGAGATAGGGTTAGGTATGTTGGTATCAATACTCCGGAATTGAAGGGAGCTGGTAGTGAGGATGATGAGTGTTTGGCCTGGGTGGCGAGAAGTCGCAATATGGCACTCCTGGGAATGGGTGATGTTGAGCTGGTCAGGGATGAAAATATGGATATCGATAAGTATGGCAGACTTCTCAGGTATGTTTATGCCGGAGATATGTTTGTAAATGAAGTGCTGGTCAGGGAGGGTTTGGCTGAGCCGTTTTTTTGTAAGGTAGGCTGGGAGAATTGTCCTCTTGTAAGTGATGAACAGAGAAAGCAAGAGATCCTGGAAGCAAATATTGAAGCAAGGGAAAATAAGAGGGGGATATATTCGGAGGTGTGTTTAGAACAAGAAGAGCGAGAAGAACAAGATAGGCAGGAAGAGCAAGAACAAAATAAACAAGAGGAGCATAATCCGCCAGCAGGCGGAGAGCAAGGAGAGGTTTCTGACCTATCAGGCAATACTCGTGAGCCTTTGCCTTATTTTACTAGTCAGGTACCGATGAACAATAATGAACAAGAAGAGCAAGAGGAAGAAGAGCATAATCCGCCAGCGGGCGGAGAACAAGTTGCTTCTACTTCTTCGACAAGTACTCCTGAACTTGGTGATGAACCAGAACAAGCAACCACATCTCCGGCGACCTCTACTCCAGAGGTTGAAGAAACACTTGAAATTGATATCGTGAGTTTTCCGCCTTTGATCTCAACAACAAGTGAGGCTATTTTTGAGCTAAGTATTGTAGGGTTGTATGATGAGTTGGTTTGCTTGCTTAATACAGAGGAGCTTGATGAGTGTGCTACTACAACTGTTTTGAAAGGACTAAGTAGTGGAAATTATAATTTTTATGTCGAAGCGAGTCAGGGGAGTACAACGGCAAGCACCTCGTACGCCTGGCAGATAGATCTGCCTATAGTCATCACTGATTACGTGGTGATTAATGAGATTAAGTTAGCCGGTGAAACAACCAAGGACGAATTTATTGAGCTTTATAATCCAACAGATGAGAACATCAATCTGGAAAACTATCGACTTTCTCGTAAAACAAAAAGTGGTAGCGAGTATAATTTACTAACAACATTTTCTAATGTAGACTTGCCAGCCGGGGAGTATTACCTAGTTGCCCACGATGATTATGTTGGTGGATATACTCCAGATGCTTATTATTCCACATCTCAATCAATAGCCAAGGACAATACAATCATTCTCTACTCTGATCAGGGTGAAACTATCGTTGACCTGGTCGGATTGGGAGAGGCAGGGGAGTTTGAGGGTGAGCCTACACAAAATCCGGAAAGCGGAGAGTCAGTAGAGAGATTAAGTCAGGCATCATCAACAATTGATACGGATATCAACAATGATGATTTCGGGCTCAATAGCACTTCATCACCCGTCAGTCTCGCAGGCTTGGTGGAAACAGGAGGCGTTGTTCATTTGTGGTATTTTGACGAAGGAGAGGGATTTGCGGCCAGGGACAGCGAAGGAGATGATGATATCATGCTTGAGGATGATAGCGGATGGACAGTCTCTGATTGGGGACCGATGATTTCTCTACAATTGGCCGATGAGATGATTGATGTTGAGCTATCTCAGCCGGTAAGCGGAGATATGAGTATTAGTTTTTGGTATTACTACAACGCGGGAGAGGAGTGTGATGAGGAGTGTGATGACGAGGAGAGTCAGTATTTTGGAGATGTCTTATCTTTTGAGGGTGAGGAATATGGTTTGAGCCTGGAGATTTATAAAAACAATTCAGGATTGGTTTTCTTGGGAGAGGGTGAGGTGAGCTTTGATCACGACTTCGATGATTTCCCGGGGTGGCATTAT
>CAYWNT010000020.1:8539-11752 GCA_964459725.1 uncultured Gammaproteobacteria bacterium
AGAGAAAATCCATACTTTACACCCCCTATTGATTTAAATATAGAAAAATTCTATAATATACATGCTAATCAATAACAGAAAAAAATAAAATTTTCTGTTATTCCTGCCTGCTTTAGCCAGCAGGTTTTATCATTTATTAATAGTTAATTATTATACTTTACTTATATTTATGAGCATTTTGAATAAAATATTTGGAGATCCCAATAAAAAAATAATAAGTCAAATTCAACTCATAGTTGATGAGATCAACGGACTGGAGGAGAAATACGAAAAGATGAGCGATGAAGAGCTCCGGGGTATGACTGAGAAATTTCGGGAGAAATTGGGAGTTGATATGTCAGAGAATACTAGTTACGATATTTCGGAAAAAGAGGAAGGAGAAAAGGATAGAGATAAAAAGGAGTTGGAGGATAAGTTGAATGAAATATTGCCTGACGCTTTCGCAGTTGTTAGAGAAGTAGCCAAGAGGACACTGGGCCAGAGGCATTATGACGTGCAGCTTGTAGGTGGTATTGTGTTATCTCGCGGTCAGATTGCTGAAATGAAAACCGGTGAAGGAAAAACCTTGGTAGCTACATTGCCTATGTATCTAAACGCTCTGACTGGCAAAGGAGTTCAGCTTATTACTGTTAATGATTATTTGTCACAGGTTGGAGCAGGATGGATGGCTCGTGTGTATCATGCCCTAGGTATGAGCACGGGTGTTATTATAAGTAACCAGGCACTCGTTTATGATCCTGAGTACACAAATGAAGACCAGTATGACAAAAGACTAAGGCATTTCCGTGTGGTTGAAAGAAAGGAAGCCTATGCTTGTGATATTGTGTATGGCACAAACAATGAGTTTGGTTTTGATTATTTGAGGGACAATATGGCTCCGAGTCTGGATGCTATGGTTCAGCGAGGCTTCTACTATGCCATTGTGGATGAAATCGATTCTATCTTGATCGATGAAGCTAGAACTCCTCTGATTATTTCCGCTCCGGCAGAAGAATCAACTGATAAGTACTATAAATTTGCCGAGCTAGTGAAGAGGCTAAAGGAAAATGAGGATTATAATGTTGATGAGAAGATGAAGGCAGCGACACTTACCGAGGGTGGAATTGCCAGAATGGAAAAATGGCTCGGTGTTGATAATATTTATACAACCGGTGGTATTCGCGAGGTTCATCATATAGAACAAGCCCTGAAAGCTCTGGCGTTGTTTAAAAAAGAAAGAGATTATATAGTCAGAGAGGATGAGGTTATAATTGTAGATGAGTTTACTGGGCGTTTGATGCAGGGCAGGAGATACAGTGAGGGACTTCATCAGGCGATCGAGGCCAAGGAGGGTGTGAAGATTCAGAGAGAGTCAGAGACGCTGGCTACCATTACCTTTCAGAATTATTTCAGGATGTATGAGAAGCTGTCAGGAATGACTGGAACAGCCGCGACTGAAGCAGAAGAATTTAAAAAGATCTACAATCTAGAGGTTATTTCTATCCCAACTCACAGATCTAAAGTTCGTGATGACAAAAATGATCTGATATATAGAACAGAGATGGGAAAATACAAAGCAGTTATTGCAGACACTAAGGAAAGAAGCAAGAAGGGGCAGCCGGTATTGATCGGAACTATATCTATAGAAAAAAATGAGCTTTTAGCAGACATGATGGAGAGAGAGGGCTTGCACCCAAATGTTCTAAATGCCAAAAATCACGACAAAGAGGCTAGGATTATAGCAGATGCTGGTAAGTTTGGTGCTATTACTATTGCGACCAATATGGCTGGTCGTGGTGTGGATATTATGCTTGGAGGTATTGAGCCTGAAAAGGAGACACACGAGTACAAGGAATGGGAAGAGGATCGTAAAAAAGTGAAAGAGCTAGGAGGATTACATGTTGTAGGTACAGAAAGACATGAGTCAAGGCGCATAGATAATCAGTTGAGAGGTAGAGCAGGACGTCAGGGGGATGCAGGATCTTCGCAGTTTTTCGTGTCTATGGATGATGATTTGATGCGAATTTTTGGTGGAGGCAGGATGAAAGCTATTATGACCACTCTCAAGGTACCAGAAGACATGCCAATCGAGAATAAGCTTATTTCTAGATCTATTGAGTCAGCTCAGACAAAGGTGGAGGGCAATAATTTTGACATACGTAAACACTTGGTTGAATATGATGACGTAATAAATAAGCACAGGGAAGCGGTTTATCGAAAACGTCTAAATATCCTAGAGGTTTTTGAAAGAGAAAAAGAACTAAAGGAAAGTGGAGAAGACAAAAAGGCAAGCGCTACCCTGAGTGAGATGATATTGGTTATGGTTGAGAATGAGATCGAGCAGGTTGTTAGCTTCCATACTGCATCTGAAGATATCAAGGATTGGGATGTTGACGAAATATATCAAGTAGCTTCAACTATTTTCCCTGTTGGAGAGCAAGTAAAAAATGACATAAAAACTAAATTCAAAGAAGTAAACAAAAAGCTAGACCAGGCTCATGCTCGCACCGAGATAATTGAAAATTTGTTCGCCTTGGCAGAGAAGGCATATAGCGAGCTGAAAGCAAAGACAAAAGAAGTGGGTGTTAATTGGCTCGAAATTGAAAAATCAATTCTTATAAGATCAATAGATACGCTTTGGGTTGAGCACTTGGAGGCCGTTTCTAGTGTGAGAAAGGGGATAGGTCTCAGAGGGTATGGACAGAGAGATCCTCTAATAGAGTACAAAAAAGAGGCTTATGGACTATATAACCAGCTTAATAATCTGATTGATAAAGAAGTGGTATACAGTGTTTACAAGATTGGAATGATGCATAGAGAGAGTGCTTCTGAGATTAAAGCTCCAGGCCTTTCTGAGAGGGCAAAGCAATTTAGCGCACCGGAAAAGGTCATGAGCTCTAACTCTTCAAGTTTCTCAGGTTTCAAATCAAGCAATGACAGCTCAAACAATAAAGCAGTAGACACAGTTCGTGAAAAAGCAAAAACAGAAGACGGTAAAAAAGTAGGAAGAAACGATCCTTGCCCATGCGGAGCGAAAAACGAAGACGGAACTCCAAAGAAATACAAGCAATGTTGTGGAAAATAAATTAAAATTTTTGTACAAAAAAAGCGGAGTCCTGTCGTATGACGGATGGGAGTGGTAAGAAATATAAGAAGTGTTGTGGAAAGTAGCTGTCTCGTAACACATAACACATAACACATAACACATAACACATAACACATAACACATAACAC
>CAYWNT010000021.1:0-11060 GCA_964459725.1 uncultured Gammaproteobacteria bacterium
ATATACCAACAAAAACCAGACCAGTCAGAACAAAAGCCGGGTATATCATTGCTCCCTTGATCTTGGCAGTCATATCATAATCCTTTTCCAGCTCATCAGCCAGATACTCCAGCACCTCGTCTAGTTTTCCACTCGACTCTCCTGAACGCACTACGTTTATAAAAAATTTGCTAAAGACTGTAGGATGCTTAGCTAGAGCATCAGACAGCTTCATTCCAGCATCGACATCATTGGCCATGCTCTGAATTATAGACTTGAATCTCACATTTTCAATCTGATCAACTAGAATTTTCAAGGAATTAACCAGGGTCACACTAGCTGAAATCAGAACAGAAAATTGCCTAGCAAAAATCACAATATCCTTGTTTTTTATTCTGGTTAATTTAAATAAAAACTGATCAATCGACGAACCTCGCTCTTCTGACAAAAACAGTATCTCATAGTTTCTCTCCTGAAGAGCCTTCACTGCCTCTGCTTCAGACGCAGCATCAACCATACCGACAACATGCTTGTCGGTTTCCTTGTGTATTGCTTTGTATTTAAATAAAGACATAACGATTAATAGCTGCCAAACAAGCAGGAAAGTATTTTGAGTTAATCTATTTCAAAACTTTCTTTATCTTTCCTACCACCTCAGAAGGCATGAAGTGGGCTTTTATCAGGTAATCATTGGCTCCCATCTTGAGTGCTCTTTCTATCTCGTCCTTTTGACTAAGATTGGTCAGGAGGATAACCGGAATCTTTTTTAATCCTGCGTTAGACTTCAATTGCTCCAATACATCAAGGCCATTCATCTTCGGAAGCATTATATCAAGCAAGATAATATCCGGAGACTCGGAGGCCGCTAATTCCAGGCCTGTAAGACCGTCCTCTGCTGTAACAACAATATATCCTTCTATTTCAAACTTTGTAGAATACATGCCAAGCAAAAACTGATCATCCTCTATCAATAAAATTTTAATTTTTTTAGCCATAATATATAAAAATCAAAATGCAAATTTCAAAAATCAAAATGCAATCTAAAATGTAAAAAATTATTTTTTATTTTTTATAAATATTTAATCAACTTGCTTATAAATTCCTTTTTGAGTTCCTGCTTATCCAACAGGCTAGCTTCTTTGTCATTTTGCATCAGTAGTATTTCCGTTTATCACATTTTGATGTTTGATTTTTATCACCCTTATTTAGTCTCTCATCACTCTCAACACCTCCTCTATTGAAGTCTTGCCTTGGAGAGCCTTGATAATACCGTCTTGTTTTATGGTTACAAAGTTCTGATTTTTCAAAACCTCATCTACGGTAATGCTTTTGGGCTTGTTGATTATGGCGTCTTTTACCTCATCATTTATCATTAGTATTTCAGCAATAGCCACTCTGCCATAATAACCAGTATTTCCGCAACGTGGGCAACCTTTACCTTTATAAAAAACCATACTCTCCAGATCATAATCAGGAACTAAATTTTTCACATAACCCTTATCAACCTTGTTTATACTAGTTTTTATTTCATCCGCATACTTTTCTGGCAGTTTTGCTTTCACCTTACAATGATCACATATCTTCCTAGTTAATCTCTGAGCTACTACTGACTTCAGTGTGGCTCCAACCAAGAATGACTCTATCTTCAAGTCAATAAAACGTGCAATTGTGCCGATAGCATCGAGAGTATGCAAGGTAGAGAGAACCAAATGACCTGTGAGTGCCGCATGGATTGCCAGCTCGGCTGTTTCCGGATCTCTAATCTCTCCAACCATGATAATATCCGGATCCTGACGCAAAAAAGAGCGCAAACCAGCAGGAAAAGTATAGCCTATTTCAGGCTTAACCTGAGACTGGTTTATGCCCTTGATCTGATACTCTACTGGATCTTCAAGTGTGGCAATATTTACACCCTCCTTGTTCATTATATTCATAATTGAAAAAAGTGTAGTTGACTTACCACTTCCGGTAGGACCGCAAACTATTATAATACCCTCTGTATTTATTATGCTCTTTTTTATATTTTCAAGCTGTTCTCCCTGATATCCCAACTCTTCAAGCTTTGGAGCACCCTTTGATGTATCTAATATTCTAATAGCTACTTTCTCAATCCCCACTAACGGTAATGTAGAAACACGAAAATCAAATTCTTTTTCATTAACAGTCAGCCTCATTCTGCCATCTTGTGGCACTCTGGTTTCGTCGAGCTTTAGATTTGCCATCACCTTTATCCTGGCTACAATGGCATCATGCACATTCCTAGGCAAAACAAGCGAAGTGTGTAATATTCCATCGATTCTATAACGAACTCTCACCTCCTTAGGTAACGGTTCAATATGAATATCACTAGCACCTCCCTCGATGGCGTGCCTTAGAATTACTGAAACAATTCTGATTACTGGAGCGCTCTTTATAACCTCTGTTAGCTCCTCCTGGCTCTCCTCTACATCTAGAGACTCCTTGTCTTTTTCTTCCTGAGTTTCAAGAGCTGAAGAAATCTCCTTGTTGGCTGAAACATACTGACTAAAGCCCTCCTTGAAACTCTCTTTTGACATCAGATAATGCTCTACAGATAATCCCGCCTCTTTTGCTAGAAAATCAATAGCCTCAATTGCCTTGAAATTGTCATGATCCACAAATCCAACCTTCATGGCCTCTCCCTGTATATCAAAACAAATCACCTTATAGTTGTCAGCCACAAATTTTGAAATTCTATTCAGAACTGTTTCATCAATCTTTTTATTGGCAAGACTAATATAGGGCAATTTAGAATATTCAGCTTTTATCTGAGTCAGCTCTTCTGTATCAACCATCTTTTCACTTATCACTATTTCCTCCAGGGTTTTACCACCCTTCTCTAATAACTCCTTTATCTTTTGCTCCTGATCGGTATTTAATTTATTTTTCTGTTTAAGTAAATTTAACAACTCTTCATTGTTTATCATAAACCTATTCGCCAAATGGCTTTTCATTTCCTATTTTTAAACCTTCTTTATTAAATTCATATTCACTTATTTCAATTCGCATTTTCTCATCTTCTTCTATGTCAAAATCCTCATAATTTAGCTTTATCTTTTTAATGACAAAGGTGTCACTCTCCAAGTCCATGTTTAGCTGTCTACTTGGGAGTAAAAATAAAATATCATAAATCAAAAAAATAACACCCAAGACAACAAGCACAGATACTACCGTAAGCAATAAATGATTTTGTTTTTTTATTGTAATATTTTCTAATTTTTCCATAGCCTATAAATAATACAAAGTTATATCCATGCTAGCTACTCCACCTTCTAGGTTAAACTGAAGAGACTCAACATCCATTAACCTGGAATTGTTTTCAATTATCTGTAGGAGTTTTTTTAGCTTGGCATAGTTTATGCCATTCAACTCTATAGTAACATTTGTTTTTCCAGCTCCACTCTCTGCTCTTTCTTTCTCCTCTGTCTCATTTTGCTCTCCCTTTATCACCACCCTTGAACTCCCCTTTTTAGAGCCCTCAGTATCTCCTCCCACAACTACTTTGTTTAGCTGTAGCTTCGCTTTTTCAGCTAAAGCGTTAAAGAAAACAAAGTACTCCTCCTCTCTCTCTTTCTTGGGTAATATCCTATTTACTATATCAATATTTTCTTTTCCGATATTGCTATAGAAGTCATTGAATTCCTCTAGTTCGCTTATATACTTTTTAACCTCTTCTATGTTTCTTTTCTTATTCTCTATATCTATCTCGTTTTTCTTTACAATAAAATCATATTTTGGCTTCAGTAGATAAGCATATCCGGCACCGATAATAGCTAAAAAAAGCACAATAGCCACAAAGCTAAAATATCTATAAACCAAAATATCAAAACCGCTTGGTTTCCTCGCTCTTTTTTCCTGTTGCTGGTTGCTTATTATGTCAGCCATATTAGATAATTATTTATAAAATATTTTCGGATCTATTTTTAATTCCATATCAAAACTCACTCCATCTCCACTTATCTCTTCTTCTTCCTCCTCCTCACTCTCTCCGCCTCTTGATTCTTCGCCCTTGACAACGCTGCTTGTCCTAGCCTCGGCAAGAGGAGACTGATCCAGGATCATAACCTGATCAACCACCGTCTTATAATCATCTGCCACCAGACTAAAACTAAACTCACCTGACAAATCTCCGGAAAAATCCCCAGGTAGAGTAATGTCAGTCAAGAGATTTTCTTCAAAAAAAGAAAAAAGATTGGTCCAGTAGACATGCCCATCTAGAAGCTTCTTTGCTATTTTCAGCCTGGCAGAAAATTCATTCACTCTCCCCACCTTTTCTTCTTCAGATTCTTTGAGCTCTACAAGCTCCTCTAATTCTCTATTTAGATTTGAAATATTTTCACGATTACCACCACCCCAATAAATAAGTCCCACATATAGCCAAGCAACGACAATTACAGCCAAAACGGAAGTAGAGAATAGCAGTCTCAACTTGCTACTTACATCAAAAATCATACTATCCCCATCTTCGATCAGATTTGTCTTCAAAACCTCAGGGGCTCTCCACTTATTACCAGAAAATATTTTCTTCTTCTTTGGTTTTTCTGCTACTTTTTTCTTATCCTCTGCCTTGGTCAAAGGAGGACCAAGCTCAACTTTCACCTCCTCCTTTTCTTTTGCTTTCTTTTTCTCTTCTTTTGCCTCTTTTTTGTCGTCTTTCATTTTAGAGGCAAAATTGTCAGCTGCCTTATCAACCCCCTCCTTTTTACGCCCAAAAATATGAAAAAAACTAAATCCGCTTTTCTCTTCTTTTACTTTTTTGTCATCACCTTTTTTTTCTAGCTTTTTATTCGATTCTTTTGGTGGTGAAATAATTGGAGTGTCCTTTTTTATTTCCACTTCTTGCTTGACTAACTTACTCACCCCACCATCTTTCTTCTCGCTCTTTTTAGGAAGCTCCTTTTTCTTTCCTCCTAAAAAACCAAACAAAGGCGCTTTTTTTGAACTCTTCCTTTCTGTGTCAGCCCTCATTTCACTCTTAATTTGCTTGAATATCTCTTTTTGCTTCACCTCTCTTTTTTCAATTGGCTTGCTTTCTGTTTTTACACTTGTAGCTCCTTTTTTCTCCTTAGCGTCTTTTGAGGAAACCTTCTTCCCAAAAAAACCAAAAAACCATGACTTTTTTTCTTGTTCATGCTTTTTTTCTTTTTTTTCTTTTTCTGTCTTTATCTCTTCAAGTACATCTTTCCTGGCCATTCGTAACTTGTCTTTTGCTAAAATAAAATCCTGCTCCCCCTTTTCAATTTCTTCTTTTTTGGGAGCCAAGTTATCCTCCTTCTCTTTTTCGGGAGAGGACCAATCTATTTTTTGCTCATCCTTTTTCTTTTTCTTTTTTACTGATTGTCTTTTGACAAAATTGTTACCAATCATTTTTTGTCCAAAGGAGAAATAAAACAAAAAATATAAACATCTGTTTTCCTCCTTAAGCTATTTTGTATGCAAATAATTTAAAACCAAATCAATCCAAGCCTCTCATAGCAAGACCAACAGCTATGGTCATTCTAGGTCCTATCTCATTCAAGAGTGGCTCGATATCTAAGGGATAAGAAATCCTAGACCAAGGATTGCCTATGATCACTTTTTTATTTAAAATCTTCGAGAAATATCCAACAAGTCCGGGAATCATAACCGAACCTCCTGACAGGATTATTTTCTCTATTTTTTCGTTATTCTTATTCTCAAAAAGACTATTCGCGTATTTTATCTCATTTACAATAGGAGAGAGATCATCCATGATAGCTGCTGGAACCACATCACTGGCTCCGGTCTGATTTACTCCAAGATCATACTTGAACTGCTCAGCTCTTTCTGCTGCAATGTTTAAGCGCTTGCTAATGGATGACGTAATAGAGGCCCCGCCAACGTCTATACTCCGACTAAACTCCGGAATATTGTTTTTTATCACAGAAACGTCCGTTGTGCTAGCGCCAATTTCAACCAAGGTGATCGATGACTTATCATTTCCTATGAGTGCCCTAACGATAGAGAAAGTTTCCGTCTCTAAACTCAGAAGATTAAAATTTGCCGCCTGAAATATATCCAAATATTTCTTTACGAGGTTTTTTGGTGCGGCAGTTAGAAGTATCTTGTCACCCTCTATATCCTTGTAGTCCAAAATCATTTCTTCTAAGGGCAAAGGGATCACCTTCTTCGCCTCCCAGTGGACTGCTGATTCCTTATCCCCCTTTCCTATATCAGGCAAATGTATAATTGAAGAAAAAACTGAAAAAGTAGGCAGAGAAGCAATGGCATTTCTAGTGCTAACTCCTGCCTCTTTGCATATTTCGTTAATAGCTTCGGCTGTTTCAGCCACACTCAGATCATCTTTTTCGTCAAACTTTACCTTCTCGCTAAATCCATAGGTAAGCAGCTTAGCCTGACCATCACTCTTGGTAAGCTCTACTATTTTTATACCGTTTGTTCCAATATCAATCCCTAAATAACTATCTTGCTTTTTGAAAAAACTCATAACAACTTTGACTTCTTAAATAAAAAATTATATAATTAATCTATAATAAAACACTATTTCATCAGTCTCTGTCCGCCTTCTCGAGAAGTCCTTCCTTTTCCCTGGCGAACCTATTCTTTTGCAAAAATAAGAATATTCGATGAATTTGTTAACATTATAATTATAACATAATTCATAAAATTTTCAAAATACTTTATGAGCTTCTTTTTGAGATATAAAAAAATATTTTTTATAGCGGGATTCACAATTTTCGTTATTCTTTGCGGCTATCTCCTCTACACCATATTTTTCGCTTCTGACTCCCGCCCTTCAACTGACCAGCCTCAGCCAACCTCAACCTCCTCCTCATCCGGATTTCCAGTGGCAGATCCAGGAAGTGCCAATATAATAGACGATTCCCAATCAGACACTGAACTTCCAACTCCAGGAAAAACAAAAAAAGTTAGTGAAATAGCCAGAGGTGGCACTACTAAAACCCAAAAGCTAAATGAAGATCCTTCCTTTGGCGTCACTCTGGATAGCAATGGATCTAGTCTTAAATACTACAACAAAAACGATGGTAAGTTTTATAAAATTGATAAAAATGGGAACAAGGTCTTGCTTGCTGACAAGGTATTTCATGATGTAGAAAATATTACTTGGTCATCAAGAAACAAAGCCATACTAGAGTACCCCGATGGTGCTAATATTGTTTATGATTTTGAGTCTGAAAAACAGGTAACCCTGCCTAAGCATTGGGAAGATTTTGACTTCTCACCTGATGGTGGGAAAATTGCAATGAAAAGCATAGGACTTGATCCTAAAAATCGCTGGCTAGCCGTATCGAATGACGACGGAAACAAGGTCCGAGCTATTGAAGACATTGGCCTAAACGCCTCAATGGTCTATCCTTCTTGGCAGCCAAATAACCAATCAGTTGCTATGTATATCGAAGGAGTGGGCTTTAATCGTCAGGAGGTATTCTTCATAGGTCAAAACAAAGAAAATTTCAAATCAACAATAATCGAAGGACGAGGATTTCAGCCAAAATGGTCACCAAATGGAGACAGGCTCTTATACAGTGTCTATTCAAGTGATAATGACCTGAAGCCCCTTCTCTGGGTAGTAAACGCGGTTGGAAATGAAATTGGGACAAGTAGAAAAAATCTAAATCTGGAAACATGGGCTGAAAAATGCACCTTTGGAGGTGACACAACCGTATATTGCGCTGTCCCTGAGAGCCTACAAGAAGGAGCCGGACTTTTTCCCGAATTGACAGATAACACAAAAGATAATTTATACAGCATAAATACTCAAACAGGCTCCAAAAAACTCGTAGCAGTACCAGATGGCGCCTACAACATGTCCAACCTCGTAGTATCAGAGAATGGATACTACCTCTACTTCGTAGACAACTTCACAGAAGCAATACATCAGGTGAAATTGAAATAAATAATTTCTAGTCTATAACCCTGTCATCCGACAGGGCAAGAGTCGGAAAGTCTATAAAGCAGGAAATGGGAGTATTTTGAAAATTAGGAAATTGGAATTAGGAATTGAGTCTGCCCACCGTATTGGAGGGCTTGCCCGCTTAATTAGCAGTAGTTATGCGTGCCCGCCTCTGGCGGGAGTTATGAGAGTATGGTATTTCAAAAAATTAAAAAAACTATTCTGGACGCAATCTATCCGATAGAATGTGCGAGTTGCAAGAAAGATGGTAGGTGGATATGTGATGATTGTTTTGATAACCTCCCTCATTCTCATGGTGAGTACTGCCTGAACTGCAAAAAAGAGAGTCCTTTTGGGAAATTCTGCTCATACTGCTCCTCCCTGTTCTCGGTAGATGGAATAATGATAGCCGGTTCATTTCGTGATAAAACACTCAAAAAACTAGTAAAAACATATAAATATAATTTTGCCAGAGATATTTCCCAAACGTTAGGAGAATATCTTTTTTTATATCTAAACAAACAAATCTCAGACTACTCCACTGTCGCCTTCCCCAAACTTCCTAGAATTTTCAAACGTATCCAAAACACATTGATCATCCCAGTCCCCTTGCATAAAAAAAGATTACGCTGGCGAGGATTCAATCAATCAGAACTCCTTGCTCAAATTATAGCTGATAAATTTGACTCAGAAATAAACACAAAAGATCTCAAAAGAATAAAAAACTCCAGCCCTCAAACAAAACTAAACAAGGACTTGAGAGAGAAAAACTTAATAGGAAATTTCAGATGGAACGGAGCTGATCTAAATAAAAAAAACATCATCCTTATAGATGATGTAACAACTACCGGCGCCACTCTAAACGAGTGCGCCAAGGAGCTCAAGAAAAACAACGCCGGAACTGTGTGGGGAGTAGTTATCGCGAATGGATAACACTCTAGAGAATTAGAGTGTAGAATGTGCTATGGAATGTGCTATGGAATGTGCTATGCTCGCCCGCTGGATTAGCGGGCTTGTCCGCCTCTGGCAGGTAAACCCGCCGTATAGGCGGTTGTTATGTGTACGGGTTAAGTGTCTATAGTGTACACTCTCCAGAAGGAGTAAAACAATAAACGAAATCAGCCACATTCAAACTAGAAAGAGTATTCCAAGCGCCAAGAGAACCAACAGGGTTTCTGGTTTTCATTTGCCCGTATTTCGAAATAAGCATATTTTCTGCCCAGGTAGTTTCGATATTGTTTATTGATATGCAACAACCGCCAATATCACCTCCCCATGCAAATATGCCATTCTCATGAAGCCATCCAAAAGAACTTACATCTGAGGCATTAGGAAGCCAACCAGGCATCATCCACGTACCAGAATCATCAATCGGGTCTCCTGGAATTTCAGTAAAGTAGCCAGCGGCTATTAAATCCGTAATTAAATTATTATTTGGATAATCAGTAGAAACCGCTCCATAATCTTGACCATTAAATATTGCGAAATTAAAAGCTACAGAACTTGGAGCCATCCCCGGCCAAACTCCATTTTCATTATGATACATCTCAATAGCCTTCACTATGAGATTAAGGTTATTTAGTCGTATAGTATCTCTCGCCTTGGCCCGCGCACCACTTATCGAAACCATCACAGTGGTCGATAAAAGAGAAATAATAGCTATTACCACAAGCAGTTCAACCAATGTAAAGCCAGAAGAATTACTTCTCCCCTTGTTAAACCATTTCTTAATTTTCTCTAATATCTCCATTTTTTACTTTTTTTGACTATTTTCAAATTCTCTTATTTGAGCTTCTATTTTTCTTATCTCCTCTGGGGTTATCTGAGTAGCTTCATTCTCCCCCTTATACTGATCACTGTCATGAGTAACCATCACAAATACTGAAATAGCAATCACTATAACAGATACAGCAACCAAGCCTACTAAAGCCTGATCTTCGCTTATCCTGCTATTAGAAAGCTGAGATATCTTCCTTGCTATCTTTGGTTTTGGATATTTATAATACATATTTACACAACATCTTTCTCTTTAATTTTATTATACCATGAAAATGAGAATAATCATAACCCGCCAATACGGCGGACAGGCCCGCTAGCACAGCGGGTTTACCCACCGGAGGTGGGCAGACCCGATTCCTAATTTCAATTTCCTAATCCCTGAAATATTCGTAATTCCCACCACAGGTGGACAAGCGTAATTTTTAATTCTTAATTGCTAAATGTGTTCCTGACAGGATTCGAACCTGTGATCTTCGGCTCCGCAAGCCGACGCTTTATCCAGCTAAGCTACAGGAACGAAAATCACTTATTGAATATAGAATATTGAAGATAATTACGATATTTGTGATTCTTGGTATAATTTTTCTTGAAAATCTCAACAATCTTGAACATCTTAAAAATCCCAATCCCCCTAACTACTCCGACACTCTAATTCTCTAACCTATAATTTAAAAAATTTCGCAAGCTTTTCTGAAAGAGGTATGTCTGTTCTTTCCAGATCTTCTGGGATATACCTCAGTAGAAAATCTCTGAGAGGTAGAGGATTTATATTTTCCAAAGGAATAGACAACCTATGCTTCATGGAATTATTGAACTCGAAATAAAGATTCTTTATCTCCAAATTTGGCTTATAAACTATTGAAAAATTCCTAATCTCATCATAATCATAGAATTTTCTACCAACTACCACACCCTCATCCGTAATGCTAATATTCACTCTAGTACTATGTCCGTCATCATTTAATATATAGAGAAATACCGAAATCACCACAATTACAGCAAACAAAAAATTTGGAGTTTCGAATAAGAAATTTGGAGTAATTATTGACAAAAGAAATAAAACCGCAGCCACAGATATAGCTCCAATATACCAACCCCTAGAACGCTCATGCTTTTCAAACTCAGAAACATTCCATTTTATAGTAGAATTTTCCTTCTCCATAATCAAAAATGATTAAATAAAATATAATCTATATTTTTTATTTATTATAACAGTATTTGAATAATTAGTAAATAAAATGATAAAAATTGATTTAGGATTTAAGATTTAAGATTCCTACCAATCCGGCTAGCGGGTAAACCCGCCGTATTGGCGGGTATTGTATGTTATGCCTGTCCGCCGTAATGGCGGATGTTATGTGTTATGTGTTATGTGTTATGTGTTATGTGT
>CAYWNT010000022.1:0-10191 GCA_964459725.1 uncultured Gammaproteobacteria bacterium
TTCATCTTCACCTCTACCAGATGGGTCAATGAACATTGCAATACCTTCATATTTATGTCTTTCATCATTATAGTATCGAGGGCTATATATATGGTCGCCACGGAAGCCACTATGTTTTATGTCATAAAGGCTGTGTTTAGACTCTGAACTGTATTCTATATGTGTTGGTGCAACTCTCTTGTCTAAGTCCATTACAATCAAATCTGATAGCTTTAATGGGTACTTCTCTACATCAGTGAGCGTAGTATCAAGCATATACTGTAATCTATATCTTGCTTTACCTTTTACTTTCTGTTTATTTAGGTGCTTCATATTCTGTCTAACATCTGTATTTAAACCAATCATGTGTGGTTGTTCTTTACAAATCTTCTCAATATGTGGTGCTAAGTCATTTCCATATACCTCTAAGTTATCTGTATATTCGGCAGGTATAATTATTCTATTGAACCCATCTTCATCAACCATAACATTATATACACTCTCTGCTGATTGAGGTGTACAAATACATATCTCCCTAAACTCATTTGATATACCAAGGTTAGCTGTATCTCTTACTCCACTCAATAGTTTCTCTCTCATTTGAGCAGTTACACTATTTTCTGGAATCTCAACATCATCATAGATAAGTAATGAACCCCTTGAACCAGTCTTGGCTGATGTAACTCCAAAAGCAGCGACACTAGGACTATCATCTGGGGTTCTACCTGCTACATCAAATTTTCCACCAGAACTTCTTTGGTCACTATTTGGATATAGATGTTGTAAAAGTGGTATTGCTCTAATCATATTTAAACAAAATAAAGTAAATGATTCTGCTCTTCTACCAGTTGCAGATACTACAACAATCTTTTCATCTTTATCTCTAAGCAGTAGCCAGTTCACACATATCTGTACAGTTAAAGACTTTGTAACATTTCAGGTTCTTGTGAGTTTGCCAAACAAGCATCTGACAAGTGTTCCATCATAAACATTTGGTCACGAGTAGGACAAGGAAGATTTTGATACCAGAATACATATCTCTGAAATTCAAGAGGATGGTTTACTAATATTCTCTTATCTTCTTTCGATAAATATCTATAATCTTTTATGTAGTTTGAAAATGTCTTAGTGGTTGCATTTGTTTCTGGATATGAATATTTCCATTCACCATCAAATTTTATCTTATTCATTCTCTTCCACCAATTCATCAATCAAATCTGCTTCACTATGCTCTTGTTTCTCTGCCACCTCTTTATTGTTTTTAAGATATGTAACAACTGCACCAAGTTCCAATGGTTTTAAGTTACCTTCTTCCATTGCGTTTATATATGAATCAAGAAGTAAGTCATCAAGCATCTTTAATTTTTTTGCTTTTGTTAATTTTGGGTATCTCTTCATCTTTTTTTCTCCACCTTTGGATAATTTAATTTTATCCTTAGATGGTTCATCTGTTAATTCTTGCATAGTTTTTCCTTCTATGTTATTTATTTTGTGTTGATTCCCATAACCACTTACTAAGCCAACTGTTACTAACTCCAGTCAATCCTGCTACTGGTTTCAATGTCTTATTATCAAACTCTCCAGTAACTATCTCTGATGGTATTGACATAGCTTCCATAACCTTACTTATACCATCAACTATTGCCAATGATGAAATCATATTGGTTGCTTGTGAGTTATGCCTGCTTGTACCAAGTACATCCTCACCAAACACTAAGTTACTTCCAAAATTCAAAACCATTGGTAAAACAGAACCTTGTGGCATCAGTTCCATAGTTCCTAAAATTATGTTTTCTGTCTGTAAACTTCTTTTTAACTTCTCTGGATTTCCAGAATAGTTCAATGATTGTTTACCAATATAAGCTAATGTCAATGCTGTCATTTGTGAAGCAATCAATCCAATCATGTATTGGTCTTTTCTGTTTAATGCTCTACCAAGCTGTTTAACATAAGCTGTTATTACAAATTGCTTAAGCTCCATAACTACCTTACCAACAAAAGTATCTTTAAACATATAATCTTGTTCACTAACCCATGCAGGTTTATCACCTAATCTTTGCATCTGTACAAGTGTATCAGTTCTTCTCTTAACACCCATTAAAAATACATTCTTTACATCATCTTCCCATGAGTCAAAGTTCATTGTTCCATTATCAAAATTTTTATTTATATTATCATAAACTCTAATTTCCATTTCTTTACTAAGACCAAGTTCTTTAATCATCTTTTTATATTTTATATCTGCATTTCCACCTTCTGCAACTGCTCTCATTTTCTTAAATACACCCATTATATGAGCAGTCTGAAACCATGCTGTAAGTGGCTTAATACCACCAGTCATGAGTGTGAACTCTGCAAAGTTTTCTCCCCACGCTTCAATCTTATCTACTGCTTTCCCTGCTTTCCCTGAATAGTTTGTTGTAGCATCAAAGTCATGGTCAAACTCATACATTCTAGGACCAGATAGAAATTCATCATACATACCAAGTGAATCTTGAATCTCTTTCGCTTGTGCATCATCTATATTTCCATTCTTGTATGCTCTCAATAATGACTTCATTGATGGCATAGCTTCTATAAAACTTTTCATACCAACATCCCACATTACATTCATGGCTTCGGCAGGCATTGTAAAGAATGTTTGACCAAGTAATCTACCAACATTGTATGAGTGTGCAATTCTATAGAATCTGTTTAGATTACTTTGTGGGTCTTTAGATGTAGCTATACCACTCATATCTTTAAGGATTGATTCAAGTCTAACCATATCCTTATTGGCATCCTCAATGGTTATTTTCCCTGCTTGTACTGCTTCATCAAGTTCTTTTCTAACCTTGGCTCTAAATGTATCATAATCTGCTTTAGTTTTTAGTCTAAACTTTGTAGGTTCATAGGCTTTTTTGACTTCAATATCTATTGCTTTTTTGATTTCATACTTCATTTTTGATTTTATCTCAATAGTCTTATTTGCAGGAGTTGTTATAAACTCGTCCATAAGTTCAAATAGTCTTGTAGAGTCAATATCATCTATAGCCTTAGTTGCTGATTGCATTTCTTCAAATACAACATCTGCTACACCTTGATAGTTATTATTTTTTAGTGCTTTAGATAATCTTATGTAAGCTTGACTTTTTGGGTCAAGAGATTTAAGAATCTTGTCACCAACAGACTTGAATAATTCTATACCTTCATCTGTTTGTTTATTTTTTATATCTTCAAGTCTTGCTCTCATTTCAACAAATTCTTTTCTGTTATAAATCTCATTCTTTATTTCATACATTGTTTCTGTATTCTTCTGCTTGATTCTATTATACTCATGAAGATACTCTTTATGTGTTGCAAAGTCTGCTTCATCTAAAGCATCTATATCTTCCATTCTTGCATCAATATCCCAACCATATTTTCTAAGGACTGTTGTACCAGACATCTTTCTAGTATAGGTATCCATACTGTCTAAATAGTCTTTGTTTATGAAATCCATAAATGATAACTCTATAATACTACCGTCCTCAAGTTCAATGATTTCCTTGTGCTTATAATCTATATTTGTTCTTGCATTTGAAGAGTTTGCTAAATCATCACCACTTCTATCATACTTCTTCTTTTTTATTTGCTCTATAACTTCTTTGACTTCATCTGAATATTTTGTAGAAGAAGCAATCTCGTCAAGTATTGAATCGAATGTGTTTAGCTTCTTTATATTCTCTGCTGATACTGCATTGTAAAATGCATCTGATATTACGTTTAAAATTTCATCATCTATATCTCCCATATTTTTCTTTAAAGCAGCTTTAAAGAAGTTCTTAATGTGATATTGTCTTACACCTTTATTTAATAGTGGTGCAAGTGATTCCTTATTGTAAACAAATGGCATATATGTAGCATCTTTAGGTATTGCACCAGATAGAAATTCATCATGCCCTGCTTTACCAAGCATATCATGATAACCAATAGACAAATCTTCCATTCCTTTAGCACTATCTCTAAAGAGCTTCATAATATCATCTGACTTATCTATTTTCCTTCTGTTTAAAACCTTGACTATAGCACTCTCAACATCTGTACCATAAATATTTCTATGTAATTGAATCTCACCAATTATGTTACCAAACTCTCTTTCCATTTGACCAGATGGTTTAATCCACATAATACCTTTTGAGCCATGTACAAGCTTAGTATATCTCTTTATTAATGGCTGGAAAATATCTTGTCTTTTAGCTCTCATAGTTCCTTCAAGTAAATCTCTTGCTGAAGCCATATCTGGATTATTCAAGTCTAGATTTTGTAGTGTAGCATCTGGAAACATTTTTCTACTAAAATCACTCATTGTAGAAGATTTAGAATTACCAGTAACATAAGCAATATCTTGACGAACAGAACCCCATGCTTTTTGCACAATGTTTTGATTAGCATATTCAATATTTGCATCAAGTACATCAAGTAATGTTTTGTCTGCTTGTTCACCACTATGCTTATTATATGCATTGCTTATAATGATATTTTTCTCTTCTTTTGAATTGGCTTTTTTAACTTTAGCCATAACAGCAGATGTTATTCCATGAGTTCTCAAAACCATATCATTTGCAAGGTTGTTGAATGTGTTTGTTCTCTTGCCTATAGCAGAACCTAAAGCACCATCAAATATCATAGCACCTGCATAATCTAATGCACCCTTATCTTGCTCACCCAGTACATCTTTAAGACCTTCTATTGCCATTCCTGCACTACCAGAGGTAGCAAACCTTAACAATGCTGTAGAACCCATCATCATTGCTGTTTCTGGTAGTAGTGCTACTGCACCAAAATAGATTGGAGCATTAGTAACTTCTGGCAATAGTCCATATCCAATACTCTTCATGAAACCATAGGATTCTAACTCTCTCTGTATTGCACTCTGTTCTTTATAGTAGTCAATCATTGAGTTAAAGTGTTCCTCACTCTTTGCTCTGTTCATCATACTATCTTTAAAGTCTGGATGAATAGCTTTTTCAAGCTCTTCATTCCAGACATTCTTTGCATCAAAATTTTCATCAATATCATATTTATTATCATTCTCATGCTGTTCAATTTTTTCTGATGCTATTGATAAAAGTGAATCATTTTTAAATGCTCGTTTAAATGTATCGAAACCATTAATGTCATAAACAAACTTCTCTGACGGTTTAACTTCTGGACTTTTGGTGACAAGCTCTGGAGTATCCATTGCTTCACCTAAAAATTTATTTGATACTTTTTCCACTATTTTTGTCCTTTATTCCATTTTGATTTAAAATATCCAATAAGTTTCTTTGGAGTATCTAACTCTGGTCTTCCTTGTCTTGTACTAGCAGGTATTGTCTTTGTTTTACCAGATAACATATTTGCATAGCCAGTTGCACCTTGCTGATGTGCCATATATAAATCAAATCCAGTAATTCTTTTTGATATACCACGATTCTTTAAAAGTTGCTTCAATGTCTTTAATCTCCGTGGAAGACTTACTGATATTGTGTGATTTATGTTTAAATCATCTTGTTCTCTATCAATTCCATTTGCTTCTTGCTCACTTAGTTGGTATATACCTTTATATGTTCTCTCTGAACCATCTTTGTTTTGGTTCAGATATGGAGTATTTCCAACATTTGATTCTATCTTAGCCATCTTAATCATGTCGTTTACTGTTATTGATGTACCTTCATACAGTTCTTTGTTTTCTTCAAAGATATTGACAATAAGGTTTGCAGTAGCCTTTTGCTTCTTGTTTGTAAAGCTATTTACTATCTCATTGTTTGGAACTGTTTTTGTTACTACTGTATCTTCTGAATAGTGTGTAACATTATCATCTTCATCATTACCTCTCTCAAACATTGGGTTTATAATTGAAGCCATAACTTCTGCAAGTGAAAAGTTTTGTTGCTCTATCTCTTTTATCTCTTCAATATTTGTTTCAATCATCAAGTCTTTAGACTCATTGTATTCAGAGATAATTTCACCATTGGTTGCTTTTGGATTTTCTTTCAAATACTTCTTTTTGAATGTATCTAATTTTTTTCTCTCTTTCATTATTCCTACGACTTCATGTTGTCTTTTACTTAATGCTCTTGAAAACCTACTTGCATTATCTGGATTATCGAACTTACCAAAATTCTCTCCAGTCTTATGATAGTGTGCAACTGCTTCATCATCACTCATAATATAACCATCTTTGTGTACTGTTGGAATAACTACCTCAACACCATCAATATTATAGCCTATGGCTCTTACTGTTGCTGATTTCCCATCTGGCATAGCTACATGAGCTATAGGAGTGTTTATATCAAGGTTGCCTATCTCTTGCATACCTTTCTTACTAACATGGGTAGAAAGTCCATTTATGTCAAGTTTTGTTGGTAATCCCTCATATCTGTTATGTGAGTTCTTTCTTGAAAGACCATCTTGAACTCTCATTCTTGCTTTAAGTAAAGGTACAAGTTTTCTCTTTAATTCAATCTCTTGCTTTTTAGATAGTTTTTTACCAAATTTTTCTTCTATGGCTTTTTGTTGTTTTTTGATTTCATACTTCATTGTTGCAGAATCTTTTTCAATCTGCTTACCTCTTAATCTATCACCATGAAGTATGTCTGTTTTCTCAATTATTCCATCAAGAGATTTCAAACCATCATTAAACATTTCTCTCATTTTCATAGCGTTCTTTATTTGTGGTACTGTCTTTATTAGTACAGTTCCATCTTTTCTTTTTATAGACCACTTGTTACCCTTGTAATATTTAAGCTCAACTGTATCTGCATCAGTACTTTCAGAGTATGATTCCTTGATTGCTTCAACACCATTTGTCACACTATCAGAATCTTGGTAGTCACCCATGTCTTCAAATATCATACCGTATGGTTGATTACCACCATGAAAACCTACTGAATACCAAGGCTTATCTGCACCAAGATAATCTTCATACTCTCTATAAGCTATTTGTGATGCAGTTTCAATATCTCCATCCGTATATGGTAGTAACTCATTTACTCTTCCAACAACATATTTTTGTTCACCCTCGTCCATGCTCCAAAAGTTACCATCTTCATCATTTATCTTCTCTGCATCAACCCTTTTATGTTTTACACCAGACTCTTTCACATTATTTAAAATATGAACTGCTGATTCAAGACCCTCTGGATTAGTTAAATCAAAACCATTAATATCTGCAACAACTTTTATTGCTCTCATATCTTTAGATGTTTTTTCATCATATTGATATACATTTTTTGTATTCGTATATGTTTTGTATTTTTCATGAGCTTGCGATACATCTGATAACATTGTTGTAAACATTGATTGTGCTAATGTTTCTAATTCTGGAATCTTTGCATGATTGTTGTTAGCCAAATCTATTGCTTCACCAAGTCTGTTTTCTGACATAAGTTTACTTGTTGTTTGTGTTAATAATCTTTTTGCTTCTGTGTTACCTAAACCATGTGTTACTGCTGACTGGTTAAACTCTGTTCCATTTAGTGCATCTTGTACAGTTGCTTCTTCTGCTTGTAGTTGAACTATATGTTTCTTGAATTTAGTACCTATATTTGGGTCTTTAATTTCATTCATTAGTGGAAATAATTCTAGAATTTCTGTAGAAGATAATCCTTTTAGTTCACCAGAATCCAATAATGACTCTGCTCTATCTCCTGCCATCTTAAAGAAGTCTGCCTTACTTACTCTTCCATCAAGAGAAACTATTAACTCATACACTTCATTAATGGTCGATAAGTGAGGTAGTGATTGCTGGACAACATTTGTAGCCATAGCTCCATATTCTGCACTTTGCATCTTCTCTGTTTCGCCATCTTTTTGTGCATGAAATAAGTCGTATGCTTTTTTGTGATTTTCGGTAAGCATATCATACTTATCACTTTGTTTAATTCTTACCTTTGTATGGAAATCACCATTTTCAATAGAAGTAATATTATCTCTGTCTTTGAAACCATATTCATTGTGTTCTCTTTGATACTCAATCTTCATATCATTAAACATTAGAGTAGATGATTTTTCATCTAATATTTCCTGCTCTTTCTCTGCTTTGTCAATTCCTTTTTTGACAGATAATGCACCAGTAACTATTTTACCTAATGCATCACCAGAACTTTTAACTTTTGTTCCAGTAAACACAGATGTATTAAATCCAATGTTTTTTATTTGAGTTTCTTTTACTTCCACAATATTATCCTTTGATTCCAGTATTTGATTGGTTAAAGCCAGACATTCCACCTGCTGATGCAAATGCAGATGCTCCTGCTACTCCTGCATCTATTAACATTGTTAGGCTACTCTTCTTTCTGCTTTCTGCTTCCATAAGTAAAGCTTCTGAATCAACTTTCTCTGCAAGCATATCTTGTGCTACATTTTGTATGTTTACATCAGCAACTTTTGCAACCTGACCTTTTTCTTCTGATGACTCTCTTCTTGTAGATGCTTTCATTCTCTTTGCTACGTTTCCACCAACCATAGTTTCTGCTTGTACTGCTTCCATAGTACCTTTTGTTTTAAGGAAACTTCTTGTAACCTCTGTCATTTTTTCCATAGCAAGTGTTCTTTGCTCTTCCATCTTATTTTCTGCAATACCCTTTTTTATTGCATATCTTCTATATGTATTATCTTGTGCCAATTCTGCACTTGCATTGTCTGCTTGTGAATTAAGGTATGTTGCACCACCACTAAGCAAAGCCATTCCTCCTGCAAAGTAAAAAGCCATTTTATTCTCCTTCTATTTGTGCTACTTGTTTAGTAACACTTTTTAATATCTTATCTATGTCAATATTCATAGAAGCTTCTTTGTCAATAAGTGTATCTTCAAGTACAGTAATATCTCTCTCATTGGTTACATGAATTGTAGTCCAAAGCATATCTTCAAGAATATATAGAACCTTTCTGACTCCTGCATTAGATTCAAAAGTGAATGGTGCTACAATTTTTGATATTACACCATCTATCCAAACCAATGCAGAACCAGAGGAAACCATATTGAGGTGTGTTGTATTATGAACATGACCAACAACTATCATACCTTTAGGCATGAATATTTCTCTTGCATATACACCTTCGCTAAAAGTATGAGTAAGAGGTAAACCATCTTCTCTGATATCTACTAATTGTTTCATGTTTGATATTCCTATATTTTTATTTTGTAGTATATCATTATATATCTTACTTATTATTACAAAAAATAGGTATTTTAAAGTTTAATTGGGAGAGTTTAAGTGGAATTACGCTTAACACAACAATAGACACGCAATCCCAAAGGATTAAAAATTGCATGAGAACAGACTCTATTGTTGTATGAAACATAAGCTCCAGAAATATTATATCTTTATACTTCTTCACTAATCCTTTGAAAGAACTCAATGAAACTTTCCATCAACACTTCACGCTGTGAACCACCATCTACAAACTCATTCTGGTGTGACCCAAAGAATGGTTCTACTAATATGCATTTAGACCTACCTCTACATAAGAATCCACCACCTCTGTCACTTTTTTCTCTCTTTTTGATACCACGGTTATTATTTTGTAGATTATCTCTAAAGATACCATTAAGTATTTCTGCAAATTTCTTACCACCATCTGAACAGTATAGTACTTCATTTCCATGTATGCTTGAATCTCCAGAACCATTAAAGTGAAAGCTAACTGACAAATCTGCACCAAATACATCAATGCGTTTATGTAAGTCAATCATTTCGTTTGTGTAACCACCCATCCTATCGTTTCTTAGGAATATTTGATACTGGTTATCTAATGGTAGTTGCTCAATCATTTCTGCTAAAAACTCTTTCCAGTATTTCCATTCACTTATTCCCGTGTTTCCATAAGAGCCTTGTGAGCCATTTCTATGACCAACAACAAGTGCAATTTTTAATGACTTTTTCATACTATACACCCTTCTTTGAATTTTGATAATTAACACCAAATGAAGCACTTGCTATCAATGTGAATGTTGATGTTATTGGAATAAATAATTCAGCTATATGACCTATCGCTGTTTTTACTCCAACTGTATCACCAATATAAAATGACTGCATCATTATTAAAATGAACATAATAAGAACATACATTACATATAATCCAGAAACAGTAATTGATATCTGTCTACGCATAGCTCCATTTGGGTCTAATGTCTTAACCATTAAAGCCTTTGCTTCTGCACTCTCTTTATCTGTATCTATCCATTCAGTAGCTATATTCTCAATA
>CAYWNT010000023.1:0-3004 GCA_964459725.1 uncultured Gammaproteobacteria bacterium
AAGGTGTGCCATCCCAGCCTCCGCCAGTGATATTGCCGTAAAGTGCATAACCTGGCTCAGAGTAGCTAGTCTTAAGGAAAGAAAAGCTAAAGGTTGATTCTTTTGTTTCTTGCTCTGCGCCAGAAATGTCAACCCTTTTTACAAGAGTATAGTACCTCTTGAAAAATCCGGGCTCTTCTAGTCCTTTGGCTGCTTGAGCGTCAAGAAATGTCTCTTCGTCAGGAATGTTTACTACCAAGTACTTATCTTCGTAGTCGTTATATCCTCTGATGTTGTAACCTAGATCACAATCTCCTTCTAGGCATAGTTCAGGTGAAGTGCAGTAACACACCTCATAGTATGCCGATGGCTCATCTTCTTCCAGTTGGATTTTAATAGTTACCTCTCGGTTTTCTCCTAATAATTCAGGCTCGATAGGGTAGTATTGATATTCATTTTCTCCTTTTTCCGGCTCTCCCTTTTTATAGGAGGAGAGTTTTACTATTCTGCTTCTCATGAAGTAGGAATTGCGATAGTCAATTGTAGAGACAGTTGTACACGCGTCATAGGACATGGTAATGCCCTGGTCGCATGTGGCTTCAACACTTAGCTCGTGAGTGCTGCTGGCACACACTTCAAAGTATCCGTTGTTCTGCCTTTCCCCCGATAACAGGATTTTGACATCCCTGGTATTTCCCTTTATCGGAAATAGTAAAAAAACCATCAAAACCAACAAAAAACTCTTTTTATTCATAGCATACCCCCTTGTTGCTTAAAGAACGTGTTAAAAAAAATATAACAAATAAGTATAGCATATTAGTATGAACAAGTCAAGTTTCTGGAAAAATATGCTTGACAAAAATAATTAATTATGCTAATAATAAGTAAATAAGTCCGAGATGCTATTAATAATTTTAAAAAAGATCATTAATAATAAAATAAGTTTTTAATTTTTTGCATTTGATAGGGGGAAGGGGAATGTTGAGCGAAAACGAAAAAGAAGCAAGAATTGCATTTTTAAGATTTCTAGGTTTTAGTGAGAAAGGAATACAAAGAATGGAAAATTATGTACCAAGCTTGCCGCCCGTAGAAAAGGCGAGTAAAAAATTTCAAGGACTACAAGACAGGGGATTTACTAATCCAGCAGAACTTATCACAGCTTGTCCCTCGATTATGAATATTGGTTTTGAAAATATCGATCGAAAAATAGAAGGGTTGAGAGAAAGAGGTTTTGCAAATCCAGTAGAAATGATTACGTCCAATCCTAGGATTCTTACTTTTGGTTTTGAAAATATCGATCGTAAAATTCATGGTCTGAAGCAGAGGAATGTTATTCAGTCTCTGGAGCATATATCGTCAAAACCATCTCTCATTGGTATTGCGCTTGAGAACATAGATCGAAAGATTAGATTTCTTTATCGTGTTTTGTTGAAATATGATTTTGTGAATAAAGAACCGGATCTCATAGTGAAAAATAAGCTCATTCTTGGTTCGCGATTTGAGAAAATAGTCATAATAACAAGAATTTTGGTACATTTTAATGTTGATAATAATCGAAAAAGTATATTTGCAAGACTGTTAAAGAAAAATATTGAAGATGTAATGATTTGTTTCTTAGTTAGTCAAGACAGCTTTGAATTTTTTATGAGTTATCTTAATTCGGATGAGTTGGCAGAGATAACTGATCAGGAAAAAAGGAAGGTGATAAAGAAAAATGTCAAAAAATTTCCAACAAAAATTATTAATACTTATTTAAGAGGGTACCCATATCGGGCAAAAAGAAGGGGAAAAAATAAATAATTAAATTCAACACAAGACAAAAAGCCAAGTGAGAAGAATCTCTTGGCTTTTATATTTGGCCAATATTAAACATAAAAGTAGATCTATTTTTAAGACTATTGACAATATTTCTAATATATGTTATCATTACTAGTTAATTTATCAAACGCCTTTTTGATAATAATTTTTTATAAATTTTAATTTAAATCTGGGACCTTGAGACTTCTTAGATTTATTTAGTTAAACTATATGTCTATAGTGAAAAGAATTATTATCCTCTTGCTGCTAGCTTTGTTAGTGGCGCCTTATCCTCTGCTTGCTGAAAATATTTTTTCTTCTGAAAGTGGAGCAGTTGAAGTTGAGAAAAATACTCAATTCACAATACCTTTAATAGTCGATTCTACTGAAAATCTAAGTGGAATTGCTTTTGATTTGGATTACAACACAACTTATTTGGAATATGTAGATATAACACCGGGTAGTTTTTTATCAAGTGGATGTATAACTATGCCAATGATATCCGAAAATCCTACCGGACATTTGGTTGTGGGGATTTCCAGGATGGGATGCGACGGAGTCACTGGGTCTGGAGAAGTTGCTCAGATGACATTTCGAACTTTGGATAATTCTGGCGACTCAGTTTTAGTATTTTCAAATGCATCAGCTGGAATTTTAAATGAAGGCATGCTTTCTTTCGTTCCAGGAACCTGGGAGAATATTACAGTTTCAATTCCTGATGACTTACCACCACCTGACACAGAGTCTCCTAATGTGGTGATTACAACTCCAACTTCTAATAGTGTGTATAATTATGAAAGTGAAAATTCAATGATTAACATTTCAGGCACTGCCAATGACAATGTGGGTGTATCTCAGATCACCTGGACGAATGCAGAAACACAAGAAAATGGGATTTTGAATGTAGTTAGTGATTGGAGTTTTGATGTGTCTCTCGTGGAGGGGCAGAATACCATTTCAGTGATTGCAGAAGACGAGGCAGGGAATACTAACTCAGATACAATCGAGATTAACTACACTATCCCTGCAGTAGATGAGACAGCTCCTGTGATATCCAATATTTCGACTGAAATAAGTTTGAATAGTTTTGTTGTTTCTTGGAATACTGATGAGCCTGCAACATCTCAAGTTGAATACGGGACCAGTAATAGCTATGGAAATGAAACGATTTTAAGTAACGAGCTTACAACATCTCATAGTGTAACAGTTGACGGGTTAGGCGAAAATA
>CAYWNT010000023.1:3104-9242 GCA_964459725.1 uncultured Gammaproteobacteria bacterium
ACTTCACAAGTGAAATATGGAGTTGATGGAAGCTATGATACTTATACTACCTTGGGCACAGAGCTTACCAAGGAGCATTCTATTGTTATTGAAAATCTTCTACCAGACACTCTTTATAATTTCAAAGTTAAGTCTATGGATGAAGCAGGGAATAAATCTATGAGTGGAAGCCAGGAGATAAAAACTGCAATTATTGAAGATGAACCGACCATCGATGAGGAGTTACCAAATATTTCTATTTTGTCTCCTAGCAAAAATGGAAAGTATACATTTAGAAATACAAATAAGGTGATCTTGGTAAGCGGAAAAGCTGAAGACAATGTAAGTATATTAGAAATTTCGTGGGTTAATTCAGAAACACAAAAATCAGGAATAGCTTCTGGGACTGAAGATTGGAGTTTTGATACTGAATTGATTTCCGGACCAAATAATATTACCGTAACGGCAAAAGACACAGCAGGAAACACAAGCTCAAAAAATATTATAATTACACACAAAACCCCTAACTCAGGTTCAACCGGTGGCAGTGGTAGATCGCATAGACCAAAGAAGAAAACAGTGGAGACATATCCAATTCTCATGCAAGAAGAAGCTTCTCTGGCAACAACTAGTATAGAAGAGCAAGGGGATGAGGAGCAAGTAGAACAAGAAGTTGAGAATCTTGAAGAGGGTGTGAGCAGTGTAGATGAGGCAAGTGAGATATATGGACACAATAGACATGTGGAGCTAAATAGAAGGTCATTGAGGCATTATCTCAGTGTTACAGGTAGGTATGCGCTAGAAGAAAAACAAAGTAAATACGCGGTTGCCTATTTTATACATCACGGTACTGAGTCAACCAAGAATCTCGGAATGGGAGAAAGAGCAGGAACACTGAATTCCTATTTGTCTACGTTTGGCAATTTGCCGGAAAGTGAAGAAGAGTGGACAGAGGTACTAAAAATTGCAAATGGCCTTGGGCTTGAGACTGAAACTAGCTACTCTGAAAAAACAAAAAAGACATTTGTAAAGATTTTTAACAGGGGAGTCAATGTTGAAGATGACAAAGATCGAAATGCTCTTGATATGATAGAGTATGGAATCAGACCTAGGGTTAGAAACTTGAATAATGAAAGAAAGGCAATATCGGATTTTATGAAAAATTATCGTAAATTACCAAGGTCAGGTGCCGAATGGAATATTGTCAGAGCTCTTGCTTATAATTAATCTTCGAATTAGTTTATATAAAAAACGCCTTAGTTTTCGGACTGAGGCGTTTTTATTATGTATTCTAGCCTAAAAAATGCTATAATAAAATTATGTATAATTTAGAAATAGAAAAAAAGGCCTGGTCAAAAGGCTATGAGCTAATTGGGGGAATAGATGAGGTTGGACGTGGTCCTCTAGCAGGACCTGTGGTGGCAGCTTGTGTTGTTGCAAGGCAGGGTGTAGAGATTGGTGAGAAATTGAAAGAGGTCAAAGACTCGAAAAAGCTATCAGAGAAAAAAAGAGAAGAGCTATTTAGGATTATAGATGATAATTTCGAGGTTGGAGTTGGGATTTGTGATAAGGATACAATAGACAAGATAAATATACTGCAAGCCTCTCTACTGGCCATGAAAAAAGCCTTGAGTGCTCACAATGAAAGACCTGACTTCGTTTTGGTTGATGGTAAAATGAAAATTCCAAATTGTGTTATTCCTCAGATTAATATTATAAAAGGTGATAGCAAAGTTTTTTTGATTGCAGCCGCTTCGATCATTGCCAAGGTTTATAGAGACCAGCTCATGATCGAATACGACAAGAAATATCCTGAGTATGGCTTTGCTAAACATAAGGGCTATGGTACCAAATTTCACATGGAAGCTCTACAGAAATATGGCCCATGTCCAATTCACAGAACATCATTTGCGCCAGTGAAGAAATTAATAAAATAGCAATAAATAAGCTAAGATTTGGGACGGGGTATTGACTTTTTCCTAAAATTATGCTAAATTGATAAATTAATATTTGGCTTGCTGTCTTCTTTAAACATCAAAAAAGGAGGGAGAGATGAATGCTACAGTGATAGATGTGGGCTTTTCTGAAAGGGAAAAGTTTCTAAGGTATTTAGATAAAGATGTTCGAGCCCCTGATAGGGTTTGGAAAAAACGTGAATGGAAGATAGGAGAAGCGCTTCTGGAAAATGCATTAAAAGTGTCTAGAAGTGCAAAAAAAATATTACCCTTTGGTAAAAAATAATCAAAGAGTAATCGCCCCCTCGAGCTAAGCTTGAGGGGGCGATTTTTGTTTTTGGATAATTTTTTAACATTGACAAAGCGTTAAATAGGTGATATATTGGTATATTCAATAAAGGGTTATTAGTTATTTGAAAATTTAGTGAATATTCGTGCTGTCATTAGTACGGCTCTATAAAAGGAGGGGAGCAATGGAGAGTATTAAGGATTTTATATCTATGATGAAAGAAGTAGGGCATTGGGATGCCATTCATGATATTTCTGCTTTTTTGGTGGTAGTATTTGTTTTTTGGACAGGCTGTGGCAGAGAGAAAAATTATCCTCATTTGTCTATGTTAAAATGGGCCGCTGTATTTCTTTTTTTGTATTTTGTAACCGGATCATAACTAAAAAAGAACAAAAGAGGAGGGAATAGCGATGCTTAAAAAAATGTTGTTTGTTTTGGCATCAGCCTGTGTTGGAACTGCTACAATATTATTTCTGATTTTCTCAAAAGGATTACCAGCTCAGGAAACAATTAGCTTCGTAACTTTTTATTCCTTTTTGGGATTTGCAGGATTATGGGGAATAATATTCGATTAAAGCAGATTATCCACTTTGTCAAAGGAGGAAAAGTATGTTGCCGAATAAGTGTAGTGAATGTAAGGGGCAAACAAAATATTCCTTCATTGTGAAGAAGGATGCGAAAATAAAAACAGGAATTTGTCTTTTATGTAAAAAGAAACTTGAACTCAGGGGTTGGGCCGCATATGGCGATGGAATACGAAGATCACCTGTAATTTTGTAACTTGAATTTTTAAACAAGTAAAAAGGAGAAGTTATGGCAACTGAATTGGATATTAACGACGGGTATAGCCCTGAAATGTACGACAGCGAGACAGGTAAAGATTGCGTGACAGAAAAGGTTGTCGATATAACCGAAGATCTCAAAAGAGATGAAGAAAAGAGACGTTACATTCTCCTTTTCACAAGAGCAGAACTCGGTCGTATTGTTCAAATAGTACATCCATACGAAGGCGAGAAGTTTATGGGGGTAAAAATTCATTTCTTTGTTGATGAGCTTGATGCAGAGATGAATGCTGCGCCTAACGATGACGTTTTTGGATCATGGGCAAAAAAAATGAATCTTGAGAAGCTAGAACTCCGGGCTTTAATTGAAACACATGCTCCTCAAGCATAAGCATAAAATGCGAGAAAGTGGTTAAGTCTCTGGTAATAAAAATTACTGGAGGCTTTTTTTATTAAAATAAATAAAGAAAAAATAAATTTTTAATTGCCAATATATTTACGAATATGTTATAATAACAACATTGTTTAAAATAAATTTTAGTAATTAAAATAGATAACTCGAGTTATGTTCTATAAACCCTTTTATCTATAATCAATTATGAAGAAACTTTTAACTCTTTTATTGGTATTCTCTTTTGTGTTGGTGCCAATTGTCCCATCTATTGCTGCTGAAGGTGAAGTATGTGGTGTTGATGGAAATACTTATGCTTCATCAGATGAGGCTGAGTCTGCTGAGGTTGACGTGTCTTATGAGTTTGCTTGTGTAGCTCCGGCCAGCGAAGAAGGGCTCTATGAGGCGAAAAATGAGATAAATTTCGCTGGTATGTTGATCGAGGTTGGATCAACAGACATTCCTACCAATCTAATAATCAGAGATAATAAAACAGGGACAGACTATACTGTAAGCATTGATAGCGATACCACTCTTGGAAACAGAAAAACAGAAACAACTAGTCTTTCAGACTGGATTCCAGGTGATCAAATCAGAATAATCGGAGAAAAAAATGAAAACACAGGAACAGTTGAGGCTGACCGAGCAGTAAATTTGTCAATTGACAGAAATGGAAATAGGGGAGCAAATGGATGGATTACAAACGTTGATAAAGACGCAAAAGAAATAACCTACCAATGGGCAAACGCTGAGCACACTTTCAAGTATGATGATGACACCAGATTTGTAGTGGGGTTAAAAAACCCTGCTTCAGCTGATGATCTAGAAGTAAATGACAGAATCAGAGCTCGAGTTGTGAGTTCAACCAATACTGCAAAAATTGTAATCGTTCTGAGACGTGGAAGTGATTTGTTTATGAAGATTAGGACATTTCGACCAATAGTGACTCTAACAAGAATGGACTCAACTGTAGTTCCTACAACTATTCAGGTCAAGATGGAAAAAACTCCAGGACTTAGCGAGGGCGATGTAAATAATCTAATCGGAACTGAAGGGACATTAATCACTATAAATGTTACTGAGGATACTAGAATTGTAAGAAAGTACTTTGGGAAAACTACACTTGAGGAATTGTCAATTGGAGATAAGCTGAGAATAGTTGGAAGAGTAAATGATGATGGTACAGTTGATGCAAAGCTTATAAAAGATAACTCAATCTGGAAAACAAACCTGCATGGACATGCCGGTGTGGCTACAGAAGTAAACACAGATGAGAGCTACTTGATGATGAATTGGACTCCTATCAAAAGACTGACAGTTAAAAAGCTGAAAGAAAAATTGGAGGCAGCTGACACAACAGTTACTGCTCAAATGGTTGCTAGCGGAACAGATATGCAAATAAATCCGATAAGAGCAAAGATCAGAGCTAGAATTCAAAACTTCAAAGAGAAAATCGGAAAGTTTAAAAGGATAATTAAGCAGAAGAGAGTGAAGATAGACAGAATCAAGCACAATGTAAAACTTTCTGAGTTAATTGAAAGAAAGCCAGCAAAAAAGATTAAGGTTGAGATTACTTCTGATACTAAAATCGTAGTAGGCACAAATGAAAATGCTACAATTGCTGACATCAAGAATGGTGACAAGATTAGGGTACGTGGAACTAGACACGCATCTCTGCCATTAATAGTGGCAGACAAGGTAGTTGTAGTTGGGTCATTACCTGAGATTGAAGAGGCTCTGGACCAGTCAATCAATGATATTAATGAGATTGTGACCGAGGTTGCTACTGATGACACTGAAAATGCTATTGTAGATGACACAACAACTGATACTGAAGAAGAAGTGACCACAGAAGGGAGTGAAGGCACAGAGGATGGCAGCACTTCTGATGACACCGATGACACCTCGGGCGATGATGACGATACTGCCACCAGCACAGACGATGTTCTAGACACGACTGATGATACAGATGACGACACTGGTACTTCTACAGATACAACAGCATAACACTTTAGATAGCAAAACACCCTGGTTTCAGTCGGGGTGTTTTTTTTGTTAAAATAGTTGACAAAATTGGATAATTATGCTAATGTTACACGATTAGTATAAATTAAAACAATTTTGTGCTAATTTTTGCAAAAATACGATCTTTAATAATAAAATATTGAATTATAATTTTTTTCTTACACTATAAAGGGGTTAGACAATGAATACTAAAGTTAAAGAATTGGTCGAATTGGTCGTTGCTGACAATTTCGTCAGCGCTAAAAAAGCCCTGACTGGCTTAAAAAAGAATGCAAGATTAACCGTTTTTTATGATTTTTTGTTTTATCTTTACGAGGTAAATAATTGGACTGTTTCCAGGGGAGATGACAATGTGTTACTTCTCTTGGATCCGAGTGATAAAAGGGAAGTAGTAATGATCGTTAAGTTAGCAGTGTCTAGCAAGCCACTTACTGAAGCGCAAACAAGAAAAGAATTAATAGCACTAGAGAGTAAATTGGCACCTAAATACAATTGTTCGCAATTTAACCTGGTGTCACTTTCCGGTTTTGACAATTCAGCTTGTAAGTTCAAGGAGTTTAACCTGTTGTTGTCATCCTGGAGCTTTGTCGAGGATTTAATCAGAGAGATCAGAACTGAAGATGATGATCCTAAAAAAGTGTTGTTATTCGCTCATAACAAGCTTGCTTATGACAGTATTCAGGCACTTCGAAGAGAAAATAGACAAATCGGAGTTGT
>CAYWNT010000024.1:0-9204 GCA_964459725.1 uncultured Gammaproteobacteria bacterium
CAAAGATGTTTTCCAAGGGGGCACTAGCCTTAGCCAACCAATCTGTAGTGTTTTGTGACGAACTTGATAAGATGGATGGAGAAGATAGGAACGCGCTCCACGAACCAATGGAAAACCAAAAAGTACACATAGACAAAGCGAACAAACACGTAGAACTTTCAACAGATACAACACTTATCGCAGCAGCAAACCCAAAGTATGGGCGGTTTGATGTTAACACATCATTCTTCAAACAGATAGATTTACCAAACACACTTATCAGTAGGTTCGACCTTATATTTATTATGCGTGATAACCCTGGTGCAGATAGCGATAAAAGCACAGTAACTGCGATAATGAACAGTTTTAAAGAAGACGAAGCAGAGGAAACAGAGGATATAAACTTTATTAGAAAATATATTTACTATGTAAGAAGAAATATTCAACCAGAATTAACAAAAGAATGCCACAGGAAGTTTGAAAAATATTATTTATCAATGCGTAAAAAAAGTCAAGAAGATGATGCGGTGTATATCACAGCAAGGCAACTTGAGGGAATGGTCCGATTGGCTATGGCAAACGCAAAACTACATTTACGGAACAAAGTTATAATAGAAGATGCTGATATAGCAATCCGGATAATGAAATACTCTTTTGAATCTTTAGGTATAGAATCACAAGTAGATATTATTGAATCTGGTGTGAGTATAGAAGAAAGTAAAGAGCGGGTTATATTTGAAAAATTGTTTGAACAGTTTAAGAATGATAAGGGCGAATGTATGATAGAGGATATTAGTTCAAATTTTTCAAGTGAAGAAATATTTGAGACAGTATTCCAGTTAGTAAAAGATTCAAGAGATTTTTTTGAATCGAAACCCGGCTACATAATGAGGTGCGAATAGAATGTACACACATATATTAACTGAACAAGAGATATACGATTTAATGCGTAGACATTGGATCGGGTGGTGAGAGAATGAGTTATACAAGCGGTGTTGAATGGTTGAAGAATAGTAGATCATACACAATGACAGGTTATAGGGAATACACCAGGTGGTGTAAACGTTGTGGGAACTTGTTTAAAACGGTTTGTAAGAGCGGTAGGGTTTGTAAGGACTGTAACAAGCGGAACATAAAGGAACGTGAGATGTTGGAGAGGTTGGATGAAAAATGATAGAAGAATTGTTTACAGCAAAAATAAGATGGTTGGAAGATAACACAAAAAGTAGGAAAGGTATAATTGTACCACAGAAAAATTTAGACATGGAAGATTTGAACGTTGGGGATATGGTCAAGGTGTATATTAGGAAGTTGCCTGGGGATCACGGAGAAGGTGATTGAGTGACTTGCACCATCAAATCCTGTGACAAGGATGAAGAAATTATATATTACGGTCACCCCATCTGTTGGCACCATTGGGGGTTGCACTGTGGTCCTACCAAATTTAATTTAAAGAGAAGGTTGGGCATAGAAAAACCCACAGGGCAACAAAAACTTTACTAAATAAAGCAAAAAAGTTACAAAAAAAAAGAAAGTTTTAAAAAGATTAGATATTATAAATTCATAATGCGTAAATATTTAATATTTTTAATAATATTCATTCTTTCAACATTAATAGCATCAGCGGGAGATTCAACAACAGACTGTTGGGACGCAGGTGTAAACCCTCATCCAGTTTGTTCTTGTGATGATTTACAAAACATGAGCACGCAGTTAACGTGGAACTATAGTCTACAGAATGATGTTGATTTTTCTTTGTGTGATGCGAGTTATACAAGTGGTACGGGATGGACACCAATAGGGAGTACTGGTACACCATTCACTGGTGGGTTAGACGGCCAAGGCTATAACATTTCAAATCTATACATTTATGACGCTGCAAGTTATGTTGGTTTTTTTGGTTACGGATCTAATGCAAACACCTGGATTGAGAATATTGGTTTCTTGGATATAAATTTAACAGTAGACGGAAATTATGTTGGTGGTTTATTCGGCTTATCAATTATACAAATTAACAATACTTTTGTTACAGGAAACATTAATTTTACTGGAGGCCAAGGATGTGGTGGATTGGTTGGAGCAAATAGGGATAACATATATAATTCTTGGACAAATGTTAATATCACAACCGACAGAGGTTCTATTGGAGGAATTTCTGGACTGCCAACAAATGCAGGAGCAAGACCAACAATAGTTATAGAAAATGTTTACTCTACAGGTAAAATTGATTGTACAACTCTTGGTTCTTGTGGTGGTATTACTGGTACAGGTAATGATGCAAGTGGTCCAGTCTTGTTAAATAACACATATTCAAGCTCAACAATAACTTGTGGAGGTATTTTTTGTGGCGGTATATCGGGTAGTTGTCTCGATTTAGGTGTATATGATAGTTATTATACAGGAATATTAAATTCAAGCACAACAACAGTTGGAGGAATTTGTGGTAGGATTGGTTCATCATATTCAATTATAAATTCTTATAGTAATGCAACACTTATAGCAACAAATAAAATCGGTGGAATAGCTGGCAGTGTTGTTTCTGGAGGTAAAATAAACAACTCTTTTTCAGCATCAACAATTATTAATACAAGTATTGGTAATATGACAGGTGGGATTGTTGGTTTTATTGACACAGGTTTAATACAGAATGTGTATTGGTTGAACAATTCAAATAATCCAAGTAATTGTTGGTCAATTGAATTATCTGAAGGAAACGAAAATTGCACAGCAATAACAGATGTATCATACTTTTACAACGTATCTTCACCACCAATGGATGTTTGGGATTTTACAGAAATTTGGAGCAATACCACAGATACAGTTTCATACCCTTTATTACAAATGCAGGTTACAACTACCACTACTACAACCACAACAAGCACAACAACGACATTATCAGAATGTGGAACATCAACTAGTATAATAATAGACAATATCGGTATAATTGCAGGTTTCTTTTCATTAGTTGTTGTAGCTATTTTCGCAGGTATCATATTCCTTTTACTTCAAGGTGGAAATGGTGCAATAAGTGTAGGTAAAGAAGAAATCATTGGTTTAGTTATTGCATCAATCATAATTGGTGTAGGATTATTAATTCTAGTTGGCTTAAAAACCGTTTGTTAAAATGTTACATTTTACAATAAATACGAAAAATATAAATATTAGAACGTATAAAAATGTTACATAATGAAAAAATGGCCTTTTTTTCTGTTAATTTTGCTTATTCTTCCTATTGTTAATGCAATCACATGCACACAAGAAACAGTTGTGCCTTGTACAGTTGTAACCCCTGTTCTTTCATGTCCAACTTACAATTATTCTGTATATAATAATGAAGGTGGAGTGTTACAAAGCGGATTACTTACACACATTAATGATTCAATTTACGCTTTCGATTTAATCAATGTCACTGTTAATTCTGTTTATACTGTAAAATTATGTTCAAATCATACCACACAAATCACTTCTGTATTATATGAAACTCAAGATACAGGAAAAGGTGCAATATTGTTTGGATTAATTTTATCACAAATTGGTATAATGGGATTCATATTATATTTTAGTTCTATACTTGGTAAAGAAACAACAACTGATAGTAATGGTAACAAAATCCCGAAATTTGTCATATTGCGTATTTTTTTAATTCTAATCACATTTATTTGGGTTTACAAAATTTATCATTTAATGTCCGCTTTAATCACAGGATATATTGGTTTAAGTGAAATGGTATTAATTTTAGGTATAACACCTTTTGGTTGGATCTTTTACACATTCTTAGCTGTATACATATTCATCAACTTTTTCATGTTGATTGATATAATGAAACAACGTAAACAAGCGAGGTTGTATTACTAATGGTTTTAACAAGAATATCCCGGGTAAATGAAAAATCAATCACAAAAATCAATAATCTTTACGATAAGGTAAAATCAATGAACATCAAAGTTAAGAAAACCGAAGTATGGGATGCGGTGTTTTCCAATATTGATGATACACAAATAATCAACACATTTATTAACAAGCACAACAAGAAGTATAAAAGAGCAAGAAATAATAACTTTTGGAAAATACAATGGTAAGACGAATGAACAAAAAAGGATCTGGTAGAGATTTAATATTTTTTATAGCGTTCTTATTTTTCATTGGTATTGGATTCTTTGTTGGTTTTAGAACTTACGATACAATCAAAACAGAATTAATAGATAATTCGCCAGTAGGTGATAATCAACAAGCAACAGATGCATTAAACGATGTTGCAGATACTATTGCGATGTTTGATTACTTTTTCATTGTATTATTTATTTCGATGATATTGGGAATGATGATTAGTAGTTTCTTGGTAGATATTCACCCTATTTTTTACGTATTTTTCGTGTTAATGTGGATTATTGCTATAATGATTGCTACAATCCTAGCAGTAACATACCAGGATATGAGCGCTTTTGAATACTTTTCAACAATGGAAACAGCAATGCCAAGTATTCATTTCGTTTTCCAGAACTTACCTATACTAAGTACAGTAGTAGGATTTTTATTGGTAATTGTAATGTTTGTAAAAACTAGAAACCCGTACACAGGTGTATAAATGAAAAAGATAATATTATTTAGTTTAATGTTGATTGTTTTGGCTAGCTTTGTAAGTGCAATAGTAAATTTAGAACAAGATTTACAAGCTTTTTATGAATTTGAAGGAAATGTTTTAGATACAACTGGGAAGAATGATGCAACAAATAATGGCGCAGAATTGAACACAAGCGCTTTTAAGTTTGGTACAAGTTCATACTGTTTTAATGGCGGACAATATATAAATTCGAATTTTGACCCACCTGATATAATTTTATCTTTTTCGCTTTGGGCTAGAATAAAAACACAGCCAAACTCAGAAGGGCACATAATATCTTCTAATGCTCCTAACGGTAATAAATATTGGCTTGCTATATATTCATCAAAATTATATCCAGATAGAAAAGGTGATGTCGCAGAAGTTGCAATAACAGGTGTCGGATCAGATTTTACAGAGGATGGCGTTTGGCATCATTATGTAATGTCTACATCAAAAAATACTATTAATCTTTATGAAGATAATATATCTGTTTGGTCAAGTTCTACAACGAGTGGAGATATAGATTTTAGAGGGAATCCATTATTTATTGGTGGTAAAAATCTTAATAATGCATCACAAAGTGGTAGAGAGTTTGACGGGTGTATTGATGATGTTATCTTTTATAACAGAACACTTAGCGCAGAAGATGTTGCCGCGCTTTTTAGCGGACAAAGGCCGGGTTCACCAGTTGTAGGAAACAATATGTCTTTAGATTTTTTTTCACAAACTCCATTAAATAATACAAACCATAAAGATCCAGTAAACTTGTCTTATGAATTAACCAATGTTAATGTTTCTGCAACTTGTACATTATATGATAATGATGTTAACATTTCAACAATGTCAGGGCTTGGTAACGAAACAACAAATTTCAATCTTAACGATTCATACTGGGTGCAAGGTTACAATATTCTTAATATATCATGTACAGACGCTTCAACTTCAATATCAGAAATAAAATACTTATTTGTTGATGCTTTAACGCCAGATATAAATTATATAAATTATACAATTAATGCAGCAATAAGTGTATTAGACAAAAACTATTTTGAAGAAGGCACAAAATTCAACCTTTCCACACAAACAGAAGATGCAAATAATTATGCTTTGAATATTAGTATATATCGATCAGGGTACGGTACAACCAAGTTTTCTAATTACACATTTAATATAACCACAATTTATAACTGGTCACACGAAATTGATACAACAGGTTATAATGAGGGTTGGTATTTGTTAAACATCACATCATTTGACGCGCACACAAAACAGTTGATTGATTTTAGAAAAAAATTAAAAGAAAGAAAGATTGTAGATAAAGATAAAATTGGTAAAAAGTTTGATGAAAAAGTTAAATCATATTCAGATAAAAAATGGGTAAAATCATTCAAAACAATTGAAGATAAAGATAGAAAGAAATTTTTATTAGATTTTGAAAAGAATGTTGAAAATTTTGATATGTATATTGAGGGAGAAAAAAGTGTAGTTTATCTCGGTGATAAATATGGATATAGTGGTCATTTTGTTATTGATGGGAAATATTGGTATGATTTAGAAAACAATGATAGCGCAACAGTTTTAGATGTTGAAAAGGTATCAGAAACATTGTATAAGGTATATATGGGGAAACCAATAGATACAACACAAATTGAGTTCCATTCTATCGGTATAATTAATTCAAACAACGAAAAAAGATATTTTTATGTTAACAATAAACAATCAACGGTACACGATTACATCCAAGACAGTTTTTTATTAGGGTACAATGTAACTTCTGGTGTTATTGCAGATAAAAACAATACCATATTTTTTGAGTTACCATTATACACAAACATCACAGAAGCATATTTGAGTGTATTTAACACAGATTCATTGGTTAATATGGATGTAAATATTAATGCAGGTCCAGAAATAATATCTGATGTTCCACATAACACATTTTACACTTCATCTGATTTCGCTAGTAGTTTTAGTGGAGATATTTCGTTATGTACATGCACAGATTGTAGTGTTCTAGGTAATGGAAACTGTTCAATCCCAATAACAACATTTGCTAATTCAACAGGAAATTATACATTAAGTGAATTATATGTTGCTTATTCCTTTTCTTCACCATTAAATAATTGTAGCACAGGCGATCCTCTTGCATTACAATTTTATTTCTTTAACGAATCTACAAGAGAACCAACAATAGTAAATAACATTTCAGTTATTGTTAATGTTTCGTATCTAGGTTTTTCACAATCATTTATATTGAATGATGAAAGCGCAGATCATATAAATTTGTGTGGCAATGTTTCTTTTAACGTCACATACGATGTTTTTGCGCAATATAATCAATATTTTACACACAGGTTTTATGTTGATAACGCACTTTATATAACTGGCAGTATAACAAACTATACATTATACGCAGTCGATGATCCAACATCTTCAACATTAGTTCAAACCGCTTTGGATGATACATATTCAGTTGCACAAGGTATAACTGTAGCAATGCAGCGTTATTATCCATCGTTAGACCAATGGGTACAGGTTCAGATGTACGAAACGGGTTCACAAGGTAAAACAATATTTTATGTTAAAGAAGAAAGTGTAAATTATCGTTATGTTTCATATAATAATGGTAGAGTATTAAAAACAACATTACCCGCAGCTTATGTTTGTTCTGGTGGTCTTTGTACAGAAAACATGTATATTGGTGCAGTTGATATTGATACATCATTAATCACCAGCGATGGTGAAATAACGTACGATGAAGATACTGCATTGTTCCGATATGAATATTCAGATCCAACAGGTGCAAGTTCAACATACAGGATGGAAGTTTATCATAAACCATACACTGAAAATCTATTAATTTCTAATGTGACAGGATTAGGCGCAAGCGGGATTGTATATTGTAATACAACTGGTTACGATAACGACAAATTTGCTTATGGTTATTATACAGCATCACCAGAAAGGTTTAGAGCATTCAAATACATAGCAAGCTCAGTAGTTAACGCGGGTAAAGCTATATTTGAAGCACAGGACGCACGAGATGGCCTATTTTTCGGCTTTTTAATTATCACAACAATAGTTATGGTAGCAATCTTCTCGATGGAATTAGGTATTGTATTGATGATTGTATCGCTTGTTATGTTGAACATATTAGGTGTTAGTGCAGTAACGCAGGTTGTTATATACGCCTTTAGTGCAATAGGTTTATTTTTAATATACTTTTTTAATAAGTATAAATAAAATGATGAAAAGAAAAAAAGCGGAAGTAGACATAAAATCAATATTAGTAGGATTAATTTTTATTGTTTTAATGGCTTCACTTTTCGGCGTGATGATACAAGGATTTACATCAACATATACTGTTGATACTGGTGCAACTACAAAATTTTTAAACACAGTTTCCCCGGGGTATAATAGTACAGAATATTTACAAGAAGTAAATGAATACAATTCAACATTATTTGAAGACCGTGATACGGATATTTTAGATTGGTTAGATTTTATGTGGCGTGGTGCATGGCAAGTTATGAAATCAACTTTGACATTACCATTCAAGGTTGTTGGTATAGCAAATGCAGCAATTGGTGTTTTAGGTATACCACCACAAGTATCATACCCAATTATAATCTTTATTTCAACCATGATAACGTTGATTATTATTTGGGCTATAATATACAAGATAAGAGGTTCAAGATAAAATGCCAAACTATACGTTGCCAACAGAGAGTGTAAGTTCATTATCGGGTCTATTTGTATATTCGCATGAAGCATCAAGTTTTCTTCTAGGCAACTTAGTTTTAGTTAGCATATTTCTAATTATATTATTTTATAATTTACAGTTAGATGGATTTAAGAAGAGAATAACATATGCATTCTTAACTGCAACACTAACGGGCCTGTTTTTGTTAGCCTTTAGCGTCGTTTCTGGGTTTATTTTTGGTATTTTTGCTGTAGGTTCAGTACTTTGTGTTCTTTGGGTAGGTTTTACCCAATAATAGCCATTTTACTAAATTGATATACTTTGTTAACATAATTATATAAAGAATCAACCCCATTTATACATTATTAAATTTATGGAGGTAATGAGCATGAAGAAAAAAGGTCAAATGGGCGTTGGAAATATCTATCCGTTTGTACTAGCACTAGTTCTTGTTGGTGTTGTACTAGGAATCGGTATTTATGTATTGTCACAGGTTAAGTCTCAGCTATCAACAGATGCTGTAGCTAGTAACGCTGTAAACAGTACAATGAATGCACTGGCTGGAATACCTACATGGTTAACAATAATTGTTGTTGTCGCAATGGCTGCAATCGTTCTTGCACTAATCATGACAGCTTTCGGACAGAACAGATAAGTATTGTACACGACATGGGGCGTAATCCCCTATTTTTTTTATTTTATTTATTTTACGTTCATACAATCATAAGGTGAAAAAATAACACCTTCCCAAAATAAATCACACTAAAGTGTGGGGTTTTCAAAGAAGAACAACGAGGAAAAGAAAAATGTCAAGAAGGAAAAAAATTATAAAACAATTATTAGAAGAAGGAGGACAAGCAGGAAAAAATGGTTTATAGGTATAAGTTAATAAAAACAAGATATGGCAGTAATAGATATG
>CAYWNT010000025.1:0-8525 GCA_964459725.1 uncultured Gammaproteobacteria bacterium
CATCCTGACAGGAAAGCCGCTTGAAGCTCATACACCACATTTGACAATAACTCAAAAAAGAAACGCTTGAGTTGGATTACTTTGCCAAAAAAGACAGGTTAGCAGGGTAGGGGGTAAAAATGTTGTCTGGTGAAGCAAGAAGAGAAGATGTGTTGTTACAGTTTCAAGCTAAACTTGCGGAGGTGCAAGATTTTGAAGACGCAGGAAAGTTGTCAGAAAACGAAAGAGAAAAATTTATATCTAGGTTTGAAAAAAGATTGGCTTTGCTGACACCTGAAGAAAAAAAGCATGAGGTCATAGATCCGGAAGGTTTGTTAAAACTTATAGAGTTTATTGATGATATTCTGAAAGAAGCTAAGAAAAAGACAAAAGACGTAGTTAAGAAGATTAATAAACTAGGTATGGAGTTTATTGCGTCTGTCACACCGGAGGGTGTGTTGCTTAAATGGAATATTGATTCAATCAGCGAAATTTCCACCGTTCATGTTTTTAGGAGAGATGATAGATTTTTTGAGGATAAATTTAGTTTTGAGGATAACGGAACCACAGTAGTTGATAAGGTCGGAAGTGGTGAGATGATGGATTATGTCGAGCCTGGTGTTTATTACTACACGGTTTTGTATAAATCGAGCCATCCAGTTGCGAAACTTCAAAACGGTTTGTTTTCTAATGCATCCCCTGAATTTAAAAGTTTGTTATCACTTGTTGCACCCCCGAAAGGTTTTTATGACAGGTTTATTGTGAAAGTAGGGGAGAGTGAAAAGTCAGGCCTAGAGGGTTTAAGGAAGGAAAAAGAAGAAGCTTTAGAAAGGCATAAAATAAAACTTGAGATTGATGAAGGCATACAAGAATTGGACCGGGCTGCAGCTGAAAAAAAGATTAAAAAGACTGAAGAGTGGTACAAGACCTCCATTCAAGCTATCGACCTTGACCCCGACACAACCGAGGAAGAGAAACGGAAGAAAAAAGAAACGCTTGAGTTGGATTACTACGCTAAAATGGATAGGTTGAAAAAATAAAAAAGGAGCTTCGATAAAATTATCAAAGCCCCATGTTGAAGAGCGATTTTGAGGAGTTGGGATTATTTTATTACCCTCAAATGTTTTTTTGGTTCGGCTTCCACATAAAGCCCAAGGTCAAAGTTCATAGTTTTTCTTATGGCCTGAACACGAGCCAGTAGGCACGCATACTTATCAAGAAGATCCAACGCCCATTTTAATGATTCTTCAGGGGCATCATCTGGTTTAATAAATATACTTATTGCTTCTTGCAATCTTGCCCTTTCTGTCTTTTTTTCTCTTTCAAAATCCATTTCTAGGGATTTTTCAGCTTGTTCGGGTGTTAAGTTTTGTAGATATGGAAAAATTTTTGATTGTGTCGGTGATGATTGACCCATGATTCCCCCTTATGGTTTAATTGATTATTGCCAACCGGAAAGCCATAAAATGGCCTTTCGGCTGACCACAAAGGGGTTATTGAAAAGATCAATTTATATAATAATATAGCATAGTTAGCCATTCCTGTCAATAAGTAGGTGCAAAGGTATGTTTTACGGAAAAAATTCTATTGTTGTGGGCAAGGCCAAAGACGGACAAGAATTGCTTTTGCCTGACAGTTCCAGAAAATTACATACGCACATAGTTGGGGCAAGTGGCCGAGGTAAATCAAAGTTTGTTGAGCATTTGATAAGGCAAGACATTATTAACAACAAAGGTCTTTGCCTAATAGACCCTCATGGCTATTTGTATGATGATTTGGTGAAGTGGTGTACTTCAATGGGGTTTTTGGATAGGGGAAAGGCCAGTAAAAACATAATCCTCCTTGATCCTTCTGAGCCTGATTGGACTTTTGGTTTTAATCCCTTGAAGTTTGATAGAGATAATTTGGATTATTATGTTGATGAAATGGTGGAAGCAACGGCCAAGGCTTTTGGGGAAAAGGATACGAATAAAACGCCCACTTTAAAAAAACTTTTAACAGTCATTTATTATTGCTTAGCTGAAAAGCAGATGTCTTTGGCCGAAGGCAGATATTTAATTTTTAACTCACATGAAGAGGTCAGAAAACACTTAACTAAAAAAATGAACAATCCCATTGTTAATGATCTATGGGAAGAAATAAGAGATTATAAAAGTAGTGAGTTCAGAAGTGAATTCCTTTCTTCAGTCAATAGAATAAGTAGTTTTTTACGTTCAAACGTAATGATGAATATTGTTGGTCAAACCGGCACAACCCTAGATACAAAAACGGTTATGGATGAGGGGGCAATTCTTCTTGTTAATTTGGGAAGTGGGGGAAACCACGGCAGACTGATAACCGAGACAAACCGGATAGTTTTGGGCACTTTGCTTATTAATGATTTTCTGCAGAAAGCCAGACATAGAGAAAGGAATGGTAAACCTTTTTATCTCTATATTGATGAGGCCCCAATATTTCTTAATGAAAACATTGAGAGGATTTTGGTTGAGTGCCGGAAGTTCGGTTTACATCTCACTCTTGCCCACCAGACACTTGCCCAACTAGGGAAAGAAGACGATCCATTATATCAAGGTGTTATGCAAGGAGCGCAAAACAAGGTAATTTTTGGTGGATTAACAAGCAAAGAGTGCAGGGTGTTCGCTGATGAGCTTTTTGATTTCAGTATAGAGAAATTTAAAGAAAGCTCAAAAAATCCTATGGTTGTTGGCCATCATCGAGAACAGGTTGAGAGCTACGCTAAAGGCCGTCAAACAGCGAGTGCGACACAATGGTCTGAGACAGATATGGATTCTGTTGGCCGTGGTTCAGGCTCTGGCGACACAGACGGGCTAAGTGTGCTTACAGGTCAAACACTTAACACGCCAATGGACGGTGGATTAAGCCCAGGAGGCTCTATGGGTATTACTCAAGCCACCACAAGACAAGCCTCTTCCAATCGATTTCTAACAGAGAACTCTTCTTCTGGTCATGCTTCAACAAAAGGCGGTTCTGAAATGGAAGGCGAAAGTGAGCAGTGGGGGATAAGTGAGATACTTGTCCCTGATCTAGAAGAGCGATATACTCAATATGAGACCATAGAGGAGCAAATTTATGCTACTTCTCGTGTGCTTAAAGGACAGTGGACACAAGAGGCTGTAATCAAGATCGCCGGGGACAAGAAAAAATACCCGGCTTGTGAGGTGAAAACACCGACTGTAAAAGATCGAGCAACTAAGCCGGAATGGGATGATAAATTTAAGCTGAAATGCTACGAAAAAATAGAGTGGGTAAGGCCTAGAAACCTTGTAGAGCTAGAAATTAAAGACCGCTGGTATTCACTTGAACAAGAAGCCAAAACAATACACATAGGTCCACCACAACCAGAGATTGACGGTTTTATAGAAGTTGAAGCTGAAGAAGTACATGAGGAAGAAACCGAAAGCAGGGAAGTGAAAGACATAAAAGGATTTTTTGATAAATAATTATTTAGTATATGACCAAAACAAAAAGCCAACGAAAAAACAGATACAAGCGGGATCCCTCCGCTTCCGTTTCCCTTGCATTAACGGATCGAGATTACCAGATATTAAACTTGGTATTTATCCATCGTTTTATTGATTCAGAACAGATTTTAGCCCTAGTAGGTGGAGGCAAACAAGGTTTAGTCCGCCGGCTTAATAGTTTGTTTCATGCCGGCTACTTGATGAGGCCGGCCAAACAACAAAAAGCTTTTGAAAAAAATGTTCCTATGATTTACGGCTTGGCCACCAAAGGAGCCAAGGCACTTGCTCCAAAATATGATTACCCGATTGAGAATATTAATTGGGATGAGAAGAACCGAAGGAAGGAGCAGTTTATAGAGCATACCATGATGGTTACTCAAATAATGGTAGCTATTCAGAGGGCGTGTCAGGTGGTTTCAGGCGTGGAGTTTATCGGGCCGGATGAGATTGTAAGAAAAAGGCTTGTTCCTCCAAGTATCCAGGGCAAGGCCTTGAGCTGGAAAATAACAGCCCCTAAAGGTAGGGATGAACTGAAAAGAGATTTTGCCTTTTCTGTAATACCGGATGGTGCTTTTGGTCTTCGTATTACCGAGGGACCAAAGCCAGGACTAGCATGGTATTTTCTTGAGGCTGACCGTTCAACAGAGCCGGTTAAAAGATCTCGTATCACTGGCAAAAGTAGCTTTTACAAAAAGCTGGTTGGCTATAGTGAATCATGGACACAAAAGTTATATAAAAAGGTTTTTGGTATTAATGCTCTCCGGATCCTGACTGTCACCAAACCAAAGACAGGGAAGAGAATAGAAAGCTTGATTATGCGGAACAAAGAAATTGACCCTTTGGGAAAAGGATCAAGAATGTTTTTGTTTACCACAATAGATACTCTTTTTGATGATTTAGAGAATCCGGAAAAAGTTTTTCAGCGTGGTTGGCTTAATGGCCGAGCAGAAGAAACAAGCATGATTGAATAGGCTCTATTGTTTGTTGGGTTTTTAAAAATTTGCTATAATTTAAACAGACCCAATAACGGCTAGATCTGCCACAGGACAAAAGACCATTTGTTAGCACATCCCGCGGGCAATGGGATGAACGCTAACATCACGTCCTAGCAGTGGTGTTTATGCCACAGACATCAAGGATATAATATTTTAAGCTCTAAAAATCCTTGAGGTGTAGGCGATGGCGAAAATTTTTCTATTTGTCTGTAGGAAAAAGTACCCATTTGATCGGTAATGGTTCGTTATTGGCATAGAAAAAAGAGACTCCTACCAAGGGGGTCTCTTTTTTTTGGGTTACTGGTTAAGGAAAGGTTATTGTAAGAAACTCTTTAGTTGTTCTGGTGTTAGCTGGTGTGGTTTTCTAGCCACCTGGCTTATATCAATAGCTTTTACAAAGAGCTTTTGGCCAAGCCTGAAAAGGCAATCTTCAGCACAATACAATCCATCCTCATCACCATCAAATAACAAGATTACATCACCATCCGGGCCTAGACGATCACAGATAAGCTGTTCTTGTTTTTCAGACAATGAAGATCCTTGTAACGCTCCGGTATTTACAAAGCCGTTTTGATGTAGCCACCAGACAGAAATAAAACTTTCTACCAAGATGATCCGGCTATATTCCTTCGGGACCCGGAACAGGTTGTAAACCACTTCTGACTTAAAGAAATTAGGAGGCTGTTTGTATTTGGCCTCTTCTAATTGCTCTTCAGTTATAGCCTTACCGCAATAGGCTACTAATTGCCCCTGGTCATCATGTACAGGTATGGCAATACGTTCTTTCATCATGCCTTTATTACAATAGCCCAGGCCGAAATGTTTTACTGTCTCCTGGTCAATTCCTCTTTCCTCAAAAAAAGCGTGTTCCGGCTCTAACTTCAATTCAAAATCCAACGGCTTATTTTCAATCGGTTTACTCTTTTCTTCTCTAACCAGTTTATTGCCCTTCGGGGATGATTCTGAAGTTTTGCCCAGGTCTTTCTTTTTTTCTTCTTGGCTAGAAGAATGGGATTCAGATAAAAACCATTTTTTTAATCTTAATCCTGCTTCCCGGAGTGTTTCTTTTTCCATACCGGCCACAAAATCCAAAACATTGCCCCCGTTTTTACAGTCTCCAAAACATTGCCAAATGTTCTTTTCAAAACTGACTGAAAAATTATTAGACTTCGGCTTTCCTCCATGAATAGGACAAGGGCCGGTCATGCCCTGTTTTGTCTGTTTTAATGATCCTATAATATCGTATCGAGATAGCACCATCTCCATAGATACCTTTTCCTTGATTTCTTTGAAATCAACCCAGTTTTTTCCTTTGCTCATATTTAGTTCCTCCTATTTAGCTAAATATTGGAGGATATTAGAAAAATTGTCAAATTGCCTACATTGACAAGCTCGGATTATAGGATATAATTTATACATACCTAACAAATATCTATATTATAAAAATATGACTTTAACAGCAAAACAATTTAGTCAACTTACCACCAAGAAAGATTTTGATAGACTAGAAAAAAATCAAAACGATCTTAGGGGTGATGTGAAAGACCTTATTTCAGTTATTGAAAATTTTACAAAAAAAGTAAGTGATTTTGAAATTGAAATGGCTGCAAATCAAGGTGCCCATGGTCGATATGAGGGAAGGATCGAAGATTTAGAAAGAAAGGTTGATAAACTGATGCCTTTGTTCAAAAGAAAAAAATAGTATGTCCATATCAACCGAGAAGCTCCATAAACTTGCTACTAAGAATGATTTAAAAAAACTTGAGGCTAAACTAGGTCAGATTGAAGCAAAAATGAATTTGATTCTTGGAGCTATAAACATGGTGACAAAGGAGAAGAAAAAGAAGAAGTGGTTTTTTAACTAAATAAAATTATATGCCCATAAAATCCTTTAAAGTCTCAACGCAAAAGAAAAATAGACACCGTTTATGTCTTGGTGATTATCTTGAAATACTTCATCAATACGACCCTAAACAGAAACTGCCCTTAGGACTTGGTAAAGCAGTTATTTATTATGAAAAGAAGCAAATAATATTAGAATTCCCCACAGTAGAGAATACTACCGCAGGTGAAATGTATGATATAGCGGAGAAGTTAACTTGTTCCTCTTTCTTTGACGGTGATTCTTTTTTGGTGGCAATAACTGAAAATGCTACTGTCTGCATTCGTTATGGTGCTGATTGTATATTCATCAAAAAGGACGAAGTTAAAGATTTTTTAGACTATATGCTTGGCAAGCCCCAAAAAACCTATTTAGCCCGTTTGAAAAAAGAGGAACAAGAAATAGAAAAAGACATCGAGAATCATGATGTATGGAGTAAGAAATTTTATAAATTAGAAAAAGACAGAGAAAAATTAGAAGAAAAGAAAAAGGAACTGGCGAAAGAGAAAAAAATAATACAGCAATTAAAAAGAAAAATTGTCGACATGAAAAAAAATAAGAAAAAATAATCTCTTTTTTTATTCTTAATAGCGTAGGATAAAGGACGTTATTCAATACTATTAATCTTAATAATTTATATTTGGTCAATTATGAAAAATTTACCAAAAATCATCAAAAATGATCTTCCGGCTGAATTGCCCAGGGCGATAGCCCAAGCCGGAAACCTGGCCGCAAAAAAATATGTGGAATTTTTTACGGCAGAAATTAGAAATCCAAATACCCGAAAAGCCTACATGCAACGGATTAGGCATTTTCTTTCATGGTGTGAGGATAAAGGTATAGCCTTAGAACAGCTTACGCCGTTCATGGTGGCCGCTTATATCGAGGAATTAGGAAAGACCAGGGCTATTTCAACTGTGAAACAATCCAGAGCTTCTATTAAACAGTTATTTGATTACTTGGTGGTTGGCCAAGTAATAGAAAACAATCCTATTGCCCCGGTCAGAGGACCGAAAGAAAAAACCAGCGAGGGAAAAACGCCGGTTCTTTTTAAAGACGATGCCAGGACGCTCTTAGCGTCTATTGATGATCGTTATATTATTGGTTTACGAGATAAGGCCATTGTGGCCTTAATGATATATTCTTTTGCCCGGGTTGGAGCTGTCGTCCGGATGAAAGTAAAAGACTACTATGTTCAAGGTCGAAGGGCCTGGTTTGTACTTCATGAGAAAGGCAGTAAGTATCGGAGGATCCCGGCCCACCATAAAGCCGTGGAGTACATCGAGCGATATATTGAAACGGCCAAACTTGAAGATGATCCAAACGGCTTATTGTTTCGTTCTATTGGTGGTCGTGGTCGTGGACTTAGTAAGAACGGATTACATATTAATAATGTCCTAGACATGATTAAACGAAGAACCAAAGCCGTTGGCCTGCCTCCTGAAATATGTTGTCATACTTTCAGGGCTACCGGCATTACCAACTATATGGAAAATGGTGGTGACATTGAAACGGCGGCAGAGATCGCCGGTCATGTTTCGACCAAGACGACCCAGGTTTATAATAGAAGTCGTGATAGTTTGAAGTTATCAGAGATTGAGCGAATTAGGATATAGCGTTAAATTTATTACTTATAGCTTTTTAGTACTTTTAAAATAAATTTTTTGAATTTTTTAATATTTCTGTCCAAAGGTTTTGCTATTAGTATTGAAATAGCACCTAAAAAAGGAGTTGAAATTAAAGTTGCTACAAAAATTTGCCATGGCAGTTGAAGGTTTGAAAACCAAACATTAATTTCGCCCAAAAACATAACTAGAGGTTTATATATAAAAATACGCCATATAAGTATATTTATTACCAATACTAATATATTAATAATTTTGTAAAGTTGCACTATCTTATCAACTATAATTTCTATCGTTTCTGAAAGACCATGAAGACTATTCACTGTATCTTCATTTGCTTTCACTGTGCCTTTCACATGGCTACTTATTAAATCAACAGTTTCTTTTTGTACTTCTGTTAATTCTTTATTAGACAAAGAGTCATTTGTGTTTTCCATATACTTGTAAATAATAATTATAAACTTACTATAACAAACAGTCAGGAATTGTAAAATGCGTCGAGAGATTGACGCTTTTTTATATTTTGGGAAAGGTGGCCGAGCGGATCCCGACGACGCCGAAG
>CAYWNT010000026.1:0-8433 GCA_964459725.1 uncultured Gammaproteobacteria bacterium
TTGGTTTTTGATATTGTCTTAAACCAAGTCCAATTTTCAACTTCAAACCGATATCAGGCTCACAAAGATCAACACCCCAAATCTCATTTAACTCCTCAATAAAATGACCACCAGCATTATCCGCCACATTATTTAAATATTCGTCCCACCCCTCTCTAATAAACAAAGGCTTCTGCCCCTTCCCGCCAGAACCAATCCAGGTTGCCGTATCATAAGCAATTGTATTCAAGGCTGAACTAACAGCAGAATGAACAGTTTCTGCGCCAGCTTTATCCCAAAGAATTTTCCTTGCATTTTCAGCTTTATCCCAAGCTGTTTTAGCAGCAGTTTTCAACTTGTGCAATATCCCTTCTTGTGTATTTTTTGAATCAAACACCATTATTTGCCCTTGTGCACTCGCTGGTGCAATCAAAGCAGCTTTTAAGCCAAAAATAACAAAACAAGCAATAAAAAACAAAAGAAATGTTTTTCGAAAAAATTTCTTTTTTGTTTTTGTTGTTTTATTTTTGGGATTTTGAGTAGACATATTTATATATTACAATTTTGTTCTTATAATAATTTCATGAAACAAGCCAACTAATCAAATCACCACCTCGCTTCGATAAAATCAAAATGCAAAAATCAAAATGCAAAATTATAATTTAAAATCTATATTTAAAATATTAAATTTCTTAATAAGCGTATTTCTAAAAAGATAAACTCACACTTCACCCGAAATTCTTAATTCGAAATTCTTAATTCGAAATTCGTAATTCCAGAAACTACTCCTGCTTCTCTAGGGTCTCTCGATATGCTTTTAATAAGTCCTCATCTGAAATTTGATCTAGAATTTTCTGATCCATTCCTGATGACAAAAGCATTTTTCGGAGAGTCTCAACATCACCTTGCCCCTTTAGAACTTTTTCAACATCACTCGAACCGCCATTTGAATTACCAGTAGGTGCTATAGAATTATTTTCAATACCTGATGCTGTGTCATTTAATGACTTATTTTCCTCGGAAATATCAAGCTCTTCCTCACTACAATCTCTTCCAACCGGACAATTAGGGTTTTTATTGGAATTTATCTCGTCACCATCCCAAACACCATCACTATCAGAGTCTTCCAGATATGGGGATGTCAGATAGATATTCAGCTCATCAAAGTCGCTTATCCCATCTCCATCTGTATCTTTGTTCCTAAGATCCTGGTCGGTTACTGATATGTTTTGACTGTTGTTTATATCGGATTTTTGTCTACCAGAAGATAGTGGATCAGCAATACTCTTTCTAAACTGAATACCCCAAAAAATAAACACAAAAAAAGCAAAAAAAGCCAGACCTGCTGCTGCATATTTCTGGTTTTTTGTTAGAGGACTGGCACTATAAGGAACGTGGCCAGAATAATCGTAATCCTCATTAGAATTTTCTTCTTCCTGATCGTTAAAAGAGTTCTCGTAATTTTGCATGGGATAAAATTGTAATTTCTAATTAAATTATACCATATTTTCCATTATTTCCCAAGTAATTTTCATGTTTACTGCTTAAGAAAAACAAAAAAATCATAGCTAGTATTAGGCAAATATTCAAGCCTTGCTATGATTTTATCTTTTATTTAACTGCCTATGTTTAATATAAACTAATTTTTTCGCTTATTTATCCACATTTTCAAACTCCGCTAGTAGTTTCTTCCAATCAGCAACAGACAATTCCTGCGCTCTTATCTTCTCATTAAACCCTACATCTTTAATTAATTCTATAATCTTTTCTTGGGGCAGATGATAACCTGCGGCAAGATTGTTTTTCAACATCTTCCTCTTAGAGCTAAAACCAAACTTAACAAGACGAAAAAAATCTTTTTCATTAATTTTCTCTTTATCCCCATCTCTGCTCTCTATTTTAATGACAGCACTTTCCACTTCAGGAGCAGGATAGAAATCCTCTCTTGGAACTTTCATCACTATTTCAGCATCAGCATAAAACTGGACAGAAACAGCGAGCAAGCTCATCTTCCCTGGCTTTGCCACTATCCTCTCTGCCACCTCCTTTTGAAGCATCAAAACCAGTGACTCTGGCTTATTTTCAGCTGTCAAAAACTTACGCAAGAATACTGAAGTAATATTATAAGGAAGGTTGGCAACAATCTTATACTTATCACCAATTCCCAATTCCTGATTCCCAATTCCTACTTCCTGATCTAGATCAAGCACATTCATATTCACCACTTCAACATTAGAAATCCCCTCATTTTTTAGATTCTTAGACAACAACTCTGCAAGTTTATCATCCAGCTCAACCGCAATTACTTTCCTTGCTTTCTCTGCCAACTTCCTAGTTAGAAAACCCAGCCCAGGCCCTGTTTCCAAAACAACATCATCCTCACCCAAACAAGCAACATCCACAATATCATCATAAACACTTTCTCTAATTAAAAAATTCTGCCCGCGTGAACGGGCAGGTTTTATATTATTATCTCTACAAATTTTTTTAGTTCTATTGAGTAAATCCATGATTTAAGATTTGTTGTTATGCTTGCCCGCCGAACTGGAGGGCCTGCCCGCCGCCTTGGCGGGTGTTATGTGTTATGTGTTACGGGTTAAGGGTTTCTATTTAAGTTCTGCGCTGGTTATATAAACCAATCCTTCATCCAATAAACGAGTTATGATATCGTCAAAGTTTTCATCTTCATCATCCTCAATGTAACCAGAATTTATAAATAAATCCCTGATTGAAAATGCCTGCCATCTAGAATATTCCTTTTCCACTCTAATGCTTCCATCTAGTCTAAAATAACAAGATTTCTGATCAAAGTCAGCGCTATTGTAGTTTGCAAAACCACTTCTACAACTACAATCCATAGTACCATCGCTATTAAGCTGACAACCAACATTTGAACCATTTGAACATTCTTCTTCATAATCTTCCATTTCACCAGCACAATGACAGAGTAGTCTTTGATTAGTAAGCTCTCCTAGACCATCTCGCTCCTCCTCCTTGGTGCAAACCGTTGTGCTTTCCATTAGATTATTATACTCCTCTATCCCCTTGATCAGAGTTTCCATTTTTTCCGGAGTTGGCATTCGATCATGGTACAACTTAATGGTCACACTTTCCGTAATTGCCGGACTTTCCAGGCTATCAGCAAAATTGATAGTCATGTGTTTATAATCAGGTCTTTGCCGCAAGGCATAACCCGCAAAACATGATGCTTCATCTGGCTGACAAGACGTCTCACAAGTATACTCTAAACAATCACACCAACTAGCAGCTATATTTGGAGTTGAGGTAGAATTATCATGATCACGACACGCTTCTCGTAAACTACAAAATCTATTTATATTAGCCTCGTAATAAGTACACCTAGGCCACTCTCTATACCAATCCCACTGACCATAACAATCAGACAATGGGGCATCAACCCTACAGTCAGCCACCTCGCCTAGTCCTGCCCAAACATCACAATCATCATTATCATAGCGAAAATTATCACAATTACCTTGTGCGTCAGGAGACTTCGCACAGCTATTCATGTAATTCTCATACCCAGAACCTTGAGCCTGAGTATCCATATCTCCAGGACAATGAGAAATTGCCGGCCCTAGCTGGTAGCCAACCCAAACTCTATTATCAGTTCCTAAGACACTCTCATCCTCATCATGGGTTAGTGCGCTTAAATCTAGATTATTTGACTTTACTGCACCATCCTCCAAATACATTCCTATCCCCTTTTCCTGCTCTGTACCGTAAAATTCTATTCCACGATAATCATAATATCCATCACTGGCACACTCCCCCCTGATTCTATCAGGTGAAGGAGTTGGAGCCCCACATCGACTAGATATGGACGCGCCTGTGCTCTCTCCACACACTTCACCTCTCGGTTCTTTTAGCTTGATAGTTAAATCTTTCTCTCCAGAACCATCTAAAACATGATACATGCCATTTCCAGCTCGATAAATATCAACCGGATAAGCAAACCTCATGCTATTATCATCAACATTTTTACCTCCAAAAGAACCTGTAAATAGAAGACTATGCGACATCTCTACAATTCTATTATTATTCACATCAGTAAAATAAACACCGTTATTATTGGCAAAAATTGAGCGAGGCTCGATCTCTCCCATCAGACTAACTCTTAGTCTTGATATATTTGTATCACCACAGATCCTTAAGCTAACAGGTGTATTGTCAGCAAAGAAATTCACACGGTGTGGAATCTCAAAAATAGCATAACCATCTCCATTGTCAGGCACTAAAACATTCCTTACCTGATTGAAACCTTCATTAGTCATATTATCCACTTCTCCAGCGCCAACGTTCTTGGTCAGTCTCAACCGCAAACTACCACCTGTCTCTCCTGCTCCAACCATAACTTTTATTTTTCTACCGGCATACATCCTGCCCTGGAAATAATCAGCAATACTCCAAGAAGCTCCATTTTCATTCGGGCAAGACTGTATATTTCTCTCACCAAAATTAAAATAATCATTGAACAACACGTCATCTATCCTGTTATGACTGTCCTCTTCGGCTAAATTCCAGGCATCATAAAAGTCACCTGTAAGATATGACTCTCCAAGCCAACTAAAACCACCACCGCCATAATTAAAACGATTACTTGTATTATTCAGCTCCATTCTTACTATCCTCTCATTGCCTTCATCAATTACATAATAATTGCCGCTCGCATATGCAATATCAAGAGGATTGTTGAACTCAAAATTATTTTCCCCTTTAGCGCCAAATGCTTGCCATGATGAAAAGTCCTTATTAATCTTTACAATTCTATCATTTCCACTATCAACCACATATAAATAGTCTCCGTTTATAATAATTCCCTTAGGATTATCTAAATAGTATGAAGGCACGAAATTTCCATGCCACCTACTTGACCCTCTGGTCAATCTAAAATTATCCAGATTTCCTGTAAAATAACCTGAATATCCTATTTTTTCATATCCCAAAGCACCAATTACTAACTCATTTTCACTATGCTGAACTCCGTGTCTATTTGCTCCACCCCGAGCAATTCTCACTCCATCAACATAAACCTCAACCACCTTGCCATCCAAAGCGTCATCATTTCTTCTGACCACAGCCAAGTGATACCAAGTGTCCGCAGTTGGAGACCAGTCAGAACTGACAGTTTCAATTAGCTGGCCCGCTTCTGTGCCCTTGTAGACAATATTAAAATCTAGATTACCTGCTTCGTTTATATAGAGATCAAAACTCCCTGACTTGGAAACGATTGTCTGTTGATCTGTCGAATCAAACTTAATCCAAGTATCGACGGCAAACTCCTCTGACTCAAAATCAAGCCCCTTGCTACTTTCAACCACAAGAGAAGACTGACCATCCAGATAGACACTCTTCTTTCCAAATAACTTATCCTCGCCGTCCCAATGAAGTGTAGGGATTTCATTTATACTCACTATCTCACGAGACACAGGATCATAGTCGAAGTATCCATTTTCAGATACCGCACTCACCTTTCTCCAAGAATAACCACTATCATAAAAATCTACATTACCGGCAATAGCTCCTCCCAGGTTAGAAATAATTAAATTTTCCTCACCAGTTATAAATAACTTTGTATAATAATCATCATCAGACCCATAGAATTCCTGCCAGTCACTTCCGTCTATCTTGGTCTTTATTATATTTCCCCTCTCGGAGTCAGTTATGTAAATAAATTCATCACTGTCCACCGCTATGCCCTCCGGACTCCATCCCCAACTACCGCCCCCAAGATAAGTCACATCATCTTCTCCGCCGTATCTTACTATCATCTTGTTTCCTTGGTCAGCTATATAATAATACCCTCCCATATAACTAAAAGATGTAGGCTCGCGCAAGATTCCATTTCCGCCATTGTCAGCGATACCCAACTTGCTCCATGTACCACGATCATTTACATCATCAACCCTAATGACATCATTACCCCTAAAGGAGGAAACTTGAGCATATCTTGGAAGAGATTCTGAAACCAAAGCTCTACCCATATCAGTTGGAGGAATACCGCTTACTAGCAACTTGGTTGAGGACAAATCTAGTTTTGATGAATTAGAATTCATATAAATACTAGGGCCCAACCGTGAATCATCGAGCTCATACCAACTGGTATTCAGTGACACATCTCCGCTAACCTCAACATTTCCTTCGTGATTAATATAAACAAATGACTTTTCTTTGCCAAATTTTACAGCTGCATATTTAGTAATAAGAAAAGTTCTCTCACCTTTCACAGCCAGATTGCCACCAGTTTCCAGTCTTCCGTCAAATCTATAGTCTACAATCAGCGGTCTTTTATCATTATTCTTTTCAGGGCATGAAACATAAAAACGCTCATAGATTGGAACACCCTGATACCTAGAGGACTGCTCCTTGGATCCACGAATAGGAATTCTGAGCTCTGGCAAATAATCATAAGTGCCGAATTCCAAATGACACGAGCCCTGTGGAATATCTGCATAAGGATTATCCAGGCCATACCCTTCTGCGCTTACATTCTTAGTCATATAACCTCTCAAAGTATTAACCGAAACCAAAAATACAGCAAGAAAGCACACCAAGAGTGTGAGTAAATATATATTCTTTAAATTTTTTGCAACAAATTTCATAAAAAATAAGGACTTTATGACTTTATAGACTTTTGACTTAACTGACTCTAAGGCGTTAAATGCATATACGCCCCCTGCGGATTACAATATGTTCCTGTTTGCGGAATATGGGAAGGACGATCCTCAGGCAAGGGAGCTCCTTGGTCCATGGCGCCTATAGACGCACAATCATGTCCTACATATCTTTCATCCTTTGTGTATGAATCTTCATTATAATTAATATGATTTTCATCATAATCATAAGAAACAGTTTTCTCTATATTCTCTGCTGTTATATAATCTAAATTTTCCGGGACATTAAATAGGCGCTGCCAATTATAATCTGTTATCCTTCTAGAGCTTATTTCTCCCTTATTATTAATTTTAACTAAACCATCCACCGAAACATTGCTCCATGAATTATTATATCCATCAGGAGCTCCTTCACTGTCGCAAGTTGACCCACCAACAAGACGGATAGAATCATTTATATTAAAACTTCCTGATTGATAAATTCTAAATTCATTTCCCCCAAGATAAGCATCTACACATCCATGACTACTAACACTCAACATCACATCCCTATCACCTTCGGCAAAAACCACTCCAGAAGAAGAGCAACGATTATTTATATTTATATCCTTGTTTACTACTAAGTTATTACCCAGGCTTACTTGCGAGGAGTACTCATTGAATCCTACGACATTTCCATAAGGCTCCTCTGTAGAACTCATAATCCAATGATAACCAGAGCCATCATTGCCCAAAGTTTCTACTCCACTGGCATTATTTACAGCCAGATTACCTCCGATCATATAAGTTCCTCTCCCGCCATATGGGTTAGCTGCAAAACACTCGGCCTGTTCTCGCTCTGGTAATGTCCAGCAATTAGCTGACGAACCAAAGTATGCAAACATCTCCTTGCCCACACCTACAGCCTGACAGCCATCGCACTTAACCTCCTCAGAGTATAGTCTTTTCCTAAAGCTAATACTGTCGTCATTATAACAAACTGACTCTGGTGCGGTTTGAGCTGTTTTTGTATTCAAAAAATTAAATATCAAAACAATATTCACCACCAAGAGAGGTAAAGCAATAAAAAATATTTTCTTTTTTGAATAAATTTTATCCATAAAAAATTAATAATACAAAATAAAATCGCCCCTAATAGGCGCGCTCCATCTTAGTCTTTGACCCTGAAAACGGAATTCATCCTCTACTCTTAGCCTATTCTCTATTTCCACCCCGTGCATTATTTTATTTGTTTCTCCATCAGACTCTATCATCTTCTGATAATTGGCATTTATGATTAGGCTATCTCCCTCTGATGGAGACCAGGCCTTCTCAATCCCAGTTCCCCTATTTCCCTCAACAACACCAACTCCTTCATGATCTTCGTCAATATCAAAACTGGCAAACTCTACATCTGTCCCAAAATACAATCCTCCATCAGGAGAATTGATTATTATGTTGCCGTTCTCACGACCAGAAAGGCCCAAACTTCCATCTATCTCTAAGTCTCGAGAATTGCCTCTAATAGTTAGCGCTGATCGAGCAGATTCAATTGCTCCGGCATTTACCTCATGCTTACCTTCTCGATCAAATCCCAATAAATAGGTTCTCCTGCCTCCGACCATCACACTGTAATTGTTTACAAAGGTGCCAGATGGGCCGAGAAAATAACTTGGAGAAAATCCAGGATGACTCATCCAGCACTTATTTCTCTCTGAAGCTTTGGTGTACTGCTCGCACTGATAAGTAGCGTAGGAATACTTGTTATAGCATAAATACCTCTCAGTTTCGGTTGACTTGTCTTCGCAGTTAGCATCTGTCCCATGAAAAGCAAAAAGTT
>CAYWNT010000027.1:0-5590 GCA_964459725.1 uncultured Gammaproteobacteria bacterium
TCCTCTGGCTTCCACTCGACAGTCATCTTCCCGCGTGCCATTCTTCTCCCCCCTCATGTTAGGGAGCGACCGCAGATCTTGCTTGTTGGTTGAGCTGCGGTCGCAGCTTCTATCCTGGCTCTCCCTCACCTTTAATATCAGGATTCAGGCGACGCGATAGTCGTGGGAAGCGATGGTGACTTGACCGCCAAAGGTCCTGAGTAGACGAGTGGCGTGGGGAGCTAAGCCTTTAACATAGAATGGGAATATCGGAAACGGAACGAGTGGGTTCATCAGATATAAACATTTTTCAACTCCCAACCCGCCTCCCAACTCTCATCTCCCCACTTCTCTCAGGGAACTCCTCTCCCCCATTATGCTCATCTATGATTCGTTGAAGCTCTCTTTTCAGTGCTTCTTCAGCAAATCCAGCCATCGTCAAACAATGTGGAGGACCTGAGAGAGCAAAGGCTGTGTTACGGATCGCTTCAAGAACATCTTCTGAGATGTAGAAGGTCGCTCTTACCTTGTTTGGTCTCTTTTTTTTTGTGATTTCAGATTTCTTGGCTTGATCAGATGATGAACCCTGCTCTTTTTTCGTTTGAGAGGCTCTCTGAGGGGTCAGGAAGGCATCGAGAGGATCAGCGCCTAGTGCGGTCTTCTTTTTTTTGCTCATCGTGTGAGTAGCTCCTGAGCTGCGAATCTGTAGCCTTCAGCTCCTTTAGATTTCTTGGCGTAGATGGTGACTGGTTCCTTGTGTCCCCAAGCTTCTCGGACTCGGACATTTTCAGGGATCACAGTCTTGAAGAGGAGCTCCCCGAAGTTGCGGTCAAGAGACTCCTTCATCTCTCGTGCTAAACGGGTTCGGTCCATCCGACACAGGAGGAGCCCCATAATCTCCAGCTCTGGGTGAAGCCTATCTCTCACCTTCTCAATTGTCTTCATGAGGCCAGCTAAGCCAGCCAAGGCCATTGTGGACGCTTCTATAGGGACAAGGACTTCGCTTGAAGCGACGAGGGCGGAGATGGAGAGCAGGCCAAGCGATGGTGGGCAGTCAATGAAGACAAAATCCCAAGTCTCTTGGTCGAGCTTCTCAATGGCGCGCTTCAGGATCATCTCAGCGCCAGCTTCTCCAGCAAGGGCGCGCTCAACGCTCACAAGCCAAGGAGAAGCTGGGGCCAGGTCAACGCCCTGGACCTCAGTCTCTCGGATGATCTCACTAAGCGGTCGGTCGTCAGTGAAGACTTCTTGGAGATCTTGGCTTTCATCTTTCACCCCAAGCCACATTGACGCTGAGGCTTGAGGGTCGAGATCAATAACGAGAACTCGATGATTGAGTTCTCTCAGGGCGGCGGCGAGGTTGACCACCGAAGTGGTCTTTCCGCTTCCGCCTTTTTGGTTGGTCACAGCGATTACTCTCAAATGAGTTTCCCTCTATATGTATTCTGGACATCAGGCTCTACCGCTTGAGAGCATAGGAATCAATGGCGAAAATGAATATATTGAAATATATGATTGCAATGAGTGTAAATATCGTCGAAGTACAAGCAGACAAGTAAAATCAAAGATCTGGAAGGTTGGAAAAGAAACCAAATGAGTCCACTTAAAACATTTACTATACGATTAAGTTTAGAAACGATCAGAGAGATTGAAATACTTGTTGAGGACTTCAAATCTCGGAAATATGTAGGAAAAGTAAACAGGCAGACTATTACTCGCCTTGCTATTTCTAAAGGGATTGAAGTTCTGCTATCTGAATTAGGAGAAGATTCTCATTTGGAACCAAGCAAACCATTATTAGCAGATATCTCAGAAAGCGCTCATGCGCTAGATGAAGTATATGAAGGATTAGATAACCTTTCAGATATGCTTGAGACTATCAGAAAATCTTCTCGACCTGTTATAAAGCTCTTAGAAAATTTAGATGATGGGGTTGAGGCTCTTGAGAGACTTTCAAAGTGTGGCGAAGCTGTTGAAGTCTTAGAAAGACTTTCTCAGTCAGATACATCTCTTGAGACTCTTGAGCGACTAGCTAAACTTTAAAGAACAGAGGGATATTGTGAAGATAAGTTTTCTTGGCGGAGCTGACGAAGTTGGGGCGAGCTGTACTCTCATTGAAGTAGAAGAACATAGGCTTGTTATAGACTGCGGTATTCGCATGAATGCGGAAGATACATTGCCTTGGCTTCAGCTTATAGGGGAAGCTGGAGGGGCTGATGCAATATTCCTCACTCATGCTCATATGGATCACAGTGGAGCCCTTCCCCTTCTCATCCAAACCTCTTCAGTCCCAATATATATGACTCCGCCGACAGTAGATCTTGTTCGAGTTTTACTTAAAGACTCGCTCAAAATCATGAAGATGGAATCAGAAAAAGAAGGAGAGATTCCTCTCTATCCTGCTGAAGCAGTTAATAGAGTCTTTAATCTTGTTCAAAGCGTATATTGGGAAGAGTCTTTTGAAATTCTTGGTGGAGCTGTTCGAGCAACATATTATCCTGCTGGACATATCCTCGGGGCTTCAAGTGTCCTTATTGAAACAGATGAAGGTTCAGTTTTAGTCAGTGGAGACGTTTCTAAAAGTCCTCAGCTTACAGTTGGAGGTTTTGACTGGAGTAAAATTAAAGCTGGGAGTGTGGACGCTGTTATTTGTGAGTCCACATATGGAGGGCGAGCCCATACAAGCCGTTTAGGTGAAGAGCGACGCCTTATCTCTCAGGTTTCTCAAATCCTTGATCGCAAAGGAAATGTTCTCATCCCTGCTTTTGCTCTTGGTCGTTCTCAAGAAATAATCCTCCTTATGGCTAGAGCCTTTGAAAAAGGAGAGCTTCCAGATGTTCCCGTATTTGTAGATGGTATGGTTCGGAGTATGTGCAATGTGTACTGGAATCATACAAACTATGCAACATCAAGGTTCAGGCATTTAAGCAAACGAACAGGCGACCCATTTTTTAGCAATAAAAATATATCAGCAGTACAAGCTCCTGAAAGTCGTCATGAACTCATACATATTCATCCATCTATTATTATCTCAAGTTCGGGGATGCTCTCAGGAGGACCAAGTCAATTCTATGCAGGTAAACTTGCCACTGATCCACGTCATCATATAGCGATTACTGGTTATCAGGATGAAGAAAGCCCAGGTCGTCAAGTTCAAAATCTAGCTCGTGATGGCGGTGGCACTCTTCGCTTTGGAGATGAAAGCATTGAGCTGAAGTGTTCTGTGGGAACATATAGATTGAGTGCTCATGCAGATACGACTGAACTAGTCGCTGCTTTAAAACAGCTTCGTCCTCGTAAGGTGTTTCTCGTTCATGGAGATACACAAGCTCGCGAGTTGTTAGAAGATTCTCTCCATCAATTTGGTGTTCGAGATGTTATTCGCCCAAACCTTGGAGAGTCTTTTGAGATAGCAGGAAGGAAGTTTCGAGGGTCTAGGATAGAAAAGCCTCAAACGCCTCTTAATCTCGTACGCAAGCCCCTTGAGTTTAAAGATATCCGTGAGTTTGCAGTTTCGCTTTTTGAACGAGACAAAGGAGCGCGTAGCTATACGATTAGAGCATTGCTTGAAGAATGGGGAGATGAAGCAGGAGCAAGAGATGAAGAAGTTATTAAAAAAACAGAGCTTCTTTTTCAAGGAAAGAAAAGTCCATTCAAACGAAACAAAGGACAATACCGTATTCGGCATTTTAAAGGTGAAGTCATTGGTGGGTGGAGTGATGAGGACACTGCTTTTAATCCAAGCCAAGCAAGCGCTCATGTAAAGTCTGCTGTAGATAAATCATGGGGGTTGTATAAAGTTGGGGTACAACAAGGAACAAGAACGCTTACTCTTCATTTCTATTTCCCTGATGCTATTTTGCCAAAGTTTGAAGCTATTCATCACAAACTAGAACGAGAAATAGGCTGGACAATACGAACGAAAATCTCGCCTCACCAGCAACAGTTAAGAATTCATGCTTTAGCTTCTTTACCTGAGAGTTTGAGAACAACTGCTAAACCATCTATCCATTTGCAGAATAAGCAAGTCACTCTGAACTTTAGCCTATCCATCCTTGAAGAATTTGAAAAACAACTACAAGAGCTTCAAATTCGTTTTCTTGAGGAGACTGGTTTCTCACTCTCCTTTGGAGAAGTGGAGAAAGAAGCTGAAGAACAGGTGCTCACACCTCATGGTGAGGCTATGGATATGACGAGAGCACGAGATGTAGTTCTCTCGATGGCTATAAATATCCCTCATGAGATTTCACGAGTCAGCTTTAAGAATGGGAAGATCATCCTCAACTTCATCACTCCTGAGATTGGCGCTCATAACGATGAATTCATGCAGGCGGTTTCTAAGGTCACCTGGTGGCCTGTAGAAGCAAACCCACATCCAAACCAGCAAGCGATGAATGCTTTGCTTATGGGGCTACTTCCTGCGGGCTGTGGCTTTAAAGCGTCGCTTCACTCTGAGGATAGATTGGTGAGGGTGAAGTTGAGAAGTCGGCTCAGCCCTGAGCAGAGGTCAAAAGCGGTTGAGGGCTTTTTTGTTAAGACGAGGTGGAGATTGAGATTTTAGACCTTTTTTTATTTTAATCAGCAGTTATTATCATTACAAATATATTCTATTTTTGATAATGACATATAATCCATAAAAAATCAGTTGTAACATATTCATAAGCAAATTGATGTTAAATATCATTCAATTATATCCCAATAAATAGAGTCACCTCCTATATACCACCTTGATTTTTTAATCTGATCAATATCCCATTTTGTTTTATTGAAATCTTGTGCATGAAGTGGGTCAAGTATTAGAAACAACTTCTCTTCTAACCAAACAATCTCTAAATGGTCATCGAGTTGGACGCCTGTTTTTCCAGCTCTTTCTTTTAATAAAAATTCAATATTGTTAGTGATCTTAATCAGGACAATTGTCCAATTGTTTTTCGTCTTAGATGTATCATAAACATCTAATCGTAATTCTACATGTTTATTCTCAAAATCAATATTAATTTGATCGATTAATGCATTATTTGCATATTCAAAACGTTCAAGAAAATATTTACAATTTTCTTTTGTGATTTCTTGCATATCGATGAATCCTTGTTTTCTCTATAGTTAGAGCCATTTCATATAAAATAATACCATTGTTGACTGTGATTGGCAATATTTTTATTTATTTGGGGAGTAATCTAGTGCATCCATGGGATTTATTCCCTCAGGAAGTTCGTCCCAGCCATTAGGAACGTTTCCTTGTTCATAAAATGTACCTCTGCCCTTATGTCCAGTTCTAAACTCTCCTGGTATTTCAAACTTATGAGCATGGCCAGCACGATAGCCATGTTCCCACCTCCAGTCTACATGAGCGATAGCTTTGCCAGAGTCATCGTAAATTGTTGATTGTAAAGCTCTTCCATTCCCCTCATGAAGACGAATATGTTTTGAATTTGGGACCCCGCCTAATTGGGCTCCCTTCTTAAAATCTGTAAATGTTTTTCCATCATATCTAGCATTATGAACCAACACTCCAGGCAATAAATCACCTAAAGAAACAAAATAATTATGATTACTTTCTACTTCAAAGTTATAAACCTGGAAATCACCTGCAATTATATCTACATCAACA
>CAYWNT010000028.1:0-5207 GCA_964459725.1 uncultured Gammaproteobacteria bacterium
TGCTAATAATAAAAATGAATTTGAAATTTTAACTTTATTAGAATCTGATTTAGCTTTAAAACCTATAGATCAAACTAATGCTGCGACTTATTCTTTTACACCAAGGATAAATTGAACATATAATAGAGTTTTTATAAAAACACCTAGTCATATAGTTCCAGTTCCAAGTATTATAAATTCTGAAGTTGATTGAGGAAACTTAATTTTAAATACTGAAAATATTAAATCACAAGTTGTTTCTAATTGAGGAAATATACCTAATCATGGTAATGTTAATTATAGTACAGGGGAATTGAATTGATTGGTATTATCAGTTTATACAGGGAGTTTAGATAAAGATTCTGATGATAGTGATAAAGAAAATGCTATGATTGCTATTCAATGAGCATATACTTGATCTTCATTATTAGATACTCAAATTATTAATGAAATTTTAAGTGAAAGTTCAAATAATGGCTTAACAATATTATTTAATACTATAATATTAAAAGATAGCACAATAAAGTTGTCAAAAATAAAAAAATCCGTAATAAATTGTTGATCAATTTGAGAAATTATTTATTGAACTGAAGAATGAACTATTGATTGATTAACATGTTATAATGATATTATTGTATGTAATTGATCATGAACTTGATATACAATTTCCGCATGTAACGCATGATCAAACATTTCATGAACAGGTACTTCATCATATTGAGAATTATACCAATGGTGAAATAAAACATGATTAAGAAATGCATGAACAGGAACAACTCAAATATTATTAACATCAAATGATAGTACATATTCAAACTCAACCTTTATCTATAGTCATACAGATTGGACATCAATACATAATAACAATTTATGGTGAGAATGAATAAATACTTTTGAAGCAAGAAAATGACCATGTCAATCAGGTTATCATGTACCAACTAGTCAAGAATGGATAAACATTCATTCAGTTTGATGATGGTGATCTAACTGATTAGAAATGTCAAATAAATTATTATTACCATTCGCTTGATATAGACATTATCAAACATCTGACATAAATTCAGGGGAATGAATATATTGGACATCTACTCCTAACAATCTTACAGACGCATATAATCAACAATTATGATCTTGATATACTCATATGAGTTCGAGCTTTAGCCGTAGTTATGCATCATCTATTAGATGTTTTAAAAATTAATACTTTTCTTTATTATATTTATAATCAAAAAAAGTGGAGGGTATTTTTTATACCACTCCACTTTTTAGGGGTCAGTTCATTAATATTCTATTTTTTTATGACAAAAATATCATTAAAACATCAATTAACTGAATTTTTACTTTATAAAACACCTAATAAGGAAATAAAAGTAGAAATTTATTTTCATGATGAAAATTAAAAAACAATTCAGTATGTTCCAAAATAGAATATACTGAAAAATGAAAAAATATTAAATTTTGTAAAATATATATTTTAATTATAATAGTGATTAATTTAAAAAAATAATTTAAGATTTATGTCAACTTTCCAGACTCAAACAACACAAAAATATTATTCCCAAAAAGAACTTGATAATATGATTAGTGATAGTATTTGAAAAAATGCTCAAGATGCTTTGATGCAAATCAAAAATAATAAAATCAAAAAATCAAAATTAACAGAAAATGTATATGTATAAAATTATTTATTCTCATAAATCCTATATTCAAATAGATAATTTTATCAATTCTTATAAAGAATGATTTATAAGAATGTTTTCTGATACATGAATTGATAATGAAGACTTGATAATAAATAGCTATATACAAATATGAAATAATTTTTACAAAAATATAATAGATAATATTAAAAAAACTTTTCAAGTAAATTCAATTTTATGAAAACATAAATCTGAAAAATGAGAAACATTTATAATTATATCAGTAAATAATTATAGATTATTTATATATTACAAAGAAAATAATAATCTAAAAGAAAGGTATATTGAAAGTATTGAATTTTTTAAGAAATAATTATGAGTAACAAAGTATTTGAAACTGAGTATAAAAGACTAAATCCTGCACAAAAAGAAGCTGTTGAATCTATTTATTGACCAGTTATGGTAGTTGCGTGACCTGGAACAGGGAAGACGCAAATTATTGGGTTAAGAGCTGCTAATATTATTTTGAAGGGATGAGTTAATCCTGAGAATATTTTGGTGACTACTTTTACTGAGGCTTGAGTTATTGCTATTAGAAAAAGATTGGTTAAGTTTTTAGGGAATGAGGGGTACAAGGTTTGAGTTAGTACTATTCATTCATTTTCTCAGGACGTGATTAAAACTTTTCCAGAAAAATTTATTGAGTTCAAAGCTGGTACAGCTATTGATGACGTTGATAGTTTTGAAATATTAAAAAAAATCACTGATAAACTTTTGAAGGAAAAAATGATTGAAGATCTAACTACTGATTATGATCCATATTTTTATTTAAGAGATATAAAATCTAGAATTTCAAATTTAAAACAAGAAGGTATTAGTATAGATGAATTAAAGGTAAGTATAAAAAAACAAGAAGAAGAGTATATTGAAGAATTAGCAGAAATAAAGCCTACTTTGAAAAAATATGAAAACACAAAAGTAAAACAAGCTAAACATATAAACAAATTAAATGAACTTGTAATATTTTTTGACGAATACAATAAATACTTAAGAGAAAAATCATTATATGATTTTAATGATATGATAAATTTTGTACTTGTGAAATTTGAAGATGATGATGAACTAAAAGCTCATTACGCTGAAAAATACCAGTTTATAATGCTTGATGAATATCAAGATACAAATAATGCTCAAAATAAAATAATTGATTTGATTTTATCTGTATCAGAAGACCAACCTAATATTATGACCGTATGAGATGATGATCAATCTATTTATCGTTTTCAAGGTGCTAATATTGAAAATATGCTTGATTTTTCTACAAAATACAAGGATACAAATTTTATAGTTTTGGAGAATAATTATCGTTCTAATCAACAAATTTTAGATATAGCTAGTAGTTTAATTGAAAATAATAATGAAAGATTATCAAATAAAATCACTACGATAAACAAAAAACTAACATCTAGTTGAGATTTAAAAGATTCTAAAAATACTCCTAGTTTATTTAAGTCAAATTCAACTCTTGAAGAACAAACTTATATTATAAATAATATAAAAATGTTAATCAAAGAATGAACTAAAAATGAAGAAATAGCTGTAATTGTAAGATGAAATAGGGAAGTAGAAGATTGGACTAATTTACTACTACAAAACTGAATAGAAGCAGAATCAAAACTAAAAACAAATATACTAAATTCTAGTTATGTAAAATATGTTTTAAATTATTTAAAATTAATTGCTGATCAAAATGCTTCTGATTTTGATTTAATTGATATTATGAGATCCGAAATAACATGATTAAATAAAATTGATATTTATAAAATAAATAGAGAATTATATATTAAAAACTATAGTAAAAAATTTAAAATATCATTGTTTGATTTTTTAGTCGATTTGGATATAGAAAATAAAGATATTCGTAATCCAGATATTTTAATTAATTTTAGAGATAATTTATTGAAACTTAATTCACAAGCAAGTGACCTTAGTTTTGTGGAATTTTTCTGAATATTTATAGAAAAAATATGACTATTAGAATATATAGAAAGTAATTGAACATTTGATGATTTAGAAGATATTTTTACTCTATTTAATAAGATAAAAATCTGGAATATCGGAGATAATAATTTTAGTATAGAAAAATTAATAAACAAAATAGAATTATACAAAACCTATAATTATCCAATAGCTAGACAAATTCTAAAAGAAAAAATAGAATGAGTACAGGTGTTAACTGCTCATTCATCAAAATGATTAGAATATAATACTGTATTTATCCCTGGACTTTATACTTGAAATTGGGAATCAAAAAGAATTGTTAATAGATTAAAATTGCCTAATAAAATAGCTTGAGAATGATTACAAGAATCAAACTTTGAACAAATAGAAGAAGATAGAAGATTATTCTTTGTAGCTATAACAAGAGCAAGAGATAACTTATATTTATCTTATCCAGCTTGAAACTGAACAAAACCACTATTAGAATCTCAATTTCTACAAGAAATAACGTGAAACTATGATGAAACTGAAATATGAATTCATAACGAACAAATAAGGGAAGTTGTAGAAAACGTTATGAAAAACAATTTAATAAAATATAATTCTCTAGAACTAGATTATGTTGTTAAGTTTTTAGAGTCATATAGACTTTCACCAAGTGATCTGAATGTGTTTTTAGAAGATCCTATGCAGTTTTTGAATAGAGTAATATTTAAATATCCTTTCGTAGATAATCAGTTTACCATTTTCTGAAAAGTATATCATAGAACTTTAGAGCTTTTCTATTTAAAATATAAAAATGAGGAAAAATTACCAGAAAAATCATATCTAACTAGTACTTTTGAATTATTACTTCAAAAAGAAGTATTAAAACATGATGAATATGAAAAAATACTACAAAAGGGAATTACTAGTCTTGAATGATACTATGATTTATATTCAAAAACTGCTGAAATTCCAGTAAAACTTGAGTATAGTTTTAGAAGAAAAAATCTAGACTATAAATGAGTCCCTCTTACTTGAACTATTGATAAAATTGAAAAAACTTGAACTGTAACTCCTGATACAGATACACAAAAATGACAACTGGCTTTTTTCAAAGATAAAGTAAATCTAATTGATTATAAAACTGGTAGAACCAAAAGTATCTGACAAATAAAATGAACTGATAGATATTGAAATAAAAAAGAAGGGGAAGGAAAATATTTCAGACAACTTATGTTTTACAAATTACTTTGTGATGTTGACCCAGAATTTAATTCAAAATTTGAAGTTTGAAATCTAGTTTTAGATTTTGTTGAATGAAAAGATGGAAATTATAAACAAGTAGAAGTTGAATGTTCAGATGAAGAATATATTTTTTTTAAACAAGAACTAACAGATTCTTGGAACAAAATCAGTGATCCTAATTTTTGGAAGGAATTATTAGATTTATAATAGAAAAAAACTTCAATACAATTAAGTATTGAAGTTTTTTTAATTTGCAGAAAAATTACTGCTTACCTCCTTTTCTTTATAGATTTTTTAACTTCATCAATAAGAGTATCTACTTTTTCAAGATCAATATCGGATCTTTCAACAAACAAA
>CAYWNT010000029.1:0-5039 GCA_964459725.1 uncultured Gammaproteobacteria bacterium
TCAGTGGCCGGAATCAAATGGAATGGGTGGTCGGGATCGTCTGGAATTCGCATGAGACACGTTTTCAGGACCTAGTGAAGAGATCCACGTGTCACCGGTGTCAACAAGTTGAGAAGTGCAGCGTTTAGTTTTTAGGCGGCAACATTACTTGCAGGCCATACAACACCGGCGTGTTGAAATAGGAAAGGGGCGGCTCCTCTAAGAGAAGCCGCCCCTTTTTTTAGCTTTATAGGCTGAAGAATGAAGACTGAAGGTTAATTAATCGTAAATCCTTCAGTCTTCGGTCTAGACAGCTTCAGTCTTATTTTTTCTTTTTGGCAGCAGCTTTTTTCTTCGGTGCAGCTTTCTTCTTGGAACTGCAGCTTCCGCTTTCGCAGGGCTCAAGTGCTGCAGCACGACCGTGGAGGAACTTGAGAGCTTTATCAACGTCCGACTGGGCTTGAGCCATGAGCTCTTCAGCATGCTCAGGGTTCATCATCTTCAACATGCGGTAACGATTCTCAGTTAAGGCATATTCTTCGAACTTGATGGTAGGCTCTTTGGATACGATCTTCAAAGGATTCTTGCCGGCTGCTTCAAGGTCAGGATTGTAGCTGTACAGAGGCCAGTGACCACAGTCAACAGCCATCTTTTGCTGGTTGAGACCTTTGGTCATGTTGATACCGTGGTTGATGCAATGCGAGTAAGCAATGATCAAAGATGGTCCATCATAGGCTTCTGCTTCTGCAATACACTTAGCAACATGAGCAGGATTTGCACCCATGTTCACCTTGGCGACGTAGACGTTACCGTAGGTGGAGAAGATCATGCCGATATCCTTCTTAGCCATCTTCTTACCGCTTGCAGCAAACTGGGCGGTAGCAGCACGAGGAGTGGACTTCGACATCTGACCACCAGTGTTTGAGTACACCTCAGTATCAAGGATCATGACGTTAACATTCTCGCCGGAGGCCAGAACGTGATCAAGACCGCCGTAACCGATATCATAAGCCCAGCCGTCACCACCGAAGATCCAGCATGATTTCTTCACAAGGTAATCAGCAACAGGCATGAGACGTTTAGCGATAACATTGTCATTACCGGCAAGCGTGGACTTTAACTTACCAACGCGCTCACGTTGAGCTTCGATGTCCATTTGAGTTGTTTGGCTGGCTTTAAGGATGTCGTTAGCCATCTTCTTAGGAACGATCTTTGCGGCAACGGCTTTGTCCATAAGCTCTGCAGCTTGGGCAGAAAGCTTATTGATAGCAGCACGCATACCAAAACCAAATTCGGCATTATCTTCAAACAGAGAGTTAGCCCAAGCTGGTCCACGTCCATCATCACGCTGACAGTAAGGTGTTGTTGGTAGGTTACCACTATAAATTGAAGAACAACCAGTGGCATTGGCGATCATCATCCGGTCACCGAACATCTGGGTAACAAGCTTGATGTACGGAGTCTCACCACAACCGGCACAGGCACCGGAGAACTCAAAGAGTGGGCGCATAAGCTGGCTGCCCTTGATGGTAGCGTGATTGATGGTTGCTGGATCAATCTCATCTTGGGCAAGGAAGTACTGTACGTTTTTCTGTTGTACTTTCTTGACTTCTTCAGTGTTGGTGACCATCCCAAGTGCCTTGTTGCCTTTTTTGCCAGGACAAGTATCGACACAAAGGCTACAGCCACAACAATCTTCAGTGAATACCTGGATTGCAAACTTGGAACCTTTGAAATCTTTACCAACTGCATCAATAGTTTTGAAGGTCTTAGGTTTAGCACCTTTGGACTTCTTGATAACTTTGAGGCGGATGGCAGCATGTGGACAAACCATGGAACACTTACCACATTGGATACAGTTCTCAGACAACCACTCAGGAACGTTAACGGCGATGTTGCGTTTCTCGTATTGGGTGGTCGCTGTTGGCCATGTACCGTCATTAGGGAACTCAGAAACCTTAATCTGGTCGCCTTTACCACGGATCATTTGAGCCGTTACTTCGCGAACAAACTTAGGGGCATCAGCAGGTACGGTTTCTGGAATGGCATGTCCCTTCGCGGTCTTACCAAGGTTAACTTTAACGATGTTCTCGATGGCGCCGTCAACAGCGTCATAGTTCATCTTAACAACCTTGTCGCCTTTCTTGCCGTAGGTTTTCTTGATCGCATCTTTAATCGCTTTGATGGACTCTTTTTTAGTAAGAATTCCAGAGATCAGGAAGAATGCGGTTTGCATGATCATGTTGATACGAGCACCAAGACCAAGGGCAGCACCAAGAGCAAGGGCATCGATGATGTAGAATTTTGCTTTCTTGTCAATAAGGTCTTGCTGAACTTTGCTTGGAAGTGACTTCCAAACAGTTTTCGCATCGTGGGTCGTAGTCAGGAGGAAGGTTCCGCCTTCTTCCAGGTTGCCAACCATGTCGTACTGGTCAAGGAAGGTAGGATTATGACAAGCAATGAAGTTGGCCTTATTAATAAGGTAAGGCGACATAACCTGGTTCTCACCGAAACGAAGGTGGGAAGTGGTTAAGGAACCAGACTTCTTGGAGTCATATACAAAGTAACCCTGAGCTGAGTTGTCAGTCTCGCCACCAATGATCTTAATGGAGTTCTTGTTAGCACCAACAGTACCATCAGAACCCAGACCGTAGAACATGGCACGGTATACGTCATCGCCTTCAATGGAGAAGTCACGATCGTAATCGAGGGAGGAGAAGGTAACATCATCGTTTGGACCAACACAGAAATGATTCTTAGGAGCCATGCTAGCCATGTTGTCAAATACAGCCTTAACCATGGCAGGAGTGAATTCAGCAGAACCAAGTCCGTAGCGACCAGAAATGATAGAAGGCTGACAAGCTGCGGAGTTTGCTTCAGTAGCTTCGCCAACAGCACAACGGATATCAAGGTAAAGAGGTTGGCCAGCTGCACCAGGCTCTTTGGTACGGTCAAGTACGGTGATACGCTTCACCGTTGAAGGAAGAGCGTTAACCATTGCTTTGGAATCGAATGGACGAAGGAGACGAACGATAACAAGACCAAGTTTAGCACCATCTGCTGCAAGGTAATCGATGGTAGAAGCAACAGTCTCGGCACCGGAACCCATCATGACGATAACATCGGTGGCATCTGGTGCACCATGGTAATCGAAAAGGTTGTACTGCCGACCAGTCATCTTGGCAAACTTGTCCATGGTTTTCTGAACGATGGCAGGAGCTGCATCATAATACTTGTTCACAGTCTCACGACCGGTGAAGTATACGTCAGGGTTTTGCGCAGTACCGCGGATAGTTGGGCGGTCTGGAGTGAGCGCGCGCTCGCGATGAGCAGTGATCAGATCTTCATCGATCATCTCCAGCATATCTTCATTGGTAAGCTGCTCAATTTTCTGAATTTCAGAAGAGGTCCGGAAACCATCAAAGAAATGCATGAAAGGAATACGAGACTCAAGAGTAGACTGAGTAGCGATAAGAGCCATGTCCTGACATTCCTGAACGTTCTGGGAGCCGAGCATACCCCAACCAGTTTGGCGGACAGCGTTGATATCACCATGGTCACCGAAAATGGAGAGACCCTGACAGGCGATAGCTCGAGCGGAAATATGGAATACTGTAGGTGTTAACTCACCTGCAAGCTTATACATATTAGGGAGCAGAAGAAGCAGACCCTGAGAAGCAGTAAATGTTGTACAAAGTGCACCTGAGGCAAGAGAGCCGTGCAGAGAACCAGCAACACCACCCTCAGATTGCATCTGAGTAACAACGGGCTGAGAGCCCCAAATGTTTTCTTGGTGAGCTGCTGCTTTCGCGTCAGATTCAGCCGCCATTGATGTTGACGGGGTGATGGGGTAAATGGTGATTACCTCACTTGTAGCATAGGCAACATGGGTACACGCCTGGTTGCCGTCGATGGTTACCATTTTCCGAGACATAATACATTCTCCTTCCTAGTTTGAACGGTTCAATAAGCGGGGAGTATAGAGGACAACTCTCCCCGCAATCTTAGCGCATTCTTAGCACAATTATTCGGGCATCAACGACGCCAAATAAATCTAAGTTTTATATTCGTTGACCGTGGCGTAATCGAAAATTATATTTCTGGAGGGAAATTGTTCTCCCGTACAGGGGGATCTGTATTTCCTAAGTATAAAATATGATTACGGCAATCTTTGTAGGATTTTGTCCATCTTAAAAAAATAAATGATCAACCTAAACGAAGTTGCAAAGAATATCCAGCCAAAATTGCACCTTTCTGTAAAAGTCTTTCATCAATCCACCGCGCCACATAATTATTTGATTTATGGACGCAATATGAACCGCGGTGGTTTTTTTCCAAGAAACAATAAAGAATACTGTGAATTAATAACGTGATTACGATGAAAATTTATTGATACAGCAGGAAAGCTTGCAGAAAACGAGGTGTTCTGTTTTTGAAGAAGCTATCGTTATATTATGTACAAGATGGTGGTCATTTTGCACTAATCACTTTTAATTCTGGAGGCGTTAAAATCACTTTTGTATCGGAGGGTACAGATTCAGTTAACCAGACATTACCGCCAATAATTGAACGGGCTCCGATGGTGGTTTCGCCTCCGAGAATTGTGGTTCCTGCATAAACGGTAACATCGTCTTCCAGAGTGGGATGCCTCTTACTGCTACGGTCCAGAGCACCTGTCTTGTCACGTTTAAATGAAAGAGCACCTAAGGTTACACCTTGATAAAGTTTGACACGATTGCCAAGAACTGCGGTTTGCCCAATCACAACTCCTGTACCGTGGTCGATGAAAAATGATTCACCAATCGAGGCTCCCGGATGAATATCAATGCCGGTAATTGTGTGGGCATGTTCACTCATAATCCTTGGGAGTATGGGAACTTTTAATTCAGAAAGACGGTGAGCCACGCGATAGGTCATGACAGCATAAATTCCAGGATAGCTGAAGATAATTTCATCAAAACCAGCAGCGGCTGGATCTCCATCAAAGGCTGCTTTTACGTCAGTGGCCAGAATAGTGCGAAGGTGGGGTAAGACTTTGATAAATTCATAGGCATTTTCTC
>CAYWNT010000030.1:0-4851 GCA_964459725.1 uncultured Gammaproteobacteria bacterium
ATTCTACATATGAATTTAGGGTAACACCGATCAATCCCGATGGAAGTGAATCAACTGCAAGTACAAGCAATACTATCGCGCTAACCTGCACTCCTGACACCAACAATATTGGCTCACCAGATGGGGAAGATAATGATTGTGATACAACCGTTGACGATTCCCATACTAGAATAAACGGGAGAAACCATACTACAGGATATTTTGCCGTTAATACTCAATATAGTTGTCCAAGTGATCCAATTGGGGGTTTTGATTATATTTCTTTAAATAATGTTGATTTGATATATCATATAGATACAAATGGTGGAGCGCCAGGAAACTGTGGCCCACCTCATGCGGGTTATTGTCAGGGAAAAATACTAACAGAACCAAATCCAGGCAATGTTCTAGCTTCTTCTCCGTTATGGTGGTCGGCAAATTGTGGGCATGGTACATGGAATTTAACAACAGGATGTCATCAAAGAACAGATGATGGTAGCTGGTATTATTCCTACGGAGAAGCTAGAGCTTTTTGTGAATATAACGTTAGAATTTACGATTATAATGGCAGCACAAGACAATAAACAGAAAAACAAGATTAAAAATACACGAAAGATAATTATTTATTCTTTTATAGTATTTTTAATCTTTTTTTTATTCTTATATCTAAATAATTGTATAAACAAAAAAGAAAATAAAACTGCATTATCTTATAATAATTCTTGCATTACAGAGAGTGTTAACCTTCTGGTGCGCGGGAATTCTATGCTCCCCGTGCTTGTCCCTGACGACAAAATTGTTCTGCTGCAAGATTATTATGACTGCAATCGTGTAAAAAGAGGAGATATTATTGCTTATGATTACCGAGGGAGTGATGTGCCTATAGTTAAAAGAATCTTAGTTCTAGGTGGCGATGAAGTGTATTTTGATCAGGATGAATTAATAGTTAATGGAGAAAAATTAGTTAACCATTTTGGAGATGCATATATTTTTGATGAAAGGCAGAAGAAAATGATTGGTTTATATATAAAAACAGGAAAATTAACCAAAAAAGGCTATCTAATCTTTGGTGAAAATGTGAATGATGGGACAGATTCAAGAAGTTTTGGCGCTGTAGGAGTCGGAGATGTGTTGGGGAAATTTGAAATTGAATAAGTGATTTAGTGTTTGGCTTATATATTAAAAAATAGCTCATGGGACACCATATAGAGCTGTTTTTTTATTTTACACTTTTACTGCAAATATGCTATAATTAAAATACGAATTAACAAATTCGTATTTTTTAGATTCAGGCAAAATTTTACTAAAATTAAATAATTTGTGCTTGAAGTTTGTTTTTTTAGTTTTAAAAGGCATAATCTTTTTATGCGAATAAAGTCAGTTAAAAATTGTAGAAAAATAGCCGGAAAAAAAGTACTTTTGCGTGCTGATTTTAACGTTCCGATAAAGAACGGACTTGTTGTAGATAATTACAAGATAATAAAGTCGCTGGCCACTATTGAGTATTTACTACAGAATGATTGTAAGATTATCCTGATTTCTCATCTTGGTAGGCCAAAGGCCGGGGAAAAAGCCCCTGAATTGTCGCTTATTCCTGTCGCTAGAGAGCTAGGAAAAATTATAGGTAAAAATATTCCACTTATTGAAGATTTCAGATCTCTTCAGGGCGGGACCAAGCTCAACAACATGAAGGGAGGCGACATAGTCTTGCTTGAGAATATCCGTTTTGAAAAAGGCGAAATGACGAATGACAGTAAGCTAGCAAAGGAGCTAGCAAAGCTTGGGAAGATTTACATAAATGATGCTTTCGCAGTATCTCATAGAGAGCAAGCCTCAGTATCAATTATAAAGAAATACCTGCCATCATACGCTGGCCTTTTGCTCGAGAGTGAGGTTTTCTACTTAAATAAAGTTATTGGTAATCCTCAAAAACCATTACTTTTTCTTGTGGGCGGGGCCAAGATAAAAACTAAAATACCACTTATCAATAAAATGCTAAAAAGTGCTGACAAGATTTTGATCGGAGGAGCTCTGGCGAATAACTTTTTAGCAGCAGACGGATTCGAGGTTGGTAAGTCGCTTATTGATAGTGGAGCTGTAGAATTTGCCAAAAATACTAACAGAAAAAAAGTATTATTACCAATTGACGTTGTGGTTAGCTCAGATAGTGATGGCGAAGAAGCTGAAGTGAAGAAAGTAAGTGAGGTGGGTAAGGGTGATTATATATTTGATATTGGCCCGGAAACAATTAGGTTGTATGCTAAACACGTAAAGGAGGCCTCAACTATTGTCTGGAATGGCCCGATGGGCTTTTTTGAATTTGAAAAATTCAAAACCGGCAGTCTTTCTTTGGCCCAAGTTATAGCCTCTCGCTCGAGAGGCAAGGCCTTTGGTATTGTCGGCGGAGGAGAAACAGTCGAGGCTTTAAAAAGAATCAAAATGGAAGAAGATGTAGACTGGGTATCAACCGGAGGAGGGGCAATGCTGTCATTTTTGGGTGGAGAAAAAATGCCCGGACTTAAGGGCTTGGCAAGTTAACATGAAAATTATTATTCAATTATAATAAAAATAAATTATGAAAATTAAAGACATAAAAGCTCGTGAAATTATAGACTCACGTGGAAATCCAACCGTAGAAACAAAAATAACTCTAGAAAATGGTATCACGGCCAAAGCAAGTGTGCCGTCTGGAGCGTCAACGGGTGTACACGAGGCTGTGGAGCTTCGTGATGGTGATAAGAATAGGTATGGCGGCAAAGGAGTGCAAAGAGCGGTAGAAAACGTTAATACTCTGATTGCTGACAAGCTCAAGGGCGTGGATGTAACAAAGCAGGAAAAAATCGATAAAGAAATGATCAAACTCGATGGAACTGAAAATAAAAGTAAGCTTGGCGCAAATGCGATCCTGTCAGTTTCACTAGCTTCAGCCAGGGCAGCAGCTATTAGTGAAGGAAAGGAACTCTACGAATATATTTCAGATACTTTTAAATTCGGCAAAAATAAATACAAAATGCCGACTCCTTCTTTTAATATTTTTAATGGCGGAAAGCACGCTGATACTAATTTGGACTTTCAGGAATTTATGGTTTTACCGATCAAGGATATAAGTTTTAAGGAAAAGGTAAGAATGGGGGCTGAGATTTTCCATGAGCTTGGACATGTGTTGAAGTCGAGAGGATTGGATACTGATATCGGGAATGAGGGAGGCTATGCGCCGAATATCCATAGCACTGTGCAGGCCATCGAGATGATAATCGCTGCTATCATAGATGCAGGGTATAAACCAGGGGAGGATATCGGACTTGGGACTGATGTTGGGTCTTCAGAGCTTTACAACAAAAAGACAGGAAAATATATTTTTAAGCTGGACCAAGCCCAATTTACGTCGGATAACCAAATTGGTCTATATAATGAGTGGCTTAGAAAATTTCCGATTATTTCTATCGAGGATGGATTGGATCAGGATGACTGGGAGGGCTGGAGAGAGATGACCAAGGAGCTTGGCCAGGACATGCTTATAATTGGTGATGATTTATTTGTAACAAATATCAAGAGACTCAGAATGGGGCTAAAAGAAAAGGCGGCAAATGCAGTATTGGTAAAGGTAAACCAAGTAGGATCTCTGACTGAAACAATTGAGTGTGTAAAGCTCGCTCAGAAGCATAACTACAAATTGATGATATCTCACAGAAGTGGTGAAACTTGTGATGACTTTATCGCTGACTTGGCAGTGGCAGTCAGGGCTGAGTATATCAAGTCAGGCTCACTTTCCAGAAGTGAGAGACTTGCCAAGTACAACAGATTGATGGAGATTGAAGATGGTCTAAAATAATGACTAAAACTTTAGATAAATGTTAACAAACAAAAAAAATAAAAAAAACTTACCGATGATCCTGGTTGTTCTTGATGGATGGGGGATTAGCAGTGTTCAGGACGGGAATGCAATTGCCTGCTCTGATACACCCACCTTTGATAATGCCTTTAGGAAGTACCCGGCTACAAAGCTCTATGCCCATGGGAAATATGTAGGCTTGCCTGAATTCCAGGTCGGAAACAGTGAGGCTGGTCACATGAATATTGGTTCAGGAAGATTAGTAGAGCAAGAGTCGGTTATAATTAGCAGAAGCATAAAAAACGGAATATTTTTTAAGAACGCGGCTTTCCTAGGCGCTATGAGGCATATTAAAAAAATAAACTCTGATATGCACGTCATGGGAATGCTTTCCAATGGGCAAAGCCCGCATAGCGATCCGTCTCACCTGGCAGCCTTGTTGGATTTGATTGACAAAAATAATGTAAAAAATATTTATCTGCATCTATATACCGACGGCAGAGATTCTCCCAGATATGCTTCACTAAAATTAGTTCAAGATTTGAAGAGAAAGTTACCAGCTAGTGCTAAAATAGCTACTATTATGGGCAGATTTTATGCTATGGACAGGAAAAAGAAATGGTCCAGGACTGAGAAGGCTTTTAAGGCTCTGAGGTTGGGTGAGGGGAGGACTGCGACTTCTGCTGAAGAAGCTATAACTGAGGCCTATAACAGAGGTGAGAGTGATGAGTTTATTGAGCCTTATATTATCGGGGATGGTGGAGGAGAGAATACCAGGATAAAAGAAGGGGATAGTATCATATTTTTTAATTTAAGATCAGATAGAAGTAGACAGCTCACCAAGGCTTTTGTACAAAGTGATTTTAACGAAAAGAATCCTGGGGCTTTCAAGAGGGAGCAAAAGCTAGACCACCTTTATTTCGTAGCAATGACTGATTTCGGACCAGACTTGGAGGACATCATGACAGCTTTTCCAGGACTGGACATAAAAAATTCTTTGCCTATGCAGCTTTCTGATTTGCGACAATTATACATTGCAG
>CAYWNT010000031.1:0-4775 GCA_964459725.1 uncultured Gammaproteobacteria bacterium
GTTGATTCACTTCCATCGGGATTGATCGGTGTTACCCTAAATTCATATGTAGAATACGAAGGAACAGATGTATCATAATTTGTGGTACCACCACTGTTTATGGTGTGTATCAAACTACCGTCTCGTCGAATTTTATAACCTTGCGCACCTCCAACAGCAGTCCACGACAAAGAAACATCAGGAGTTTGAGGTGTTTGTGTGAGGTTTAAAGTGCCAGGCATAACAATAATTTCAGGAGTGTCACTATAATCAGAGCAACATGCTACTTGTAAACTATTACCACAACTAGAATAGGGAGATGTATATGGATTTGGCCCTCGCCCATTTGTTGAAGTCCAAGATGAACAATCTAGGCTAAAGTCAGTATGAGAATTCCAATGTGAGGCAGGAATATCAGCGGGAAGATTTTCAAGATCAATTCTGCGCCCTTCTTTGGTTATAAAACTTGAATCTCCTATTCGTGTAATTTGATAAAAAAAACTTCCTGCTCCAGCGCCTACCCCGTGCAGCTCCCAGCTATTGCACATATGATCGGCATTTTCAACACCAGATAATGTTGAATTCTTACACCAATTATCAGCTGCCCTCTTTCCACCAAAATTACCATTATGTGTAGCCGTGGAAAGCTGTACAAAATTACCTCCATGGCTATCAAATCCGGCTGAAGCGCTTCCCACTCCCGGTCTATCAGGATCAACAATTTCACCACCTCCTACGCCTTGTGCCTCTACCCAGCCCATTGTCGCCACATCCTCAGCCACCAAAGGAGGGTCGGCTTTAATATTGCCTGCGACAGTCACATCTCCAGTAGCGCTCTCGACTAACATTGCACTTTCGGCACTTAATCCATCCCAAACCACAAAATTACCTGCCAAAGATAGATTTCCAAGTTTCGCCTGATTCTCTAGTCCCGTGTTTAAAGGAGCTTCAACGTCACCAGCTGGCGGGTTTTCTGTTGGGCTCTCCCACACAGCCAAAAGATTCTGAAGAGAAATGGATAAACCAAGAGTAAGAAAAACAGTGATTATAAAATATGCTGCTTTTATTTTTTTATTTATCATATTTTTATTATCTTATTTCGTTAATTTATCTGTTAACTCTCTTCTCTCTTCTGCCGTCATGTTTTCTATTTCCTTTTGTCTTTTTATGTTTTCAGGGGTTTGCGCCCTTTCTATAAGTCTTTGCTTAAGAGTCTCTGGATCAGTTATTTCTTCTATAATACCCTCATCTCCCTTATTTAAAAAATTATTATTTTCACTAACTATGTCACATTGAGCACTTTGTTGAATTGAATTCGCTTTGTTTTTATTTTTTACACAAAAAACAAAAATCAACAACAAAAGTATTGCAATTATTATTCCTATAGCAAGTTTAAATCCAACAACTAAATCCCTCTCGCCTCTCCATGGTCACCTGTTTCAATCTTTTTCCAAGGAAGCCGTCTTTTTACTGATTCCCAGAAGCTGAAAAACTCCTCAGATTTGAGAAGTGAGCAAAACGCAATATAAACAAAAATTCCGGAAATTCCGGCTGCTGCTCCCTGAGCGAACACGCCCCAAAACCTGGTCATGTCAATAATCGGCCAAACAAGAAGCTTCATGCCCTGGACAGTGGTCCCTAAGGCAATAGCAGCTACTGAGAACTTGAATGATGAATTGAGTATCCGAACCTCGTCCAGACCGTGGAGTTCTGCTCTCAAGAAAATCCATAATAAAATAAAATTTACAATATTAGCCACAGAGAAAGCGAGAGCCAGACCGGATACACCCATTATAGAAGCAAAATAATATGACAAAATAATATTTACTACGGCAGAGACAAGACCGATAAAAAATGGTGTCTTAGAATCATGTCGCGCATAAAAAACACGGACCAGGAGAGGTAAGCTAGCTTGTGCGAACAAAGAGAGGGCAAAAAATCCCAAAGTATCCATAGTAAGCAAAGTATCACTCCAGTCGAACTTCCCTGTCCCCAATACAACACGAATTATTTGCGCCCTGAGAGTCAGAAGAAGGACAGTCGCCGGTATAATAAAAAACAATATTTGTCTAAAAACATTTGAAAAATTATAAATAAGCTTCTCCCTGTCAAAAGCATGGGCAGAAAGCATTGGAAAAGCTGCAACAGCAAATGAAATACCAATTACCCCAATTGGAAATGACTGTAGATTGTTAGCAAAATTAAACACTGCCAAGGATCCACCAGCCAGCGTGGTGGCAATAACTGTAATTACCAGTAAATTAATCTGAGAAATCCCAAGACTCATTACCCGAGGAATCATCATGGTGCCAATTTTTCTAATTTGTTTATTTTTTAAATCAAATAATGGCTTATATTTAAATCCTAATCTGAGAACTACAGGGATCTGAACCATCATATGTAAAAATGCGCCAATCACAACTCCGAAAGAGAGACCATAAACTCCATAAATTGGAGCCAAATACAGAGCCCCGAAGATTATACCAAGATTGTAGAGAATTGGGGCGACAGAATAGGCCAAGAACCTCTTGAATGACTGCAAGACTCCCCCCAAGACACTTGATATACCCAAAAAAACAGGAGAGAGAAACATTATTCTAGTAAGATTGACAGTTGCTGCCTTTTTCTCATCACTAAAACCATATGCGATAATCTCTACAAGCCAGGGAGTAACAGCGATACCAACCAAAGATATGGCGATCAAAGCCGCTCCCATAATATTTAGGAGATTGCTAGACAACTCCCAGGCCTCTTTGTTTGGACATTTAGAAAACAAAGTCCTTTCTCTGCATTTCTGATCCTTTATGAGACCGGTAAGAATCGGTATAAACCCAGCTGATAAAGCTCCCAAGACGAGTAAATTAAATATTAAATCAGGAACTCTGAAAGCGGCATAATAAACATCCAGAGTGTCCCCTGCTCCAAACTCACCCGCTAGAATACGATCCCGGAAAATACCTAAAAATCGGCTAACCAAAGACGACAGCGCTATTAAAAGCGCTGCTATAGTTATACTATTTATTTGTCCTGTAAAAAGTCTCTTTATCATAAACTCGTAACTCATAACACATAACTCATAACAAAAATTCAAAAGAAATATTTTAATTTGTTATAAATTAAAAATTCTGAAGCACTCTCTCACTATTGAACAATAAATCTTGAGCCGCTGTTTATGTAGACAGCGTCACCTACTCCGCTCTGGAGATTTAAGGAGTCAACTGTTATTGAGGAGTTGCCCTGAAGTGTGACAGACCATGGTGAACTAATATGAATATTTGTATTAGGCCTGCTTATTGTAGCTCCATTATAAACGCAATTTGCCGTAACGGTATAATCAGACACATTTGGAATATCCTGAGTACAACTTCCCGATCCATCACAAGTCCCACAAGTCTGCCCGTCGACACACTCTGTGCCAGTAGAGTCATAATTACATCCATCACTACAACATGGGTCTCCTGCCGAACATTCACAGTCAGGCTCGCAAACATTGGAATTACAACTATAACCGCTTGAACAGCTACGTCTGCCAAAATCAGCTTTGCCACCTATCATGTAACATCCCCAATTATAACAACAATTAGGATCAACCATTGGATCACAAGGAAGTGAATTGGCATTACTACAACTATACCCACTAACACATTGATTCTGCCCGCAACAATTATTGGTCTCTTCTAAACTTCCGGAGTAATACCAATTGTTTGTGACGTTATTCTTGCACATACATCCGCCGTTTCTTTTGGTGGGGCCAAGATCTTCAGGAGGACATGACGACCCATTACAACATTTTCCAGTTTTTGTATAAATAGATATACCATTACACCACCAACTGTAAACCGCCTGCTCTCCTGGATCATCTCCGCAACATTTTCCTGTCACAGGATTACCCCAATTAAAAGTATCTTCTCTGACATATAAATTTTTGTAAATATTGTAATTTTTACTAGTACTTTCATACCAACCCCTAGCATTGGGCAAGCACCCAGAAGATCCATTTACACTTTCCCTGGTTGTACAAGTCCAACCACCTGCATTGTCCCAGCAAACCCTATCGCTATCCGAATGAGTGCCATCAGGATCTATACAACTTCCACTATAACAAGCATCTTGACCTGATCCACACGACGTATAATTATCCTTGTCCTTACATTGCCAACCATTTGCTGCTCCGCCACATTCCCGGCACTCTCCTAAGCAGTCACTATCATAACAACATTCCGCATCCGTAATTGGTGGATCCCAATTAACAGTACTTATGTCCCAATTGTTACCTGGACAAGTATTAGACCAATTCATCATATCAAGTTCAAGCTGAATTCCGATAAAACCACCACACACTGGAAGTATAGGACTATTACAGACCGCCCCAGCTTCCATGCGCAATCCAGTAGGCTGACCAATTCTTCCTGGGTAATTCATAGAACACCCTTCGTATGCTTGAGTAGTTGGATTTGGCGGACATCCCAATTTAAAACAATAATCTGACGCGCTACAAGCCGCATTAGCCGAGTTTATATCAACTTTCAAAATTCCAAAAATTAAAAACACTCCAAAAATCAAAAAAATACCTATTTTTTGTTTTCTTAATATTTTCATACTAGTCTCTACCAATTATTAATTGAGCTCCGTTATCTTCGATATAACCTCCTGCGCCTATATCTATCCTACCTCCGTTTACCTCCAAATCACCAGCACTTGTCACATCTCCATCGCTCTCCACCCTAAACATTTCAGATGCATTATCTTCAAATAAAAGAAAATTATTAGCATTTCCTCCTGCTAAAATTTCTCCA
>CAYWNT010000032.1:0-4598 GCA_964459725.1 uncultured Gammaproteobacteria bacterium
TTAATAAGCATACAAGCAGGGATATTATGTCAAGATAACAATGTACCTTTGGAACATTATGTTGCAAGTGATGATTCCGAACGGTTCAATGGAAGATTGTCTGGTAGAAAACTGTATAGTGTCTATGAGTACGATTTAAAAGAGGTTTCCAGAGAAACGGAACGATTAAAAACTAAAGTAAGGATAAAGTAATGACAAGATTAATGAAAGCAGTATTGGCAGGTGAAAATGTACACGCACTAACAACATTTAATGGTGGAGGAAGTAAAGGTTCTGTTCCAAAACCACCACCAATGATTGCACCTGCACCACCAGTTGAAGAAGCAAGTGTTGAACTTGAATCTCAAAAAAAGAAAAGAGCAAGAACTGGTAAGTCTACATTGAAGATGCCATTGAAGCCATCAAATACTGGCTTAAAACTTTAAAGGCTAAATCATGGCAGAAGAAGAGAAAAAAATTCTAGCAGGAGAGAGATACTCCGACTTGGATAAAGATAGAGGTACGGTTCTTGACAGAGCCGAGCTTTGCTCTAAAATGACAATACCCTATTTGTTTATGGAAGATGGTTCTTCTGCAAATGATGACTTGGAAAGAAATTATGTACAAGGTTTTGGTGCTAAGATTACAAATCAGCTTGTAGGTAAATTTGCATTAAGCATACTACCACCGAGTCAACCATTCTATAGATTAAGTGCTACAGAAGAAGCTATGTCTAACATTAGTCAGGGTGATGAAAATGCTAAGTTTGAAATTGAGAAGATTCTTTCTATTAAGGAAGAGGGTATCTTAAGATATATCAACAAAAGTAAATTTAGAATCAGTCTTTATCCTGCACTCCGTATCTCAATGGTTACTGGAGATTCACTTATTGAAAAAGTTTCAGAGGGTAATTTCAGAGTTTTAACAATGAAAAACTATGTTATTAAAAGAGATTCGGCAGGAAAGATACTTGAACTCATCATTAAAGAGAAATTGTCTTATGCTTCTGTACCAGAGAACATAAAGTCTGGAATAAAAGAAGAAGATAAGAATGAGGATATTGAACTATATACTTATGTATATTTAGAAGATGGTTCTTACAATAGAAGACAAGAAATAAATGATGTAATTGTTACTGGGTCTGAAACTACATTGAAGACATTATCTAAAACATATATTTCACTTAGATGGAATAAGGTAGATGGTGAGGATTATGGTCGTGGTTTTGTGGAAGAGAATCTTGGTACATTCATTGCTTTAGAAAAACAACTCCAAGTATTGAATGAAAGTGCTGTTGTTTCAAGTAAAACAGTATATACTGTTAATCCAAACGGAATGACTAAATACAATGATTTTGTTAAAGCTAAGAATGGTGATGCTATAATTGGTCATGAAGGTGATATTGGAACTATAAGAACCAACAAAGGTACAGACCTACAAATAACACATTCATTGGTTAATGAGTACAAGAAAGAGTTGGCAGAAGCATTTTTAAGTGCAGGAGCATCAGTAAGGGATGCAGAGCGTGTAACAAAAGCAGAAGTCCAAATGATAGCAAGTGACCTTGAAGCTTCATTCGGTGGAATTTATACTTCTGTCGCAGAGAGTATTCAGATACCACTTATTGAAAATGCAATGTCAGAGTTAAATATTGATGGTGGTGATGATGTAGATGTTATCATTACAGCAGGAGTTGAAGCACTCGGTAGAAATATTGAAATGGCTAAGATAAACTCATTACTAAATGAACTTGCTACATTCGGTAGTCTTGTTGGTATTGAAAATGTTGCTAAGACAATAAATATCCCTGCTGTTACATCTGCTATGATTGCCAATAGTGGTGTTGCAAGTAAAGGTTTCCTCTTGTCTAAGGCACAAGTTGACCAAGTAGATAAGGACATTAAAGAGGAAGCATTAGCCAACAAGGTTATGGACTCTGCTGTACCACAAGCGAGTGAACAAATTATGAAAGGAGAACAAGCATGAAAATTACATATTCAGTAAATGTGAAGCCTATTGAAGCAAAAGTTGTTGAGCCTAAAAAACTTACAGCTAAAGATAAATTGGTTGCAGAAGCTATAGAACTTGGAGTTGAAACAGATGGTTTAACAACTAAAGAACTACAAGAAGCTATTGCTACAGCTAAGGAAGACAAAGTAGATTAATCTACAAGGGTACTGATTCTTTTATAAGTTTTTCCAGTCAGTACCCTATCAATGGAAAACTTTTACAATCATAGACAATCAAACAGAATTAAATATAATTAAGGAAAAATTATGCCAAATGAAGAAGAAATACCATTAAGTCCAGACGAACAAGCAGTATTAGACAAAATTAGTGGGAATGAGAAGCCAGATGATGGTGATACTCCAGACCTACCAAGTGACAAGCCTAATCCAGATGAAACTCCAAACGACAAACTTGCAGGCAAGTACGATACAGCAGAAGACCTAAGAAAAGGTATTGATGCGATTGGTTCAGACCTACCAGAGTATGTTTTAAATGGAATGAGTGATGAATCACTTGTTGAGCATTACAAAGAGCTTGAAAAGAACTTCCATGCAGGAGATAAACCAGAAGGCAGAAAACACGCAAACAAGGAAGATAAACCAGAAGGTGATAAGCCTGATTCTGTAACTCCTGAACTTTGGGATGAACTTAATGAGTACTATTCTGAAAACGGTAACATCACAGATGAAATGTATGACAAGTTAAATAAGGCAGGAATACCTGATTCGGTTGTCGATAAATACATGGATGCCCTAAATAGTGATGCAGAAAAATTCACACAAGACATTTATGCTATCGCAGGTAGTGAAGAACAGTACAATACAATAAAAGCATGGGCTGATGAAAATATCCCTGCTGACCAACTTGATGCCATTGGGAAGATGGATAGACAAGGTATGTTACTCGCAATGGAAGGCATTAAAGCCAAGTATGATGTAGCTAATCCAGATGCACCTACTAGAATCCTTGGAGATACAAAAGTTGCAGGTAAAGGTTCTTATTCAAACCAGACAGATTATATTCTTGATATTGGTGACAAGAGATATGGCAAAGATAAGAAGTACACTCATGCAGTTGATACAAAGTTTGCAAACAGTAAAAACTTGCATTAATTATTAAGGTTAAGGTTAGATTTGTTATCATTCAATTAGATTGATGATAATGACCCCTAACTTTTACCCCAAAGGTAAGACAAAGAGATACTCATTCTAAAATGAATCAAAGGTATTGTTAGAGGTTGGGAGTAATCCCTTGGAAAATTTAAAATATAAATTAGGAATTTATCATGGCAGTAGTAACTACTAAAACTGGTCTAGCACTACAGATTTTTGCTAAGACGATTGCAGGCTTTGAGAGAAAGAATGTTTTTAAAGAACTTTGTACAGTTCAAACAATTCAGTCTGGTTTCTCACACAGATTTAATATCATGGGAACTGGTATTGACACAGATGTAACATCATTCGCACTTGGAACTAATCCAGACGAAACTCAACTTTCAGTAAACAAGAGAGATATTGTTGTAGATAGAACTCTGACTTCAAGAAAGAAGATTGATAACTGGGAAAGAAAAGCAGCGAACTTTGATATGGTTTCAGCATCAGTAAATCAGAACGCTACTTCAATGGCTATTAAGGTTGATAAACTTATTGTTGCAACACTTAACACAGCAATGGGTGAAGCTCAACTTCTTGCAGAAGATGGTTCTGGTAAGATTGTTCAAGATTCAGCAGGTGAAGTTGATAATGCATTGATTGGTACTGGTACTACATCAGAAGCTAAAGGTGATGCAATCATTGAAGCTATGTTCGCAGGTTGTTCTATCCTTGATGGAAAAGACCAAGTTGATGAAGAGAGATACTTTGTATGTTCTCCAACTATCTATGACAAACTTGTATTGTCTAAGAAAGGTGTTAACGCAGATTACAACACTGGTAACAATGGTTCTATCGCAGAAGGTAATGTATTAAAGATTGACAATGTGACAATCCTTAAGTCAAATAACCTTGTTGCTCAACCAACTAACATTACAGCTACTAAGACCCTTGCAGGTTGGTTGTTCACAAAAGATGTTGTTGGAATCACAGAACTTATCGGTGTAAACACTGACGAGTGGGAAGAGAAAAAAGAGAAGGCTTACTACACAGATGTTGAGTATGCGGCTGGCTTTGGTGTTCTTAACCCTGCTTCTTTGGTAGCAATCGTCTACTAATCAACCGAAGTACCCCTCTTCTGGGGTATTTCCCCACACTTTCTCTATAAATTAACGGAGTATAAAATGAATAGACGTGATGCAATAAACGAAATTCTTTTAAGCCTTAATGAACTACCACTTGACGACACTGATGTTACAGAAGATATTGGAATAGCAGTAATAGTTGATGCAGAGCTTAATACAGCAAATAAAAAAGTTTTATCACAAGGTTGGTATGTTAATACCACAGATAAATCATTGACACCAGATACAGATGGTTACATAGTAATCCCTAATACTTTTTTATCTGTTGACACAGAGAGCGAATATATCGTTAGAGATTGGAAGCTCTATGATAAAACAAACAATACATATAAATTCGATGGTGCAGTTATAGCTTCTGTAATTGAAGAAATAA
>CAYWNT010000033.1:0-4561 GCA_964459725.1 uncultured Gammaproteobacteria bacterium
GTTTAACCTATCTGTCTCCAGTTTTTTAAGTGGAGTTTGCGAAACTTGAGTTACTAATAATGGTTCTGTTGACATAGGAGCAGGAAGAACTGAATTAAATTTTGTAGATGGTGGTATAACATCAGAAGATGACTGGGAAGCTCCTGTTGCTTAAATGATTATTATTTCTATATTGTAAAGCCTAATGCAATTTTAATATGTCTGTAACCATATCATATATCTACCTAACTATCTGTTTTTATTCTCAATAAAAACTGAAGACATCAGTAATGAAAGAACTTAATAAATTTCATACAGCTTTAAATAAATTTATATCTTTCTTAAATGGATGTTATACTCGTACATATAGTCACATATTTTTAATCATCCAATAACTGGATTTGGAACTCAACCGAAATGTCAGCCATTGGTACACTAAACGAAAAATCATTACACGCATCATTAAAGGTCTGGTATGCAAAGCCTAAAGATAAACTTGAAGTAAAAGTTGGAAAGTATTTTATTGATATTGTTCGCAAGGATTTATTGCTGGAAATCCAGACCCGTAATTTCTCATCAATTAAGACAAAACTGAAAAATCTTTTAGATGATCATAAAATACATTTAATTTATCCAATAGCCGAGGAAAAGTGGATAATAAAACTGCCAAAAAACAAAAAAGATACTCTTACCAGACGAAAATCACCAAAAAGAGGTAAGATTTTAGATATGTTTAAGGAACTGGTGAGTATTCCTGACTTAATGTTAAATCCAAACTTTTCCTTTGAAGTATTATTAATTCAAGAGGAAGAAGTAATACGGCATCAAAAAAACAGGAACTGGAGGAGAAAAGGCTGGGTTACGGAGGAAAGACACCTTTTAGAAGTTAAAAGTAGAACAATATTTAAAAAACAAAAGGACTGGCTGGCACTTCTACCTGAAAATTTGAATGAGCAGTTTACAGTAAAAGATCTTGCAGGTGCTATGAAAATTAACCGACCATTAGCTCAGAAAATTGCCTATTGTTTTCGTAAAGCAAATGTATTTGAGTTAATAGGAAAACAAGGGAATGCTTATCTGTATAGGATTATAGGTAACTATTAATTTTAAAATTTTCAACATGATAAATATTGAAGAGATTAGATTATGTTAAGTAGCTAGTTCTAAATATATGGCAGGAAAAAGTTGATATAACTTATTTGGATTATATTAATGATAATTTATATATCTTAATAACAGCCCCATGGATAACAATTTGAATTGCCACTTCCATTCCCGTAACCATTATCGTTTCCATAACCACTTCCACTCCCATAACCATTATCATTTCCATATCCACTTCCACTCCCATAACCATTATCGTTTCCATAACCACTTCCACTCCCATTTCCATAACCATTATCATTGTAATAATCACTTGTACTCTGACAAGCTGTAATTTGAGGATAATAGTTGTTTCCTACAGAAACCCATGTACATGTAGCAGTAGACGGACAGAAGTCACCACAAATTGCGCCATAACTGCAAATACCATTACACGATGATGGTGCACTTACAGTATTGTCTGTATCAGTATTATCTGTATCATTACCAGTGTTTCCCCAACGGTCGTTACATCCAACACCGTAACATTCATTTACTATTAAACTCCAGCTCTGTAAAGCACCCCAGTCACCCTTACCAAGATCAATCAGCCAAAGTTTCCATGTTCCATCATTATCACCAATAAATGAAGTTGAAATATCCTTATCAATAAAAAGACAACTTTGTTTTTCATTTTTGTTGGACTGTGTACGTTGACGTAAATATTCAGTTTTTCCACTTGGTGATTCAAGCATTATTGAAAGGTCACCACAGTAAGGATGCTGAATAGAAACTTCTGCTCTTCTTGGATGTTGACCATAACCGCTGTCTGATAAAGTAATTTCACTTTTTACCCATTCATTCAACCGGTTACCATTATTATCTTCATTTAAATCAGGAATAGTTAAACCTGTATGATTTGTAAGAGCCTGCATATTACTGGAAAGTACATCAGATTGAGATGTTGGTTTTTCCATTTGTCCACAGTTTACCAGAGTAATTAACATAATAACCATTAAACTATAAATTGATACTGTTTTTCTCATTTTCTTTCTCCTAGAAATTTAAATTATTTTCAAATTAGGTTACAGCTTTGTTTCATATCTGACATCCTAGCAAAATCAGTACCAAAAACATATTTTTACTATAATTATTTTTATCTTATTGTTTTCATTGTATTTATAATGCGCTTTATGTATTGCTATATGTATATATTATAATATATACATGTATATAAATGTATACAAATGTATCAATAGGTGGTTACTTTTTGTTATGGTGGTAAAAAAGTATCCACCAATAATATTTGATAAATTCTGATTCCTGAGAAGTAACTCTCTTAACAAAGTAGCATAATAGAATAATGATATCTTTTGTAAGTAAAATATGTGATATTAAAAAACCTCCGTCCCCGGTTGTTCCCCCTGTTCCCCCTGAAATGGTGATCTTCCCCAAAAATTTGATAATGATTTTTTTTGTAATCATAAATAGTTCCAAGTATTAAATATAATATTTACTAATCAATTTGTGAAATATCTATATTATCTTACTAAACACATTGATCATTTTTTTTGTGGTTGTCAATTCATTCTCTGAATGTATAATTTATTTATAAAATAAATAAAAATGTTAAAGTTATTTTTAAAAAAATAAATAGTTAAATTAAGAACATTATAATAAATTAATCAAATTCCCAAAAGTAGCTGTAGATTAAAGACAATAAGAGAAAACAATTGCATCTAAAGCCGATGGTTGAAGTTTAAGAGTGGTAATATATTCAGTTCTAAAATATTAAAATATATAATAATTTTTAACAATCATAATGAATTAATAGAAGTATGAAATTTAATGAAAAAGATAAGTTGATTATCACTGTTAAACAAGCATTTGGAACTAATTACCCTCCTGATCCTAAAAAAGATGGAATGTGAACTACTGATACGGCAAAAAAACACACAAAAGGAAAACCTTGCACTATTTTTTCTGTAATTAAAGGAAAGCGAATAAAAGACAGATAACTATTTGATTTATTATTTTAAATCACTGCTGTCCAAAATATTTAAAATCCTAATAACCAACTATTGAAATAATAGTGTTTTTAGGACAAATTTTTCCATTTTTAAAACCTGGTTTATTTTTTACTTTTTTATAACACATACCTCATCTCCACTTCAATTCAAGCTGAACAGGCTTAGGACCTATCGGTAATGTGTCATAGGGATTGTTTATCCATTCCCATAAATCTCTGTATGTAAACAGATTCCAACGCAGCATCGCTATTAAATTTGACATTGACCAGCCTAAACTGGAACGAAATTTTAAAAACTTTATCAGCAATATCGCTATCAATGCTGTCCAAATCTGTATCTTAAGCGCATTCTCGCTTGTTCCCACAAATGTTTTTATCTTCAGATTCTGTTTTATCAGTTTAAAAAACAGCTCAATCTCCCATCTATCTTTGTAAATGGCCGCTATTGTCGTTGCTCCAAATTCCTTATGATTTGTCAATAACACTATTTCACGACTATTTACCTTATCCCATACTACCACTCTTCTCAGAAAGTATTTACAATCTTTCAATGCTTTTTCCGCTGACAACAATATCTTCTCATCCGATATTATATCTCTCTTTTCAGGAACTTCATTTCTTTTTATCACTTCATATTTTGCATTATCTTTCATTCTTGTTACAAACCAGATTCCTCTGTCACAAAGATCTCCAAAGAAACCATAATCATTATACCCTCTATCCATTGCCAATATTGAATCAGCCGGTAATTTAATCTTTCTTCCTATTTCAATGTCTGTTGTCTTCCCGTCTGTTATTGTTGCAAAAGCTGGTAAATATCCATCATGGTCCAGCAACATATGCAGCTTGACCGCTCCTTTTGTCCGTCTGAATTTCGCCCACTCAAATAGATTTAAGCATAAATCAATTACACTGGAATCCAAGGATAATAATTTATTTTTAAATCTAAACTTTTTGTCAGGCGCAAATCCTTTACATTTTTTAAGTGTCTTATAAAACAATTCCTCATACAATTTATACGACCTGTTTTTATTAGCATATGAAAGTGTTGATTTATTTGGCGCTGTCCTAACACCCAAATGCTTTAATTTTCCTAAGCAACATTTTAAACCTCCACATATTTCTCTCAATGATTTGGCTTGCGCCATCTGACAGAATAGCATTGATACAAACTGCGACCAGCTTGAAAAGCCCTTCGCATTCCTTTCTGTTTTATATTTGCTAACCAGTTCTTCAAATTCACCTCTTGGAAATTGAGAAAGTAGTTGACTAAATATTGATGCGCATCGTACCATTTTATGGACCTCCTTTAATGAGTTGGTTGGTTTAGGCAAAAACATTTTAACCAACTTTGGAGGTCTCTTAAATATTTAATTTTCAATATTCGCGGTAGCCGCAGACTTTTAGTCTGTGGGTCACAGGTTCGACTCCTGTGCAGCTCATCTGTTATATCAAAGGGTTACGGGAAAC
>CAYWNT010000034.1:0-4206 GCA_964459725.1 uncultured Gammaproteobacteria bacterium
TCGACACACCCAGCATTCGTCCGGACTTCCTGGACCGCTGCGTCATCATCAACTGCAGGCGAATACAGGACTTCGTCCCGCTGCAGAAGTTGGATCAGGATTTCGAATCGGCACGTCCCAGGATTCTGGGGGCGATGCTCGATCTGCTTGTTGAAGCCCTGAAGCTTCTCGGGAACACTACGCCGGCGAAGGAATTCCGGATGGCTGACTTCGCTCACTTTGGTAGAGCGGTGGCGAAGGCTCTTGGGAAGAACGCTGTGGACTTCGACAAGGCCTATCGGGCGAATATTCGCCAACAGGACTGCGAGATTCTCGAAGACTCTCCGATGGTCCGAGCCGTCGAGAAGTTCGCCGAGAAGTTCACCTCCGAGAAACCTTGGAAAGGTTCGGCGGGTGAGTTGCTGGAATTGCTTCGTGATCGAGCCCATGTTCTCGGTGACGCGAATGTGAAAGCCGATCTGCCGAAATCTCCGCGTTGGCTCAGCAGTCGTTTGAGCGAATTGGCGATTGCCTTGGGGACTAGGTCGGTCGTCATAGAGAGGTTGCCACGCACGAACTCTTCTCGCGGTTGGCAAGTCTACTACACCGGCTCGCCGAAAAATCGGACGACAGATGAAGAGCTGAAGGAGGCGGACGTCTTCGAAAGGCTGGAATCGGCAGGCAACGACGATGCCGGGAGTTCCGACAAGGCCAAATGACTTCATGTCTCCGCTGTTGACACGGCCTGTGAGTATTTGACTACCCCAAAACGCACTGGCAACCAGAGGCCCTGAAGGCTCTTCTCTTCAGGGCCTCTTTCAATTCTGGCGGTCTATTGCCTGCTCACGCTCTGGCTTTGTCAGAGGTTATTCATCTTGATCAACCGATTTTTTTCAATCAATCCAATCAACCGAATCATTCGATGGACCAGTATGGATGACGTCGGGGTGATCCAACCGCGACCCCGGAGAAATCCGAACAGCGGTGCCGGTGGAAACACTGTGCGAGAAAGAGCCCCTTTCTCAAAACCAAAATAGAAGAACGAGAATCAGAAGTTGAAGTGGAAGCAGAAGGATGAACACGGGAATGAGCAGGAAGATGACACAGAAGAATAAGTCACAGGTATGAGTACTAAGTATGGGACATCTCTCTGAGTGCTATCTAGTAAATCACAGGTTGTAGGAGAAAGACCGCTGCTCGTGCGAGCATGTCGACAGGCGAGGACGTTGGCGTCCGAGCCAACAGAATCAACCAAGCCAAGATTCAAAGGAGTCGAGCCATGATACCGAAATCAATCGAACCTCATTTCGAGAATATCCCACAAGCTCTGAGGGAGCGGGCTCAATGGGTCTGCTGGAAATACGCGAAACCACCTGGCGGCAAAACGGACCGTTGGTCAAAGCTGCCAATATCGCCATTCACCGGCCAGTTGGCCAAGTCGACCGCGGAATCCACCTGGGCAGACTTCGACACGGCCCTGGCCTGCTTCGAAGGAAGGAGGGCCCTCCTGGCCGGCGTCGGGTTTGTCTTTTCCCGAGGCGATCCGTTCATCGGCGTCGATCTGGACAAGTGCCGCGATCGTGAAACCGGCAGATTGACTCCCTGGGCTCAGGCTGCCGTCGACGAACTCGATTCCTATGCAGAGGTCTCGCCTTCTGGCACGGGCGTGAAGTGCATCCTGACTTCAGCCACGTCCGTCCCAAGCCGGCGTCGATCCTCCCCTGATATCGAGGTCTACAGTTCGGATCGATTTTTCACGATTACCGGCAACGTCCTGGGGGCGAACGTCGAGATCGGTGCCAGAACGGAGCAACTACTTCGTTTCCATTCCCGTCTCTTCCCTGAACCGTCTTCCGACACCTCACCCGCCCCTACACAGTACGAAGATACCGAACGGGCATCGGACTGCGAGATCCTGAACCGGGCCACCAACGCGAAGAACGGTTGGAAGTTCCGGAGGCTCTGGAAAGGCGACCTGAGTTGCCACGGCAACAATCACAGCGAAGCTGATCTGGCTCTCTGCCGTATTCTGGCCTTCTGGTGCGGACCGGTCGCCGTCCAGATCGATCGTCTATTCCGCCGCTGTGCCCTCTGGCGAGCCAAGTGGGACAAGGCCCACTTCTCCGACCGGTCGACTTATGGCCAAAGAACAATCCTCCGTGCCATCGCGGCTCAGAACGGTCGGTTCTACCGATGGCCAACCGGTACGAGAAGGAAGACGGAAATGCTGGTCGCTTAGATCAGTCTAATCTCCTGAACCACAGAAACGGCAGAGAGGATGTGACAGATGAATGCAAACACTCAAGAGGCTACCGTCGACGCCCCCGCGACATCACACCGTACTCGGGAAGGGCATGCTGTCTCTAGATGCCGTGTTGTTCATGTCGCGGTCCCGGAAAGGGTCTTCAATCACGCGAAGGCTCAGGCGTATTTGTCCGGCGTATCCTGGACGAAGTTTATCGAACACCTGCTGTCTCATTCAACGCCAATCCAAGGGCACCAGCACAAAGCAGATTGTGAGGAAGGACGAATGAAGAACCGAGGATCACTGGATCCCATTTCCTTCTGCTGTCGCCTCAGGTCTATCCCGGAATTTCTGGCAAGCGAGTGACTCATCTGATTTGTTGGTAGGAGTGAACAGGAACAACCCACCATCGCCGTTCACAAATGGTGATGAAAGAAACGATCGAGCCTGGAAACGCAGCCAATCGAACGTTCAGAATGTGAATTTGCCAAGACGTCTGAGAGATCACGAAATCCGCCCTATGCCCTAATGGAAAGAAAACATGAGATGCCATTACACAGAGTCCTGCTGCCTACTGGCAGCAGTTGACCATGACGACCAGAAATTCGTGTGTACACTACACATTCATCCGACGGACGTGGAGAAACTGCATCTCACTCACCGACAGTCGTGGATCCTGCTACGGGGGATTCCGAAGGCCGACTCGCCCCCCGAGGTGCAGCGGGAGAAGCAAGGGACATTGATATTCTTGCCAAATCCAGATTCGTCAAGATTCATGAGGTCTCCGCTCGTGCGACTTGGCAATAACGGATGGGCCCATTGGCGGCAAACAGTCAGCAGGGGGCTTGTGCAGGCTTTTGCCGAAGCGGCAATCTCAGAAGGGGCACTCTCAAGAGAGTTGATTTCGGAAACAGCTAACCTGGAGGGCATTCAGTCGATTTCCACTTCGAATCTCCGTGTCGAACAAATCGACGACGCAGCAGCTTTGGTCATCTGCCCGAAAGAGTGTCTAGTCCTGGATCGCTCCTGGATATATTGAGAGCCCATCGCTTCGTTCACCAGTGTGACAAGGTCACGTGCGGCACCATCGAATCCGGCCACGACGCAGAAGGAAGTGGCTCTTGCAGTCAACTCCATCCAAGGACGCCCTACTTGACGCAGCCCGTGAGGAATAGCAGATGAGAAGTCGCGTAACTTGCCTGGACGCCGCCGGCAATACCCCTCCACGACCGCGTGTCCGCCGGCACGAACCGGACATCGAGAACCTCCTGGACCAAATGAAGGCCCGAACGCTCCAAGTCTTGGATGAAGAGTCACCGCGATATCTCTACGTGAATCCGATCGTCACAATCACCTGCGATGAGCCAACCTCGGAGTTCTTCTCCCTGATCCGAAAAAGACAAGCCGAGTGGTGCAGCCGATCTCGCAACCTCTACCCGCGACGGTTCAGCCGCCGAGTGAAGAACTGGTTCACCACCGAAGGAGAACGGACCAAGTTCCAGAAGTACATGAGCCGCGGGCTGCTCTTCACCGGCCTGCTGTTCGTGAATGGAAATCCACTCCCTCAAGATCAATGGCCATTGGCCACGCGATGACCCTTTGTTCGCGTGTGCCCGATCCAGTGCCGATCACGCAACACCAAGCCCAAGGTACGCCTGAACATGGCGAGAACGATCTGCCCCACCAGTTGCTGGCAGCTTGCTGGGTACCGCAGGCTCCGAGGACAGACGACGTGGCGTCTGTTTGCCTTTTCTGCGTTGGCGGATGCTCGCGGCTCTGCCGGGCCCGGATCGGCCAGAGAATGTGGCAGAGTTGTAGCCGCCGGACGGTTCCGACAAGCCGACGACGAAGGCATCTTCCGCCTACTCGGGGCGGGCTAAACGGCGGCCATGAGTGTCACGGGGAATGGCCGTATTTGCGACGCCTCGCTTCAAGTGCCGTTTCACCGCCGTCCAATACGTCGACTACGGGTGATTTGACGC
>CAYWNT010000035.1:0-4046 GCA_964459725.1 uncultured Gammaproteobacteria bacterium
TCTCAGCTCTACAAGTGCTGATTTTTACAGCTTGGAGACAATGTTGGCTTCCATATCTGGTATTAACGGTATTATGGAAGGTGAATGGTCAGCTTCTGGGTGGAGTGATGGTCGTGAGGTGATGATTATCGGTACTGGCGTGAATGCCTCGCGCCATATGCCAGCTGTTTTGAGATACATCGAGAAACGAAACCCAGTTGTTTTCTGTTTGAATATTAGCGAAGTAGTGCCGAAAGAGGTGGTGACAGCCTATGTGGCCTGTCATGAAACCCGCATTTTGGTGGAGGCGGATCGTTACGCGACACTAGATAAGCCGATTATCATGCCGAAGTCGCGTCTCATTGAGCCAATCCGTCATAGTATGAAGGGCGTGAAGATCTTTGATTATGGTCTTTGCGTTGATGATGGTGCTTTGGAGGTTGCTGATCATGGCTGTACAATCTCTAAGCCGCTGGCAGGGCTCTATGCTATTTCTGTAGCCATTGCGATACGTGCTCCAAGAGTACTGTTGGTGGGGATGGATGGCTATCAGGAACATGATTATCGCCAGAAGGAGATGGTGACCATGTTTAAGCAATTTGAAAAATATAATGTGCCGTTGGTTGCTGTTACACCTACCAATTACCCGGTAATTCAACGTTCAATCTATGAAAATGATCTATAAGGAAAAGTGGAGACTTCCATGAATCGGTTCGATGAGATGAGAGCGCTGCTAAAGCAAGGCAAGTACTTTAAACTGGTTTGTGGAGCAGGTAATGAAGATGCTGAAGAGGTGCGTCGCCTAACAATTATTTATGTGCTTGCTGGTTGTAACGGGCTGGATATTTCTGCTACTCCGGAAGTGGTAGAGGCATGCATGGCAGGTATTGACAAGGCCTATGAGTTGGCTCCAAAGTTCGATAAAAAGATTGCTACTCGCCCCTTTATCACTGTCAGTGTGGGTATGGGGGGGGACCACCATGTACGTAAGGCTTTCATTGTTGATGACTGTGTTGATTGCAAAAAATGCATTCCTGTCTGCCCCACCGATGCAATTCCCAATGACTATCAGGTAATCCGTGAGAAGTGCATTGGCTGTGGTAATTGCGAGGCGGTCTGTCCACCGAAAGTGGCGGCAGTGCGTTATGAGCACAATGCCAAGGAGCTGAGCGAAATTCTGCCTAAATGCCTGTCGCTGGGGGCGGAGAATATCGAGTTGCATGCGGCGGTGGCCGATAACGATTCCATTATGGCCGAGTGGCGCACAGTCAGTGAAGCTCAGCCTGGTCACTTTATTTCTATGTGTCTGGACCGTTTTCACCTCTCCAATATGCATCTGATGCAGCGTATTCGCGAGGCGAGTGAGATTGCTGGCGAGCGTCTCATTATCCAGGCTGACGGTGTGCCCATGAGTGGTGGCGATGATGACTTCAATACCACGCTGCAAGCGATTGCCATCGCTGATGTCATCAATAAGGATTTAATGCAGAAGGATCGAAAGCTCAGGGAGCTACCGATCCTGCTCTCTGGTGGGACTAATGGCAAGACCAAAGAGATGGCTGATCTTTGTAATATTGAGTTCAGTGGAGTCTCCATCGGTACTCATGCACGCAAGATCGTTAAGGAGCTGGTGCAGAAACAGAACTTTGATACTGATATGGATTCACTAGGTACGGCTATTGAGATTGCTGAGGATTTGGTGAGTCGTAGCCTGCGATGAGTGCGCAACTGCTGATCGGTGGTGAAGTGGCCCACACTGCCCCAGAGCTGGTGTTGTTCGATAAGGATGGCACCATTATTGATATCCACCACTACTGGGCTTCGATGATTGCTATCCGTGCTGCACTGATTGTTGAACGTTGGTTTGCTGTATTTGCGGATAAACAGGATATTGAGTCCCAGCTAATTGATGCCATGGGGGTAGATCTGCAGTCTGGCCGAATGAAGCCGGAGGGGCCGGTAGGTATCAAGCCTCGTCCTTTTATTGTTAATGTGGCGGCAGATGTGGTGCGCGGGTACGGTGTTGAAGTCAGTAATGATGAGATGGAGGCTCTTTTCTCTGAAGTGGACCGAACTACCGCAGAGGACCTGCTGCCATTGCTCAAATTATTGCCAGGGGTTAAAGAGCTGTTGAGACGACTGAAGGAAGAGGAGGTTGTTGCGATGATTGTTTCAACTGATATCACTCCACGTGCTCGCAAGGCGATGGAGACGCTTGGGCTGGATGTCTATTTTGATGACATTATCGGTGCTGATCAGGTTGAGCACACCAAACCGGCTGCTGATCTGGCGCTGTTGGCGCTGGAGCGTTCTGGAGCGGCGTCTGTAGATGCAGTAGTTGTCGGGGATCATCCTGTGGATGTGCAGATGGGAAGTGCTGCTGGTGTGGGGCTTAATATCGGTGTTTTGACAGGACTTGCCGATATGGCTGCTTTCGAGGGAATGGAATGTCGGGTAGTGGCTGATCTGAGTGCTATCGAAATTGAAACAACTGCTAATGGATTGGTAAACTGTGATTACTGAAAATGTATTAAAACAGAAACTGCAGCATGACAGAGCCGTGTTGGGAACCTGGAATACGCTTGGCTCACCACTTGTTACTGAGGTATTGGCCCAAGGGGGGATTGATTTTCAGATCATTGACCTAGAGCATGGCCCGTTTAATCTCGATCAAATCCATCTACAGGTCTCTGCCTGTGAAGGTACCTCCGGTTGCACACCACTGGTGCGAGTGCCTGCTAATGAAGAGTGGATGGTGTTGCAGGCCCTGGATCAGGGGGCACATGGTGTGGTGGTACCACATATTCCCAATAGTGAAGCAGCACAGCAGCTAGTATCCTCAGTGAAGTATCATCCTCTTGGTGGACGCGGTTTTACCCCATTTTCCAAGGCGGGTGGCTTCACCAATCGTGATACTGCGGGATATGTGAAGTGTGCCAATCAGACTACTCTTTCAGTGGTTATCATTGAGTCGAAGGAAGGGTTGGAGAAACTTGATGAGATCGTTGCGGTAGAGGGTGTTGATGTTGTCTACTTTGGTGCTTACGATCTCTCTCAGGCGTTGGGGCATCCTGGGGAAGTGCGCCACCCAGAGATAGTGGCGGCTATTGAAAAAGGAGTGCAGTCTGTATCCAACGCAGGCAAGTGGGCTGGAGGTTTTGTGCCGCAATCCCATGATGACATCAAGTGGTTGTTGGATATGGGGATGCGTTTTATTACCTATCAGGTAGATAGCAATATTTTGCATGCACATATGAGTGATGTCTCTGAGTGGTTCGATAAAGAGGTGGGTTGAGGAGTTGATGGGATGAGTAATGCTGTAAAGACGGTAGCGATTTTACCTGCCCGGTTGGAGTCTTCCAGATTACCGCGCAAGGCATTGGCTGATATCTGTGGTTTGCCGATGATTGTCCATGTCTACAAGCGCTGCCTGTTGGCCAAGCGGTTGAACGATGTGTATGTTGCTACCGATAGTGAAGAGATTAGGGCAGAGGTGGAGCGCTATGGTGGCAAGGTGATCATGACTTCCTGTGAACATGAAACCGGCACAGACCGTATTGCTGAAGCAGCATCCGGGTTGGATGCCGAGATTGTTGTTAATGTGCAGGGGGATGAAGCGCTGGTGAATCCAGAATATATCGACAAGGTGGTTGCCGCGTTGCAGGATAACCCGGATATTAATATTGGGATTTTGGTCAATCCGTTCAATAAACGTAATTCGCCTTCAGACATCAAGGCAGTGTTGACCCAAAATGATGACGTCATGTATTTTTCGCGTGCTGATATTCCCTCTGATGCGCGTGTGGATCACCCTCCGTTACTTAAGGCATACCATATTGTGCCGTTTCGTAAGAACTTCCTGTTGGAGTATGCACAGTGGGATAAGGGAGAGCTGGAGCAAATCGAATATAATGAGTACTTGCGCATTCTGGAGCGTGGTCATCGTATCCGTGCAGTGCATGTAGAGAGCGATGCGGTGAGTGTTGATACTTTGAATGATTTGGAATTTGTTCGGGAAAAGATGTTGATAGACCCGTTCTTCTCTCGCTATAAATTATAGTGCTATT
>CAYWNT010000036.1:0-3977 GCA_964459725.1 uncultured Gammaproteobacteria bacterium
ATCGGTCAGCAGCGCATCGGTTTTATCGCTCCAAAAGGGGGTTTCTGATGAAAAGTGTAATCTTCTTATTTATTTAGATCCCAGCAAGGCATGAAAATAAAAAGGAAACTAAACTCAAGTGGAAAAAGAGGCTAAAATAGTGGTTAAAGAAAAAGAAAGAGGTGAAGTGGCCTGTAGCCAATTGATTAAAGAAAACTACAGGCCTCAAAATACAAGTACCAGTTTATCAAGATAGCCACAATAAACCAATAGATTCAGCAATAGATCAAATCAATACAGATATTTGCAAGATTTGCGGAGAAATGTGTGGTTTCATAAAGCATGGATTTTACAAGCGATGGGCAATAGGGATTTTAGGTAAGGCAATAAGGGTGCGTATACAGCGTTATCTTTGCAAGAATAAAAAGTGTAAGGGCAAGAAAAAAACTTTTTCGTATTTACCAGAGGATTTGATTCCTTATCGCGTTTATAGCCTTGAAATCATTATTAATTTCCTGGAATCATTGCTCGAAACTAGCGGGGTTACCCAAGAGCAGATGGTGGAAAGAATCGTGAATAATTATGAAGCTGATTCTGCCTTGGAAGACCTTAGTTTTGTTCAGTTGAAAGATTTTATGAAAATGATGAAAGCAACTATGCACAAATTCACAAGTTTAACGAAGCAAACTTTTAAAAATCTTCCTGAATTCTTCCGATATTGCCAAAATTACAAATTTCAAGACCGGATTGGATTTCTGGCGATCAAGCAATTCATCTATTGCCAGCACCAGCAATTCTTGTTTGGGACTGCTTCACAATTTCGAACTCAAGCCTGATTTCATAGGCATAGTGTACTTAATATCCGAATATTTGCTGCTTTTAGGTATTATTTACCAGCTAAAGACACTTTTTTCTATATCTTCAGCCTAAATTATACCCCTAAACTAACCCGCCAAATTTCAATTTCAAAATATATACCTTGAACAACACAACATTTTTAGCTGTTTCATTATGGGTTGCATTATCTTTGCAATAGTCCTGCTTTGATAGACCGGCGGAGAAAGGATGGTGTTTGTAAAATAGTCCGCTAATCAAGCCAGCAAAATAAAATATGAGGAAGCAAAGATGAATAAAAAATTAGCAGATGAAATCGCATTATTCCGTTATAGCTTAATTGCTGCTGTACTTCATGATCAAAGTCGAGGTCAACGGAGATACTTTAGAGAAATTTCAAAGAAACAATTCAAGGTACCAGGTAGACAAGAAAAGAAAGCTTTCTCCGTATCTTGCCTAAAGACCTGGTTGCGTTTGTATAGAACTGGGGGGATTGATGCTCTTTATCCCTCAACTAGATCAGACGCGGGTACATCGAAAAAAATCAGTCTGGAACTTGCGGAAAAGATAAGAAAAGTTATTGCTGATTATCCATATCTTTCCTGTGCGGGAATCTATCAATTATTAGTCCGTACCGGAGAAATTACCAAGTTTGATTTTACGGAAGCAACTTTACGCAACTATATCAGCAAGAATTCACTGAAAACAAAAAATAGCCAAGGAGTTGCCAGAAAGAAATTCGAAATGCCAGCAGTTAATATGCTGTGGGTAGCCGATTTTATGCATGGTCCTTATCTTATCGACACAACAGACCATAACCGTAAAAAGAAAACTTATCTATGTGCTATTATCGATGATCATTCTCGGCTAATTGTAGGTGCCCGGTTCTTTTTCGCGGAAAACAGCTTGAGCCTGGCAACGGTACTTAAAGCAGCTATTCTACAACATGGTATATGTCAGAAATTTTATTGTGATAATGGATCCGTATTTTCTACCAGCTACCTGAACCTAGCTTGTGCCAGAGTTGGCATAGCGTTAGTACACTCCAAAGCTTATGATTCTCCGTCCCGAGGGAAGATTGAGAGGGCATTTAGGACAGTCAAATCCATGTTTCTGGCAGCACTAAAGCTGGATAACATTAAATCCATTGATTCCCTTAATGAACATTTCACCAATTGGTTAAGCCAGGCCTATCACCAAAGAATCCATGGTGGCACAACCCAAAAGCCATTAGAACGATTTCTGACTTCCTTAAGTCACACTACAGTTAAGCGTATTGCTGAACATGAATTGGATCGGGCTTTTTATGGTTCATTTGAACGCTTAGTTAAAAATGATTCTACAATTTCTTATCAAAGCAAATCTTATGAAGCGCCACCAGAGTATATTGGCTATAAAGTCGAGATAAGATTTCCCTTGGATAAACCAGAACAACTCACTCTCTATCACGATAATCAGCCTATCAGCGAATTGAAACTGGTTAATCTCACTGAAAACGCCCAAAAACCTTATACGGCTATTCACTTTAACAAGAATTTGAAAGGAGAAGATAAATAATGACTTTATTTTTTGATAACTACCTTAACTATTGTGTACCTACACCAAATAAACTTTGGGTTGTAGACTTTATGGCAGTCCAGCCCAATTATGATGAAGCAACTAATAATATATATCTATGCACTGTCATGGATGCTTATTCCTACATTGTTGTTGCTTCAAGATTTTTCTCTAGTAAAAATCAACGAGCGATCTTGTCTGTTTTAAAGACAGCAATTTCAGATTATGGCATTCCCCAAGTTTTATGTTGGGATAATAAACCGGCACTTTATACCCAAAAAATCGCCAGGTTTTGTATCCAACACAATATAGTATTCATTTGCCCAAACTCTGATGGCTATCTTCAATATCCTGTAATTGAAGATTTTTTCTACAAAATCTATCAGGAGTTTGAGATGGAGATCATTTCTCCATTTGCTTATTCTTTAGCTGAAATTAATGCCCAATGGCAAAATTGGCTTAAAGAAAATCAGCAACAAATTCCACATTCAATTACTAACCAGGGTCCACAGGAAAATTACTTGCCATCTGTTGAGAATCAGAATTGTAAACAAAAGAAGGGAGAAAATAACTATGATCCGTACCCATTTTAACCTAAAGGATTTGCCTTTCAAAAAAGATGTTACTGTTAATAATTTCTTTAAGTCTTCTGTTTTTGAGGAAGGGCTGCAAAGATTGGATTATCTCAAAAATAATCGCGGGGTTATGTTACTCACTGGTGAACCGGGTGTAGGGAAAACGTCGTTATTGCGTTTCTTCACCGAAAATCTAAACAAAAATAATTATCAGATATATTATTTGCCCTTGTCTACAGTTACCGTTATCGAATTTTATCGTCAGCTTAATTTTTCCATTACCGGTGAATATATCCATAGCAAAGCCAGGCTCTTTCGTAACATTCAGCAAGAAATTAGAAATCTGGTGCAAAACCGTAAAATTGTGCCTGTGTTTATTTTTGACGAAAGCCATTTACTCAAAAATGAAAACTTCTATGAATTACAAATCATCTTAAATTTTGATTTTGATTCTGTTACTCCTGCTATGGTTATCCTCTGTGGACAATCTCATCTGCGAGATAAGCTTTCTAAAGGAATTCACGCGGCTTTTAATCGCAGGATCTCGCTGAAATATCACCTGATTCCGTTACCTAAATCAGAAACATTTGACTTTATTCGCCATTCGCTGAGTATTGTTGGTGCTTCTGACTCTCTATGCTCAGAACCAGCGCTGGAGGCTATCTTTAATAATTCTCAGGGTAATTTGTATCTGATTGCCAATATTACCACTAAAGCACTTCTTGCTGCTGCTATTGCCAAGAAAAGTACTGTATCAGAAGAAGAGGTCTTTCTGGCAGCTAAAGAAATTTGATCTTTAAATTATTAATTAAAAATAGCCTCGTTCTTTTTTGAGTGGGGCTTTTTTGTTGTTAGTTATTTCTGTGTTTTGTTTTTGTTGTTTTTGGATATTTTTGTGATATAGATCACGTTTTTTGAACAATTATTCTGGGCTTTTTAGCCTTCATATAATGGGATTAAAGAGCGTTTCAAATAACAATATTGGCAAATAATTGACTGGTCAGGTTCCCAATCGGAATTCCAATGCCTGCG
>CAYWNT010000037.1:0-3872 GCA_964459725.1 uncultured Gammaproteobacteria bacterium
TACGTCATTTATTTTTACAATTCTCCCTCAAACACCACTTTCGATCATAACTCGTGAGGTCACATCCTCTGGCTGAGTTTTTAGCAAAAAAATCTCCTTTTGACGGATTGTCGGGAAAAATGGTTAAAGTAACCAGAGATATTAGAGAAGAGATGGGAGAGAGGTTAGTTGAGAGAAAGAGCAAAATTGACAAAGAGGGTGAAGAGGATATATAATATAGGCACCTAATTTCATATAAATATGTCAGCTACGCTTGAGAGAAAAAAACAAGCAGGGGAAAACGTTATGGAATCAGCAGAGGAGTCTGTTGACAGAAAATTTAAACCAAGGATTGCCCGAAGGTTACGAGCAATTGATGAAGATACTCTTGGTAGGTTATTAGAGGTTGAAGAAGAAATTAGGAAAAAAATATCTAAGGCCGGTGCTACTGAAGATAAAGAGCCCAACCTGCCATTTTTGGATCATGTCTGGGAGGGGAAAAATACCCCCACTGATCTTGCTAGAAATCATGATCATTATTTATATGACAAATAAGCAACTATATGGACAAAAAAATATTTATAGACACAGGTGCGTATCTTGCTGCTGCTCATAAAAGCGATCAAGACCATGAACAATCTGTAAAGGTTTGGAATGAAATAAAACAGGAAAAAATGAAAATTTATACGTCTAATCATGTAATAGACGAATTTGCCACATTGCTGGCTAGGCGTATGGACTATATATTCTCTGCTGATGAAATAGATTTGCTTTACAAATCAGATATTAGTATTGAGCGCACAGATGAGAATGATGAGAAAGAGGCTTTGAAATTCTTTCGGAAATATGCTGATCAAGAAGTCAGCTTTACTGACTGTCTTTCATTTGTAATTATGAATCGTTTGAAAATTAAAAAGGTGTTTACTTTTGACCGTCATTTTTCCTATGCGGGTTTTGAGGTTGTTCCGCATAAATATTAGTTGAAGTATTTTATGATGAAACTCTCAAGGGAGTCTTCCTGCACAGCGGGTTGAGGCTCCCTTTTTCTTTCTCATCTGTATTCGCAGTTTAGTGAAAAAAGAATAAAGAAATCCTATGAAGGATTTACCCTAAATGTGCAATTAAGCCCAATGTAATGATATGACGCAACTTAATAAAAAAAGGCAAGGCACAGGTCTTTACCCCAAGAATATGCTTCCGGGAGTGGATTATGCCAAGCTGGATGATGATATATTTGGAAACAGACTGGTTGATTTAGAATACGAAACCATGTCAAACCTGTCTGATCTCATTGATGAGCTAAAAAAAATCTTGCTTCGGGAAAAAATGATTCAACTTCCGGAAATTTTGGTGGCCTACTTGTGCGCTTACTTAGGTTTTTTTGCTGTGGCTGGGCTTGGTAAGCAACAGGCCGGAAAACTCGAACCCACTATAAAAAATTTGCTGGGAAATGAGGCTAAAGAAGTTTATCGAACCTTTTTGAAATACAAAATTCAAAGAACAGAAGTACCTAACGAAAATTTGCAAACCATGCGGGAGGCTTCTCCCGGCAGTATTGTTGTTCAAACAATGCGACTGGGTAAGGTGATCTGGGATACAATGGAAGAGTTGAGTTTTAACCGGGACACATTAGAAAAACAAACCGAATTACTTTGTCCTCAAAAAGACTTCCTGAAATTGCTTGTGGATAAAACGGATCGAGATATCCGTGAATGGGAAGAAAGGTTTAGTAAAAAATCAATTCTGTATGCTGTTAATCAGACAACTATGCAGATTGCCTGGCTTATGGGATATTTTGCTTATCTGGACAAGGAAGAACCAATAAAATACCTAGAATTCGGATCGCCTCTGGTGAAAATGTATGGAGAGGCTGTGGAGCACATGCCCAAGAGTAAGGGGGGCAGATGAACATTCAGGTAATTAAAGGTGGTGTTCAAAGGCATGGCAAATGGAATCAATTTATAATTGATAAGACTGTAGTTGATTTCTGTTTGTTTGATTTCTTTGTCGGAATAGATGAGCAAGCCACCATAACCGTAGCCGGAAAACTCAATAAAAATGTTTTGGTCGCTTATGGTTACATTATCCCGAATAAAGAAGATTTTATGATGGGGTGTGATGATGTCACCAAAAGAAATAAAGCCTTTGATGTGTTACAGGAATTTTTTGATAGGGCCTAAATATTTTTTGTTTTTATTAAAATCTGTAACCTATTTATTTTATTCTGTTTTAATTTTGCCCGGGCCAGCTGCCGGCACAAAAAAATTAATGATGTGATTGCTAGGATTGTTTGCAAGCCTTTTTAAATTGTTGCGGAGCGTACCTTACAGCTGAACGAAGAGAAGTCCCGAGCAGGGGTTACAACATATTTTGGTCACAGTCTGAGATTGAGCCACAAACTGATTTTCTCTTCTGGTTAAATTCTCCTTTTGAAAGCAAAAACAGCGTTGCTTAACTCGTTGTCAAAAAGAGGCCGATCATGTGGATTTGATGTTATGGTGACGAATTGGACCAGCGGGGGCATTTGAACGAAAACCTACGGTTTCGAGTGGTATAACCGCTTCATAACCGTACTTTTCTGATGGATATTGGGTCTAATTAAACATTTAGGGTAAATCCTTCATAGAATTTTATTCAAATGTGCGATTAGATTCGATAAGGGGGAATAATGAAAGATGATAAACAAGAGTCTGACCTTGAAAAAAAGTTAATTATAGCTCGTAAGAATTGTGATTACTTGCAAGAAAAGATTCATGAAAAGGATGCGGAAATAGCACGGTTACACGCTGAATTGGCAGACGTTTGGAATAAAGTTGCAAGGCTTAATGAAGAAAAAGCGTCGAGGAATTGACGTTTTTTCGTGCCGGCACAATGCCAGCCGAGCGGATCGCGCCGGCGCCGGCATCAAAATCAAAAAATGCTCCTGCAGGAGGGGTAAAAGCGTCAAGAAATCCGACAAAGTAATCTTGATCCAAGATGGATTGAAAAACGTCTGAGAGGCCGTTTATTTGCTTCGAGTTTTGGAAGTCTGGTATAATTACGATGAATCTTAATTTTTCATCGTATGAAAACAGTAGAAAAGGGAAACATCATGGACGTTCAAGTTCACGTAGAAAATAAGTTAGCACATGGGCTGAGTCCAAAGGCTTTGCAGCAAGAAATCTTTGAGGGTTTAATTATCCGTAGATACCTAAACGCTGAATTGAGCATGGGAGAGGTGGCCGATATTTTAGGTGTAAGCTATGACGAAGCCCACGAGTGGATAAACAAACAAGGCGTGGCCACTACTAGAACCTTGCCCGATGATTTGAAAAAGGAAGAAGACAAGACAGTTGAGAACCTGAGAAAAGACCTTGGAATTAAATCTTAATTTTTTATGAAACCTACTGTTGTTTGTGACACTTCCGCCTTAATCAAGCTACGAAAGGGCGGAGTTTTTAATATATTAGGCGGGTTGTTTGGTAAAATTGGGATACCGGAAGCAGTAAAGCAAGAATGCCAAGATATCTTCACGGCTCAAGAAATAAAGAAAGATTTTATTAGCGTTTATTCTGTCAAAGACATATTGCCAATAGAACTTGGAGATGGAGAAAACGAGGCAATTAGTTTAGCCGTTGAAAAAAAGATAAAGTACATCATCATAAACGATAAAAAAGCCATTAAAAAAGCTGTTGAATATGGCTTAGCCCCTATCAGAGCGGAAAGGCTTTTGGTTTTAGCGAAAGAGAAGGGGTTGATTGATTCAGTAAAGAATGTAATGGAAATAATGAAACAAGCCGGTGAAGGTATAGAAGAAAAAGAGTTTTTAGCAGTATTACAAGAAGCCGGAGAATTAAAATGTAGTAATTCAGACCCGATCTGACAGTTACCGGTTTTTCTGGAAGTAATTGTCA
>CAYWNT010000038.1:0-3770 GCA_964459725.1 uncultured Gammaproteobacteria bacterium
GCAATCGAGCTTATTAGGACGAAAAAACGCTAGCAGTCAGAATTGAATGGCCCTGACCTAAAGTTCTCAAACTTGTAAATCACCCTTGAGTATCTATAGAATTTAGGAATGAGGGTCGAGGTTTCAAGTAGGTTGTTTAAAAGGCTTTCGGGTGTGCCTTATTCTCTAGGAAATATACAAATATAGTGTGGACTGGGGGCAAGCCCTTAGGTTTCTTTGAGTTCATCGGTTTGAGAGCGCCTTACCGTGGCTTATTATATGATAGATCTGCGCCGCTTGGCTGTGCTTTGTCTCGTTTTTTGTTGCGTAAATTTTTTTGCCGTCAAGTTTGTGTTTTCAGCATGTGCTAGCGTGGCCCCAACCATAGTGATAACGGCTTCCACCACGAGTCCGACCAGAGCGACTACTTTGACCTGGTTTTGGCAAGGGTTAGCGGAGGGAGACCAGATAGATAATAGCTTTCGCTATCGGATTGATGATTCCGATGTGGCCGCTAGTCCTTCATTGACTAGTGCGCCCGTTTTAACGCAAACATATTCGCCGATTTCTGCAGATCACACTCTCTATGTTCAACAGCGATGTTCTCCAGGAAATATTTGGTCCCTCTCTGGTTTTTTGACGATCTCTATTGACTATACCCCTCCGGGTACTCCTTCTATGAGTGCGGGCATTACTCCTTTGACAAGTGATTCTACACCGACCTGGACTTGGACAAGTGCTGGGGATGGTGCGGCTGTTTTTCAGGTCAATCTAACCAGCACCTCTCCTCCATTTTTTTCATTCACCGGGGCAGAGCCTGAAACAACGGCTCTGAGTTTTACTCCGGCCACAGCCCTGAGCAATACGACCCATACCTTATGGCTGCGTGAACGAGATTCATTGGGAAATTACTCGGGTACGACTCTTTTCTCTATTGAGGTTGACACTCTTCCTCCACCTGCTTCTGTGGTATCTGGAGTGACCCCAACCAACAGTACTCAACCGCTCTGGACTGTAACTTCGGGGGGAGGTGATGGGATTGGAATTTTTCGCTATAGTTTGAATGACCCTGGCTTTTCCAGTGTGGTGCAGGGTCCCCAGACGACGTATCAACCTGCGTCTCCTCTGAGTGAGTCGGAGCATACTCTTTACGTCCAGGAGCGTGATAGCGTTGGCAATTGGTCTACGACGGCTAGTCTTTCGATTCTGATTGACACCTCCGAACCGACTTCTCCTGTAGTCACTGTGGGCTCAAGAAATCAGGATGGAAAACCAAGTTATGTTTGGACCTCTACAGACAGTACAGGAACGGGGGTGTTTGAAATTCAGCTTTTTAATTCAAGTGGAGATCCTGTGGCGCCAAGTTTTTCGACTTCTGCTACAGTCTTTACGACGGGATCTTCCCTGGATGACGGTAGCTGGCAACTGAATGTTCAGGAGTATGACGAGGCGGGTAATTTATCTGATTTTGGCACAGCGCAGGCAGTGGTTGATAATGCGCTCCCTATTGCTCCCACTATCTTTGGGCCAAATTCACCCACGAATGATACCACTATAGAATGGAGTTGGAGTTCTAATACGGGCAAAGGGCTTTTTAAATATAATGTGGATGATGGTTATTTAGATGGGTTGGGTGGGATTGCTACACCACGGCAGATCCCATTCGCAGCTCCGGCAACTGAGGCCGATGGTGTTATTTTGTTGTCAGAGGGCACCCATACGATTTTTGTGCTCGATTCCGATGCTCAAACAGGGGGGAATCCCTCAGGAATAGCGATCCATAGAGTTACCGTTGACCTTACCCCTCCCACGACCCCTTCGGTAAGTGTAACGAGTCCCACCAGTGATGACACTCCTAATTTTACATGGAGCGCGACCGGAGGTGGAAATGGAAGTTTTCGTTATAAAATTGATGATGCTTCATTGGGCTTGGGGGCAACAAGTACAACCGCCTTAAGTCTTAGCCCCTCAACCCCCCTGGGCGATGGGCAACATTATTTTTATATCCAGGAAAGTGATAGCGCAGGAAATTGGTCCTCTAGCGCAACTGCTATCGTTACGGTGGACACAAGTGTACCGTCTCCAGTTGTTACGGGGCCATTTTTTACCAATGATGCCAACCCAACTTGGACCTGGGCTTCAGGGGGAGAGGATGGAAATGGAAGTTTTCGTTACAAGTTTGAAAACAGTGATTTAACTACGGGATCAGTCTTAACAACACAGACTTTCTTTACCACTGGAGTAGCTCAAACAGAACAGGCCTATACCCTTTACGTACAAGAGAGGGACGCTCTGGGGAATTGGTCAGCCTCGGGGAGTTTTACTCTAACGGTTGATACTCTGGCTCCCAACTCGCCGTCTGTACTTGGTACGACGCCTACCAGTGAGACGACCCCGACCTGGAATTGGATTAGTGGTGGAAATGGGGGAAGCGGGTCGTTTCGTTACAAGTTTGAGGACTCTAATTTAAGCAGTGGTGCCACAACCTCTTCGACCCTGACTTTTCAAATTGGAACCTCGCAAAGTGATGGGGAGTACACCCTCTATGTTCAAGAAAGTGACGCAGCCGGAAATTGGTCTCTCACAGGAAGCAAGGCAATTACTGTGGATACCTCGGCTCCTAGCGCTCCCTCTGTCAGCGTTACAAGCCTGACAAGCGATCAGACTCCTAGTTTTACCTGGAATTCAAATGGGGGGAGTTTAAATTTTCGCCATAAATTGAATGATCCTTCTTTGGCATCAGGAGCGATGAGTACGACGGCTTTAATCTTTACTACATCCACCCCCCTCCCGGATGGAGAACATTCTTTCTATATCCAGGAACGTGATATTGCAGGAAACTGGTCTAGCAATGGGACTGCCACCGTGACGATAGATACCACAGTGCCAACCCCTGTGGTATCGGGTCCCTTTTTTACCAATGACATGGCTCCAATCTGGACCTGGACCTCCGGTGGTTTGGATGGGAATGGAACTTTTCGCTATAAATTTCAAGATGAGAATTTAACTGTTGGGGCAACCTCTACAATCTCAACCAGTTTTACCACGGGGTCTACCCTCTCAGATGGGACTTACACCCTTTATGTTCAAGAACGTGATGCACTTCAGAACTGGTCGGCTTCGGGGAGCTTTTCTCTGACGGTGGATACCCTGGCTCCCAACCCGCCGTCTGTACTTGGCACGACGCCTACCAGTGAGACCACTCCCACTTGGAGTTGGTTGAGTGGTGGGAACGGTGGAAACGATGTTTTTCGTTATAAATTTGAGGACTCCGATTTTAGCAGTGGTGCCACAACTTCTTCGACTCTGATTTTTCAAATTGGAACCCCGCAAAGTGATGGGGAGTACACCCTCTATGTTCAGGAAAGTGACGTGACTGGGAATTGGTCTCTCACAGGAAGTTTGGCAATTACTGTGGACACTTTGGCCCCTGCCGCCCCCTCTGTTAGTGTATCAAGCCTCACCAGTGATGCAACACCAACCTTTACCTGGAGTTCGAATGGTGGGAGTTTGAACTTTCGCCATAAATTGGATGACCCCTCCCTGGGTTCAGGTACGATTAGTACAACTGTTTTGAGTTTTATACCTTCCTCTGTCCTTTCGGACGGAGAACATACCTTCTATATCCAGGAGCGCGATATTGCAGGGAACTGGTCTGCTAGTGCAACCGCAATGGTAACTGTGGACACTCTGCCTCCTTCCGCACCGTTAGTAAGTGGACTCACACTAACAAGTGATATAACCCCATCTTGGTCCTGGTCTCAAACTGGAGGGGATGGAATAGGGAGCTT
>CAYWNT010000039.1:0-3721 GCA_964459725.1 uncultured Gammaproteobacteria bacterium
ATTTAAGAAGGTAAATATAAGGTAATATAAATGATTACACCATCCAAACTTAAAAAATTATATAAAAATGGAAAGCATATTGAGTCATATTTAAAGGCCGAAAGTAAGTTAGTCCATAATTCTGAGGAAATAATAGAACTATCGTATGATATGCAGTCTGGAAGTTATATTGAGTTTATGAAGAATAATGAATGGTCAAAGTATGTTGAAGAGTCTACTGGTTATGTTGTGTCTAGGATTTTGTCATTATGTGATCCAAAGTCTATTCTTGAAGCAGGTATTGGGGAGGGTACCACATTTTCTAGTATGATAAGGAATATGGGAAATCGCGATGTAAATAGTTATGGGTTTGATTTATCATGGTCTCGTATTGCCTTTGCTAAAAAATGGTTGTCCCAAGAAAAAATTGAGTATAATCAGCTGTGTACAGGAAGTTTATTTAATATTCCATTTTTAGATAACTCTATAGATGTTGTTTATACAAGTCATGCAGTTGAGCCTAATGGTGGGAGAGAAGCCGCTATTTTGGAAAGTTTATATAGGGTGGCAAAAAAATATGTGGTGCTAATGGAGCCTGGGTATGAGTTTGCGAGTGATAATGCTAAAAAACGAATGGACAGTCTTGGCTACTGCAAGAGTCTAAATAATATAGCTATCTCTCTTGGTTATAATGTTATAGTTCATGAACTATTGCCAATGGTATTTGATATCAAGAATCCTACAGCTCTCACTATAATTAAAAAGGTCATTGTGGATAACGAGTCAAATGAATCTATTTTGGCATGCCCCAAATATTCTGTACCACTTAGTAGTATATCTGGTGCTCTGTTTAGTTCAGAAGCGTTATCTGTATACCCTATTATTGGTGATATTCCATGTTTAAGGGTTAAAGATGCTATTTTGGCTACAAGTTATCTAGAGTTTTTTCAGGAATAAAAGTAGTATATGAAGACACTAAGAGTGATTCCTAGAATTGATATAAAAGGTCCTAATGTGGTAAAGGGGATTCATCTTGAAGGTTTAAGGGTGTTAGGGGCACCAGAGGCATTTTCCAGGTATTACTATGAAAATGGTGCGGATGAAATAATATATATGGATGTAGTAGCTAGCTTATATGGACGTAATAGCTTACTTGATATGATTAGTAAGACTGCGGAGCATGTATTTGTGCCAATTACTGTTGGAGGGGGGTTGCGTTCTGTTTCTGATATATCTGCAGTACTTATGTCTGGAGCAGATAAAGTTTGTCTTAATACAGCCGCAATAAAGACACCAAGTTTGATAAGTGAAGCTGTAGATAAATTTGGTTCATCAACAGTGATCGTAGCTATTGAAGTTATTCAACAAAAAGGAGGAGAATATTTAGCTTTTGTAGATAATGGTAGAGAGCGTACAGGAATAGAGGTAAAAGATTGGGCAAAAAAAGTACAAGACTTAGGTGCAGGAGAGATATTGTTAACCTCAATTGATAGAGAAGGGACAGGGAAAGGGTTTGATATTGAACTTATTAATCAAATAATGGGTGAGGTAAATATTCCAATTATTGCTCATGGAGGAGCTGGTAATAAGGAACATATCACCAATGTGGTAAAAAAAACTAATTGTGATGCTGTTTCTATTGCCTCTGTTCTCCACTACGAAACAATGAAGCAGATACCATATGAGATATCTTCCAAGCGGGAGGGAAATAACTCTTTTTTGTCATCTAAAAGAAAAGTATCAAATATTGAAACGTGTAAAATTGAGCAAATAAAAGAAGAGCTTAGTAAGTTTGGTATAGATGTCAGAAGATAAATAATGAAAAAAATAGCTATATTGGATTACGGTTCTGGAAATATTTTTAGTATTAAACAAGCTTTAAATAAAATAGGTGTTGTTTCCAATTTAGAATCTCAACCAGATAACCTTAAATACTATGATGGGATAATACTTCCAGGTGTTGGTTCTTTCAAAAGTGCTATTAGAGAGATAAAAGTTAAAGGTTTTGACTCGGCTATTTGGGAGCATATTGATAAAGGGAAATATCTGCTAGGTATATGTTTAGGAATGCAGCTGTTACTTGAATCAAGTGATGAATTTGGACATAGCATTGGCTTGGGTATTATTAAAGGAAATGTTTCTAGATTTTCAGATTTAGAAAAAGGTTTTAAAATACCTCAGATTCAGTGGAACAAAGTAATTACCCAAGATATTAATTCAAAACTATTTTATAGAATTCCTTCTAATCCATTTATGTATTTCCTACATTCATATTATGTATCAATTAGAGACTCAAGAGTGCAAATTATTAATACAAACTATGGAGGAAAGAACTATAATAGTGTTTTTGAATTTGAAAATGTATTCGGTGTACAATTTCATCCAGAAAAAAGTGCAAGTAATGGACTTAATGTCCTGGAAAATTTTTGTAAAATAATATAGGCATATCAAAATAAATTTAAGGTGTTATTGCCTAGTTTATTTGTTGTATTTCAGATGCCAGGGAAAAAATCATGAAAAAAATATTTGGTAGTAGGTATTATGACAAAAAGTATAATTTACCTGAAGAAATCAAGTTTTGTAAACGTTGTGTGAACTCTAACCAGCGTCCACGTATTACGTTTGATGAAAATGGAGTATGCTCAGCATGTAATTATAGTGATTATAAAAATACTATTGTTGATTGGGATATTAGAGAAAAAGAGCTAATCAGGTTATGTGATAAGTACAGAAAAAATGATGGTTCATATGATGTTGTTGTGCCTAGTAGCGGTGGAAAGGATAGTGCATTCGTTGCGCATATGTTGAAAAACAGATATGGAATGAACCCACTAACTGTTACATGGGCTCCTCACCTATATACTGATATAGGCTTCAAAAATCATCAAGCTCATAGCCATATCGGTGATCTGTTCAATATTTTGGTGACACCTCCTGGAGGAACACATCGTAAGCTAGCGAAAATGGCTTTTGAGGTTTTGGGGGATGCTCACCTACCATTTATTTTTGGACAAAATAATATTCCACTGCATATTGCTAAGCAATTTAATATACCTCTTGTTGTATATGGAGAAAATTCAGAGGTGGAATATGGTGGAAGCATGGTGGATGCCTATAATCCAAAGCGAGATTGGGAGTATGTTAATTCTAATATTCTAATGTCAGGAATCCCGCCTGAAGAGTTTAAAGATAAAGGTCTGAGTAGTAGTGAACTTTATCCGTATATGAGTCCCAATAAAGAAGATTTACATAAGCTGGGATTAGAAATTCATTACTTTGGTTATTATCATAAATGGATTCCTCAAGAGAATTACTACTACTCAGTTGAAAATACTGGTTTTGAGGCCAACCCAGTTAGGAGTGAAGGAACATATTCAAAATATGCATCTCTTGACGATAGGCTTGATGGTTTTCATTATTATTTGATGTTTATAAAATTTGGTTTTGGTAGGGCTACATCTGACGCTGCTCATGAAATTAGAGATGGACATATTACCCGTGAAGAGGCTGTTGCATTAGTGAGTAAATTTGATGGTGAGTTTCCAGAGCTGGAGTTTCAAACATTTTTAGACTATTTGGATATTAATGAATCTGGTTTTTATCAGATACTAGATTCGTGGCGTGCTGGACATGTATGGAAATTTATTGATGGAGAATGGAAATTAAGACATAAAGTTGATGGTAGCGGCATTGATGATTAAAAAATGTGATATTAGTTTTATGGGTAAAACAAATATAAGTA
>CAYWNT010000040.1:0-3681 GCA_964459725.1 uncultured Gammaproteobacteria bacterium
AAACTAAACCTTAAATCTGTTCACGCACCAGATTAATTAAGCGTCTTGGAGCTGGCGTTGACAGGCGGACCTGCCACACAGCGAGCAGCAGCTTTCTTTCCCGTGCACGTCGCCGTCAGGGACCGTACTCGCCCATTAATGCGCGATTGAGGGAGGCACACGGAATTGATAGTAGCATGCGACGTCCAAAGCCCGTCGAAGCGGTGATGGTTTGATGTATTCAACTTTTTAGACCAAAACTGGGGTCGTTTGCAGCATTTTCACGGCGGACAGCGCCGTCATGCAGTGCTGGAGCCACTCGTGTTGTGACGGTGCTGGTCACGGTGACTTTTGTAGAGAAGGAGGGTGTGTGTGATGAGAGTGGTGATGATACGTTGCCGTAGTAGGCCCCTAATCTGTGCGCGCTGAGCTCGTAGGTATGCAGGAAGCTCCTTCTCCGGCGCCCAGACCTTCTCGTTCATAGGCGGGTATGCCTTCTCCGCTTGTGGATGCTCCAGCCCATTCGCAGACACAATGTACGGGACATTCGCCTCCTCTGTGTAGCCCAAGTTCTTCATCTTCGACTTCTTCTCCGTGAACGCGTTCAGCATCCCGCCACGTCCTGCAAGCGTCGCGTGCACCTTCTTCATCATCCCTGTGATCGCACGGCATTCTGTGTGAGTGGGAGCTGGGTTAGTAGGCAGTAATGGCACGTCAGGCGCAGCAGAAATGAGCGGCGGCATCGCAGGCACTACAAATCCTTCACTGTGCGCGAACTTCTTGTTGTGCAAGTAGTAAAGGGCTTGGACGAAGGCACTCGTCGCCTCGAACCCCCTGAATTCGTTCAGCATTCCACTCGACGGACGCCAGGACACATCACCAGGCACACCTTTCACGCGCACATCAATCTCAACATTTCTGAAAGCAGTACGTTCCACAGTAACATCCGACCGCTTCCGCGTGCCACTGTAGTACGCGTCAAGTGACCCTTCACGCCGAACCACAACCTCCTTGGCACCTGCCGCCTTCCACGCCCACTTGATATGCTCGACGATGGTGTTGTGGCGGCCAACCATGATCCCGCTGCCAGGCCCTTTGTTGCACGTGAGCAGATGACGTCCACGCAGCTCAGGCGTGAGTATCGCATGGCAGTACGGGCATGTACACGGCGCATCAATATACAGTGCTGCACGAAGGGTCCACATCCGCACAGCAGCTGTCACCTCCTCGTTGGTCATGTCCGTCTTCCTCCAATGCGCAGGCGACGCTTGCATCCATGACCGTGCAAGGGGATCCTGGTGCTCTACGATCAGACGCTCTGCATCTACATTACCTGGGAGTGGCTCATTCATGCGTATTACGCACTGCAACTTCCGCCACAAGTTGAGGTACACAACGTCCATGACCTTGTGCTGCAGATGTTCTGTGGTAGGGGAAGCAAGCACAGCAGCATCAGCACATTCCTCCTCAAGCTTAGTCACTGTCATAGAGAGAGTGTGAGCGACGAGTGACAAAGCTTGGGGGCCTGCGGGCACATAGTTAGTATCAAGGGTCAGTTGGCGCGCCTTCAGCACAGCATAACTCAGCGCAACTGATGCAGCATACGCAGCAGGCGAGGTGTTACCTAGAGATGGGATGCCAAGTCCCCCATACCTGGGCGGCAGCTCTTTTGCAGCTGCGTAAATCCAGCAAAGGTTGTGTGGCTCTGTGACATCGACGGCCGCCTCCACCTTAGCTTCTTGTTCTGTTAGATGCGCAATCCGAATCACCTCATCTTCGATCTCATCATCGAATTCCCGAATCGGGTTCTCAATCTGCGCAGGGGGCATCACACGAATCAAATAGCTGGGTCCTTGTAGAATTACAGACCTGAGGATCAGCAGTGCACTCTGGTGCGGCAAGCTTGCCAACAGCGGGATGCGGTCAGAGTAACGCCGCAGCTTGGCCACGAGCGCTGCACGCACAGCCTCATCACTCCCAAAGAATGCACCCAACACCTTGTATACATTACCGTCATCTGTGCGCACACGCTTCGTTTTGTCCTCGTTCAGCCGCAAGCCCGCCACCTCCTTGAACACTTGTGCAAGCTTCACCCGCACCTCACCAATATCAACATCATGCCCGTCCGGAAAAGAGAGAGTCGAATCGTCTGCAACAGCAACCCAGCGAGTGCCTTGCGGCAACACACCGTTCAAGTTAGCATCACCAGCATCATTTCCAGCATCCTTACCCATTGCACGCTCATACACAAGTCGCATCACAAGAGAAAACAACCACATCCCGAGCGGGTCCCCCTGCCGCACACCAGTCAGAGACGGGATGACGTCGACAGACCCATCGGCCCGACGCACGCATCCAGCCGACGGTGCACTGTACAGCCAGTGCACCAAGGGATAGAACGCTGGGGCATGCTTGTACACCTGGTGCAGCAGTGCATTTCGATTGACCTCGTTGAAAGCATTAGACACATCAACAGCAAGCGTCAGCATTCCATTCTCGAGCCACGAACGAATGGTGTGCACAGCAGGTTCACAACCACCCTTGGACCCCACACCGAACTGCTCTGGCAGCAGTGTGTCGCAAATTACCTGTTTATACTTACGCATGATCATCCTGCCAATCGCACGCAGGAAAATTTCCGGCACACCAATCGGCCTGATCGTCCCGTCGGGCTTCGCAAGTGCGATCAAACGGCTCGCTACCTGGAGAAAACGCACAGGACCATGACCTGCGAGAGTGGAGCGCACAATGTTGAGAAAAACGTGCTTAAACGACATGTTACATTTTACCATAGTTTCCTGTAGTAGCTTAGTGTCCCAGCCCGAGTTGCCCGGAGCCGTCGTCGTATCCATCGTGTCCACAGCCTGCTGCACGTCTGCGAGCACAAACTTGGGCAGTTCCGGCATCTTCCCCTGCGAAACATCCGGTGCAGACAGCGGTTCACCCTCTGGGTGCAACACAGTCAGCTTCTCAAATACATTCTCAGTCACAGGCACAACAGTGTCAGAGTCAAACAGGGCCTTTGCGGCCTTAGCAACATTGCCAGCAGCCAGGAAACGTTTTGCACGCTCCACTGCAGCGGCTCTCGACCGCTCTGCAAGCTCCGCCTCGTCCAACAAGCCATCACGAGTGTCAGCAGTGTGTTCTTGCTCAGCGCCTTCATCATGGTCGCCAGAACGATTCGGAGGAGCCTTGACAGGCGTGCACAAGTCCGCGCTCCGACTTACCTGCTGCGCCTCACTCGTGTACGTGGAAGCGGGGGTCACGCCATCCTGATCGCCAAAACCGCGGGACGGTGGCACATACTTTGCTGCAGCTTCAATCACATTCAGGGGGAGCTTCGGGTACGCACTGAGGACCACCCTGTACCGCTTGGTGAAGCTATTGCCTGGCATAAATGCCGGCACACCGAGCTTCACCACTGCGAACAAGGCGGCATGCAGGGTATCGTCAGCGGGGCGCTTCATCAGTTCACTACTTACCTCGTTTACAGCCTGGAAGAAGTACTTGGTCCTAATAGATGGCAATTTCGCACGTGGCAGCTTGCACAGCACGGCCGCCAACACGGGAAGCCAGCGCGGCGAGGCCCACACCGACTCGCTCACCAGACGGCGATCAATCGGACCATCGCCATCCGCAACACTCTCACGAGCAGCCACAGCCCAAGCAGCAACATCGTTCGCAAGCTTTGCACCACACACC
>CAYWNT010000041.1:0-3665 GCA_964459725.1 uncultured Gammaproteobacteria bacterium
AAGAATTAACATGTAAATGCTTTTTTTCTTAATCATTGTTGATTTTTTTTACCTTAACAAACCTTTATGGAGGTGTAAAATGCTTTTAAAATGTGAAGCTACAAGACCTGTATACGATTTTCTTCCAACACAATTTCCTATTCATCCGAATATTAGTTCAATTAAAGATTGGATTGTTTCAAAGACAAGAGGTGTTCAGATAGAGCTTCTTGGTGTTGTTTGGGCTATAATGTTCATGATTACTTTTATGTTCATTTCAGAAGCTCATGCCTATGTAGGTCAATCAATAGTTACCTTTTTTACTAACCATATTTTAGCGGGTATTGGTATTTTATGCCTTTTGGGAACAATCGTTGCTGGAATAGCGGGTCAGCCTAAAATTGGCGGGACTCTTTTAGTTATTCTTATTCTTATTGCAGCAGCATTTTTTCTATCTGCCTCTGGGGATAATGTAGCAACAACATTGAAAGCTGCAGGTAATTAATATTTTTTTTAGTCTTTTTTATTTTTTTAACACTCTTAATTAAAGGAGAAATGAAATGAGTGGTTATATCGAAACTGAATTAGTAGGCAATCTTGGTAGAGATCCAAAACAGGTTCCACATGATGATTTTTTAATAGTCAATTTTCCTGTGGCTGTATCAGACAGAAAGGATAAACCAACTCTTTGGGTTGATGCGACTTTCTTTGATAAAAAAGCTGAACTCGCCTTAGAGTATTTAAAAAAGGGTCAACAGGTATTGATTAAAGGCAGACCTTCAGCAAGAGCCTATCCAGCAAAAGATGGCTCAATTAAAACAGTAATAAACCTGGAAGGTTTTAAATTGGTTTTCTTAAATGGAAACAAGGATGATCAAAATGGCAGCACCGGCAAAGATACACAAAAAAATTCAGAGTAAAAGTACAATTATAGGACTGGATATGTTTACGGAGTTTCCTTTATGGATATCGACTGTATTTCTTTTAAATAGACTCCCTTATCTGGTTTGTATTTGTATTATTGCTTCTGTATATGCAATTTTGAGACTTGGTAAATGGGGGAAAGAGGATGGGTATTATAAAATAGCATTATTATGGTTTTACAATAAGTATATTTGTGGGGGCTATTTTAAGGTTGTTTTAAGAGACTCAAAAGGTTGCAGGTATCCATACAATTTAAACTGATTATTTGATTTTGGAGGATTAGATAAATGTGCAAAGGTTGTTACTACGAAGGTATTTTAAAATGTGGATTATTTAAAATTAGATTGCAAGATGCTTACAACGAGTGTCTGGGTGAAAATTATATTGATAAAAGTTGGTCACCTGCAATTCGCCTATTTGAAAGAGGTGATTTTTTGTCGGTGGATGAAGCTGTAAGTAAGTGTGGTTTTTTTATGCAAGCGGCTCATGCATTGGGAGTTTAGTGTGATTTATTTTTTATTGGCTTTTATGACAACATGGCTTCTTTCTTTTTTTGTGATGTTTAATCAGGGGATGCAATTGAGTTTTTCAAATCCTTTTTTAGTAATTCTCACTTTGGTTTCCTGGGTTTTATTATGGTTTATATATTATCAGAATAAAAAAGATTCTGCTTAAATATTAGGAGTTTTTGTAAATGGTTTCTTTTTCTCAAGTTATAGATAAACCTTTATGTGAGCACTTTTTGTGGTGGGATATTGTAGAAGAAAAAAATATTTGTGCTCTTATTGGTACTGATATGAGTTATAGCGGTGCATTTGAGTTATCAGGTGTTCCATATTCTTGTATGGCAGAAGGTGAGATTTCTAGAATAGGAGTAACTTTAAGAAAAATGATTGCCAGTTTTGATGATGGTATAAATTTGCTTTTTTTGTATAAAGTTAGAAAAGGTGCAGTAAAAGATATTAAGGACTATGAAACTCAAATAGTGAATATGAAAGGCAATACAAAATTTGTAGCAGATAAAAAGCTGGAATGGCTTAATAAAGCGGATCTTAAAACCACTAGTATTTATTGTTATTACACTCCTATAAATTCATTTCAAAACTACTTAGCCAGATCGGGTAATGCTTCACCCAAAACTTATAAATTGATTAGTGAAAAAGCTCACAATAAATCAATGAAGCAGTTAATTGTTTTAAAAAACAAGCTGAAGTCATATTTTTTTAAAATTGGATGCAAAGTAAGAGATTTTAAGAGACAGGATCATACGACTTTATTGTTTAATATTTGTAATCCTAAGATGGAGAGTCAGAATATTTCTTCTCCAAAGGCTAAGACCAGGTGGGATAATTATACCAAAAAAGAAATTGTTAAATCTGATTTATTGTTAAAAGAACCTACATTCAGGGAGCAATTGTTTTTTGAAGATTTAGAGCTTCATAAAGATTATATGAGACAAGTAGATTTTTATAGAAGAGTTATGTCTTTAAAAGTACTTCCAGAGGATGATTCTACACCTCTATTTAATGAACCTTTTTTAAAACTGTCGGTTCCAAAAGATGATGGTTCCTTACAATATTTCGAATACATTTTTGCTGTTGGTATTCAGATATTAAATCAAAAAGTGGCTAAATATATGCTTAATGCGCAGCATGGTTTAGTTGATATGATTAAAGATGCTTTACCCAATATATTAACCAGATCAGTAGAAAAAGAAGAAGAGGATGATGCAAAGCAGAAAGGTATAAAAGGAATTTTCTCAGAGCTTGTAAATAAAAGTAATAAATTGGTAAATATTTCTGTGAATATTCTTTTGCAGTCAAAAGATTTGGATACATTAGACCAATGTACTGAAGCAGTTATGAATGCTTCAGGCCAGATGGGACAGTCCAAATTTATAAGGAATGAAATGAATCAACTCGATTCATTTTGTTCAATGCTACCAGTTGGTTCTGTTTATTCAAAAAACAAGAAGAAAGTTACAAATGAAAATGCAGCGGATTTCATACCGATTTGGTCTTCTCATAAGGGGTCTGATAAAGCAATGATGCTTTTAAATACTCCTGACAATGAATTATTAAGATTACATACTTTTGATAAATCACTGGCACTGAGTCATCATGCTACTCTTGTTGGTACTACAGGTGGAGGCAAGACTGTTACTGCATTAAGTCTGCTTTTAGAATTTATATTATCTGGTGGCAGTGTAATAAATGTTGAAAAAGGTCAAAGTGCTGGTGTTTTAGCTGAGTTTCTTGGAAATCAAAATATTATTGTAGATTTAAAAACTCCTATTTGTCCTTTTATGGAATATGACTTTTTATTTGATTCTAAGATTGGAGGATTAGATCCTGGTTTAATATCAAGAGTGGTTAATTATTTAGGTGTTTGTATAACTGATGCTGAAAAAGATGGGTTTAATTATTTAGAAGAAGGTGTTGTTACTTCCTGTGTAGAGCATTGTTATAATCAGTTTAGAAATAGACCTGATGATAAACCTCTGCCTTCAGATTTTTTAAGACTATTTAATACTTACAAGCATAAAAATCCTGAAAATGTGTTAGTTGCGAAAGAAATTGCAAGAAGAATGGAATTTTTATCAGAAGGTAAATATGAATATCTTTTAAATAGACCTTCAAATATTAAACTGGACTCCAATTTTGTAAATTTTGATCTTGGAGGTATTCCTAAAGATGATCTTCGTGCAAAAGAAATTGCATTAGCATCATTATCGGAGTTTATTTTAAACAGAGATATTGTAA
>CAYWNT010000042.1:0-3279 GCA_964459725.1 uncultured Gammaproteobacteria bacterium
ACCAGGGGTGCTGCTCCACTCAGCACAGTCGAAGGTACTGCTCCATTCGTAATCATCACTGCCTCCAATGCCTCCAATGCCTCCAATGCTAATTTCATACCCGTTCTCATTTGCCACTCCATATTCATCAACGACATAGAGATACGCGGTATCACCGTTTAAGAAACCTCCCTGGTTTACGTCAATTGTGATTGAACCATCACTCCAGAATGTTGGGATCTGAATCTCACAAAGTCCTTTATTGGCAAATGCTCCGTTTTCACAAATTTCAACTCTGGCAAATGTGGTATCCACATAGACATCATCCATATAGTAGTCATTAGGTGCTTGATTGGACTCACCCAGGCTGCCATTTGGCCCCCAAGCATTATAAAATCCGATAAAAAAAGGACGTTTTAAATAGTTATTACTTCTACCTACAAAGTTTTCCCTGTCTTCAACAAGTTGACCATCAAGCCAAATCCTAAATTCAGCATCAGCGCTACCGGCAGTAGATGAGTCAGCGAATTCGAATTGCAACAAATGCCAATCACCTTTGGTTAGGTCTGATTTAGAAAAACTATAGTTACTCACTTCATTCCCCGGAACATTTTCGCAAGTTGTATAAGCATTAGAATTTAGCCCCCACCAAAATTGAGTAAAACAATTTTCACTCTCTGAACCAGGATTCCACAATCTTAAAAATTTAATATTACTCAAATGTCTATTATCACTAGTATACCCTCCTGTACCCCAATCAAAATTTTCATCCAAATAAACCCAATATTGTATAAACCATTTTTGACTAAGCGTGCCACTCTCCGCCTTAAACCCAGCAGTCCCTCCGCTTGTAAAATTATGGTGTGCTGAATAATTTGAGTTTGAATGTCTACTGTTTGTGCTGATATCCAAAAGATTTGTTGAGCTCCAATCACCTATAGTTGCTGAATTATCACAATTACTATCTTCTAAGTTATCCCACACTGAAGGTGCGGCTATTGGTTTGGTTTTGAAATTAGCGCCGTTTATAGTCACACTATCGTTGCTAGAAAAGATGCCAGAAATGCTATTGATCTGAGGGTCAGTAGGACTGGCGGCTTTTGAATCAAACTTAAGTAAACCAAAAAAAATATTGCCAGCTGAAAAGCTAGCAACAATAAATGATAATTTTATAACAAAAATCAAACTAATATTTATGTGATATTTTTTTTCTTTTATACGTATAAACATTTATTTTTAATTTATATAAATATTTTACACTATCATATTAACGCACTGCGCCAGAATAAGCAATAGCCCGAACTATGTCCCATTCCTGAGCGGTAATCGGTGACTTTTTGTAAATATGCTCAAAGGTTAATATTCCAGCTTTTTCTGAATTCATATTTCTGTTCACCGGTCTAAGTCCATATGACATTACTGTCACTGCTGCATTGTCATTGGCGTTATTCATATCTGGTAATCTCTTATAAATATTTTCATATATTTCAGTCTTGACCTCATCCTCTTTTGCGCTGTTTTGTTGACTTGGCCATCTGCCATTGGCTATCTTTATTACGTCCTGCCAATCCTCCTCAGTCTTTGGCAGCTTATTAAATGCTTCTCTAAAAGAATTTATTACACCCGCCCTCTCTCCGGAGCCAAGTCGCTTGGTGGTTATAGTACCTTCTCGAATAAAAATAGCCATGGAATATTTATCTTCATTTAACAACTCCTCTTTATCCCTCTCAGAAGACTGGTCAATTATTTTTTGATAAAGACCTACACCTGTCTTATCCATAGCCACAAATTTATTATGGCTACTGACTATTGTGCTCTCCTCTTTTGAGACACAATCAGCCAAAGTCGAATCTAATCCATAAAGATTGTCTAGATTTGTATTACAAATAATATCCCCCTTAACAATTGCTTCTGTCTCTACTATTTCAAAATATTCTATTCCCTCTTTTGGTGAGCCCTCAATACTTGCCCCATCTGAATAATTACCGTCTCTATCAAAAGAAAAAATAGCATAATAATACGTCTTATTATTATCAAGATTGATATCTGTGTAATTTTCACTACTTCCAACATATACAGCATCTCCATCCTCTCTGGACTCGGGCACACTATTTTCATTTCTTATAATTGTAACTCCTTCGAAGTCATCATCTACTGGATTCGTCCATGATAATAATATTTGTGAATCAGCAGGTGTCACACTAATACTTGTTGGAATGCCTAGAGAGACACCACTCAAATCTTCAGTATCATTACTATTGTCTGCGGTGTCATTACTGCCAGCACCGCCGCCTCCACCTGTAGATGTATTAGGTGAATCATTGTCGCCTGAATCATTATCTCCGCTATCAGAATTATTATCCTCCAATGTAGTAAATGAATTATTTATAGACTGAATCATATTTCCTGCCTCATCTACCGCTGTGACGCGATAATTAAATAACGTGTTAGGTGATAAATCTAACAACAATATAGTATGAGAATTTCTATAATCTATATTAAAATCAGTTACATGATTATAGTCAGTTTCAACGCCATAATCAATGTGAGTTAATGCATTTTCACCTGTGTTAAATGTTATTATAGCTGATGTAGTGGCAATATTTTGGACCGTAATATTATCTATGCTAGGCCCAGTTGTATCAAGAATAATATCATCTGTTATCGAACTCATGCTCGACGTCCAGTTTCCCAAACTATCACGAAACCAAGCATAAACCGTCTTGATACCGTCACCTGCTGATAACACCCAGCTCAATGCTGTCTGATACACCCTCTCTACAGGAACATCAAAATCATTAGTATCTGACAATTTCATATGAGTAACTGAGTCTACATCTTCTGCAAAAATATCAATAACAACATCAGTAGAAGATGCATATTGGCTACCCTTGTGGATGCTTATACTTCCTGTTGGTGGTGTAGTATCTACAGATGATTCGAACACAATCTCATAACCACTCTCACTAGCAACGCCACCTTCTTCGGTTACATACAAATAAACTGTTTCTCCATCGTTAAATGAGCCTTGCGAGATTGTAGCATTAATTGAATCATTGTACCAAGAATTAATTGTAGCAGATATTTTATTTGCACAATCCTCATAAACAATACTATCGCAAATTTCTACTTTTGTGTTTTCTGTTATTCCGCTGTCGCCAAAATTATCACCCAAAATAACAATTATTGAATTATCATCTATATTTCCAATTACCCCCGACACCACAGGAGGGGTCACACCACTTCCTTCAATCGGCCCAATACGTCCGGAGGTACTTAAAACAACATCGTCATAATCAA
>CAYWNT010000043.1:0-3176 GCA_964459725.1 uncultured Gammaproteobacteria bacterium
GATACGCGGCCCTGAAAGTGTGGGACACGCTGGCGCGCCTTCGGCAGGTAGAACTCGAACGGATATGCTTTTTTGAGAAATCTTACCACGAGCATCACCGACCAATCCAATAATATTAAAATGAGTTATCCCCTGAACTACTGGGGCTCTCCATATTACTGAATCATAATTTTCACTCCAACTTGCAAATCTACCAGACATCGTCTTCCAATAATAAAATAAATCATCATCATCTGCATCAGAGGATGCAATTAAATTTAAGTTAACACTTTGACCGGACTCAACTGAATTTATATTCGAATTAATTACTGCAATTGGCGCATTTTGATTTTGACTAGCCACCACTTGTTCAAATTCCTGACCCACAACCGAGTTACTGGAGTTTCCAAAAAATGCTTCTACAATTATCTTAGATGCTTCCGCTCGATTTAGATAATTCCCTGGCTTAAACATATTATTAGAATAACCATTAATTACACCGGCCTCGCGGGCTAAATACACATAATCATAATACCAATCACTGTCATCATTTACATCGTTGAATTCATCATCAACTTCAGAATCAAGCTCATCCAGCTCCATTGCCATCATCAATATCTTTACTGCCCCCGCTCGATTGATTGAATCACCTGGATTGAATTTTTGTCCGTTTGCTAACCAACCTCGGTTGAAAGCTGCCAAAACATATGGATAAAACCATTCACTTTCAGGCACATCATCATAGTTAAACCCAGATGAGCATGGATTAGAGTCGCTACATTCATTGCCTGATGATATGACAACCATCTTAATAAACTCCGCTCGATCAACTTCATCTTCTGGCTTAAACGTGCCATCAGGATATCCATAGATAACACCCTTTCCTGATAATCGATCCACATATTTAGCATACCATTGATTTGAGGGTACATCAGGAAAATCCGTAATGCCATCTGTATCAGAATCCGTATTCACTTCAGAAAAAATCAATACGTATGACTGTGAGCCTGATATTTCTGAACCAATCACCCTTGCTTCCCATTGACCACTTACCACATTTCCAGTTGCTATTTCGATCTTCTCAACATTATCAACCACATTTTTACTATTATTTTGTGCGGCATTGCTAGGATTATTCAGATCCAAGCGCCAAGGATAATAACGCGTCCCATTAGGATCGATCAGTTCCAAATCAATATCATTGACCAAGTCATTAGAAGTCGAATTTCCTTGACCTGGCGGATCTGTCCAAACCAATGTCACTGTTAATGGACTGCTACTATTAGGCACTGTCCATTCATAATCATCCGTTTGATCATTTAAAATAGTATCTGAAATAATTTGACCGTTCAATTCTTGCCCAGAAGATGCATTGCCAATATCGCGAATTAAATCTATTGCAGCTTGTATATCCAAAATACCATATCCCATTTCATAGGATGGTCCTGCAATTCCATCATTGTCATTAGCCGTATGAATGAGCAAGGCCTTCACTATTGCTGATGAGGGATATGTATTAAAAGTAATATTATATTGTTCCATCAATAGTGCCACTGAGCCGCTCACCACAGGTGTGGCCATTGAAGTGCCAGTCATACTTTCATAAGCATCCTCTAGAACAGTTGATCTAACTCTTACACCATTTGCGACAATATCGGGTTTAATTCGACCATCGAGCACTGGCCCACGACTACTTAAACCTGCTATCAAGCCCTCCTCATCCACAGCACCCACTGTAATAATATTTTTAGCCACACCTCTTGGCCCAATTGTCGTATAGCCATCTTCACCGCTTAGATTTGCATCAATAGGATGATCACAGTTATCATCACTATCGCAAACACAATTGACTTCATCATCAGGATCATCATTATGATCATTTCCAGCAGATTTAACAATAACAACATCTGGATTATCAAATGCAAGTTCATCCCAAGAATGAGAGGAACTATTGTATTCACCAAATGAGCTACCCTCCCATTGCCACAGCCCTGAATCTGTATCACATTGCCAACCAACCACCCTACCCCAAGAGTTATTATCAATTTGTATGTTATTTTCTAAATAACCATCTTCTTTTTCCTGTAATACATCCCCCTCATAATCATATGAAAAAAGACTGCTCCCAGGAGCCATGCCTCTAGATACCAACATTGCTCCTACATTCTTTGGATCATGTTCACCACTACCCATAATTGTACCCGCTACATGGGTTGCATGCTCAGAATCCTCTGAATCATCCAACTCATCAATCACTTCTACTTGATTGTTAAAATCAGGATGATCATCATAAACTTCACCACCATCCCACATTGCAATATTCACACCTGTTCCATCCAGATTATAGGGAATACCCAATACTTCATCCACATTGGATAACTGCGCCGCATCATAATTATCAACTGTTCTAGGAGCGTCTTCAGGATAAATAAAGTAGATTTCATCAAACATTGATAGATCAACTAATATATCTTTATATATTTTCACTTCAATGCGGTGACCATAATAGTATTTCCCTTGATCTACAGTAACATTGGATAACTTTAATATCTCAACTGCCTTAGAAAAACTAATATCTTTAAAAAATTTAATATTTATTGTTAAATAGCCATCACTTGCTATTTTCTGTTCGACATACCCCGCTTTAGCTAATTCTTTTGATATACGGTCAACTGATTTAATTGATGATGTCACACGAACTTTAAAATTAGATATTAAATTATTAAATGACTCACTCGTCACAGTAGCTATATATGCGCCATTTGAAATATACTGGTGCAAAATAATACCTATTTTTTCCAATTCTTTAATTTGTTCGGAACTTTGAGGTTCATAAAACTGAACAATCATGTGCTGAACTGCTGCTGTTGGAGATTCAAAGCTATCTTCGTCTAGATAGAAATTTCGATCCTTTATTGTAATTGAATCATCTTTTTTTTCTTCAGCCTCTATTCCCTCAGTACTTCCCATTTCTGTATTATCTGAACTTGTAGGAAGTATTTGTTCGGAATTAGTTCCGCCCCCACAGGCCATATTAAACACAACCAGCATGAGTACAAACATACTGGCCACTAGTGAATGACGCTTAGAAAATAAATTATATAGTCGCATGGCTCCCCCATTTTTTGAGTATTCAAGTCTAGGAGGAGGTATCATATGAAAAAATCATTGCTAGTGAAATTATATATAAGCTAATA
>CAYWNT010000044.1:0-3176 GCA_964459725.1 uncultured Gammaproteobacteria bacterium
GCGTAAATATCCAACCGATCCAGTTTTCCTTTTTTTAAAGTACTGGATACCTATTGTAAGCGGCAATTAAACCCCATCTATCAAAAAACAAAAAAGGAAATTATAATAGAAATATATTGCAAAAAAACAAAGGACATTAAAAATAGAAAAAATGTAGTAACTGCGGACCTAAACCCCAGTTACCACATCAGGTAGAATTAAATCTTCAGGTTTGAGTTGAGTTGGTAGAAGTGATTTTAAATTATCTTCAGAAGTGAAAGGAAGTTTTTCAAAAAGAAATCGTAAATATGCATATGGTTCAAGATTATTTGCCTTAGCAGTTTCAATAAGACTATATAAAGTAGCACTTGCAACAGCACCATCAGGAGTACCAGAAAAGAGCCAGTTTTTACGGCCAACCGCAAAGGGACGAATAATATTCTCAACCATGTTGTTATCCATTTTTGCATGGCCATCATCAATATAATTGTACAAGCGTTGCCATTGGTTCAGGCAGTAAGTAATAGCTTTTCCCATTAAACTTTTTGGAGTCACATTACGTTTACGTTCCAAAAGCCATATTTTCATATCATCAAGTATAGGTTTAGCTTTATCCTGACGCATATCTTTTATTTGTTCAGGAGTTAGCTTATCTTTTTTTGCCAGTTTTTCCAGACGATACAATTCTCTTATAAAGGAAAGAGCCTTGTTGGCATGGCTTTTCTTTTTATCTGCACCAGCCTTAAGAGCCTTGTGAAATTTTCTCCTGGCATGAGCCCAGCATCCCACGTGCAGAATATCATCCCAGTTATCCAGAAATTCATAGGAAGAATATCCGTCAGTTTGCACCACTCCCTGGTAATCCCGCAGAAAATTTTGAGCAATCTTAGCTGCACGGCTTGGCTGGTATTGATATATGAGTCTGTTGATTTAGTAGTTTTTCAAAACCATGTTATTTTCAAATATTTTCAATTTTTGAAATCAAACTGGTGGTTTTTTTGAAAAAATGTAATTTTTTCAACGCATGAGGTGTTTTTTAACTGTTTAATTGGCAACAATACTCAAAAAATCACAAAAAGGGGCGTCGTTATCCCATTTTTGCTAATTCTGACTGATCCTTAACGCAATTCTGCATAGTTTGTATAAATCTCTTAGTGTTGCACGCAATAGAAGCAAATATTAATTGTAATCTGGAGCCAGATTCAGTGGTATGCTTTGATGTTCTAGCACCATGTGCATTTGCTACTTCATTTACTAAACTTTCAGCACCCGCACGAACACCACATTCTTTACGGTAATCTACATCGCTCATGTATTTATGATGTCTGGCTGCTCCTGCATATTGCTCTTCATTAACAAATAGTGTCGCTTTGTGTACTCCAATTTTAACCGGGCATATTTGTTGAGAATCACAATCTCTGCAAATTTCACTACTGAAATGTACTAACCATTTCCCTGTTTTTTCACTACGATTTTGAGCTAACGCCTCTTGCTTCTTTGGGCAGGAAATGACATTCATTTCTTTGTTGTCCTCACGAATCTCTACTTTGAAATCTTTTATGTCATATGGTCGTTCTTTACTATGAAATGCTTCAAAGCTTTGCGAACGGCCTGCACTTGGACCAGCTAGATCAATTTCTTTTTGTTCAGATTCAATGATGGATTCTCCATTGACAAAGCCTGCATCTCCAAAAAGTACATCCGGTTTTATGTCATTATCTTCTAGCCGCTGCTCGATTTCTGAAATCTCTTTGGCATCAGCATGGGTTGCGGTTTCTAGATTAACATCTGTAATGAACTGAACATCATTGTCAGGATCGCAAGTCTCAGTTGCAAATCCTTTGTGACCAACTACTGTTTGCTTTCTTTTTCGCGTATACTGGGCTTCTGTATTATGTGGACTAGAGATGATTCTATCACCTTTAGGTTTTTTTCGTAATTCAATCTCAGGCTGATACTCTTGCTCTTCTTCACATGATTCAGGTTGAGCATCTAAAGAAGACTCGATTGTTTCCATGCTGGACGAAGGAGCAGTGTCATCATTTTTTTCTAATTCAACTTGATTCTCAGCTATAATCTCGACCGTTTCCTTAGTCGATGGTAGAGGTTCTGACTCATTACTCTTTTTTGATTTAATTTCGCATTGCTGATCAAAAATTTGAACCAAAATCTTAAAGGTCTCATAATGTTTAACTTGACTATGACGTTCAAAAGCTGACTTTATCTGATACAGATCCAAAGCCATTTCCTTTATTCTGCCTCGAGTTTTCTCTTTGTCCTTTTCTGTTAAATCGAAATTGTCTTGCAGGTAGTCAATGGATAATTCCTTTTTTATATCACCATAGAGTCCAGGTTTATGTTTACGCAATGCTTGAAGAAAAACTCTGATAGTCTCCTTGAATAAACCGTATCGAGATAATATTGCCAACCATCCGGTCATGAAAAAGGAGTCAACTCTTTGTTTTTTGGTGGACACATTACATTTCTCGATAAACGATTTAGCTAAATCAACAAATAATTGATACGCACAGGTGTCTTTTTCTAATGCCTGATAGAACTTAAACAGGGTAGTATGATCAATGAAAGCTTTTCCTAATTCTGTATAAGTTGCGTTCATCCAATCAAGTCTCCGCATGAACAGAAATTCGGCTTGTCGCCAATTGACTTGTTCCAGTGACATAAATATAAGAATAGACACCTTAAGCCTTATCGATTTATTGGGAGCTCCTCCTTCTTCTTTGTACAAATGTTTAAATTTGTTTTCGTCAATTAGTGGCCAGATACTGTCTTTATAAATATAAGACCAATCATCTTCTGGCAAAATTCCTGGAATTAAATAATGTGGTTCGAGAAGAGATAATTGGGGACTTGTTGCTCTATACATAACGATCTCACTAAAAAATTATAAAAGTACGTAAATTCAAAGACAAGTTTAACATGTGTAATCTTTTTAGTCAAGATGCTTTTCAGGAAAAACAATATATTTTCAGGTGGTTATGGCGTTTTTTATTAAACCAGTACTAAATCAACAGACTCATATATAATTATTTTTTTTATTCTGATAATTGCGTTATTTATATTATTAAGTCAGCTTATTGTATTTATTGTGAAGAATCAGGTCTATCTTCTGAGTAATGGTATACATGTATGATATTTTTTGTTTTGAAAGTTTCAAGTATATTTATACATTCTTCTTC
>CAYWNT010000045.1:0-3060 GCA_964459725.1 uncultured Gammaproteobacteria bacterium
GATAATGTAACAGTTTCTTTTACAATTACAAAGGAAGGAACAACTAAAGATATTAACTTATTTAAAAATAATATAAGTACAATAAACGATAAAGTATGTTATATAAACCTGATTAAACAATGGAAATTCCAAACTGAAGAAGTATTTCCAATAAGAATTTGGCATTTACCTATTTATTAGAGTTTTTAACCACTCACCAACTTCTCAGCCTCTTTTTGCCCCTTTTCCTCATCAACAAAGTAAAGTAAAATTGCTCCAGCTAAAAACAGAATAATTATAGAACCTAAACCAACTCGAGGATCACCTGAAAAATAACCTCAGAAAACCTGACTTAAATATTGTGCTTCAATTCTTTAACTAATTGAATAATCAAGAAATACAGCAAAAATTATAAATTTAACTTGATTTTTTTTTGGAAAAAAATAAGGTCTCTTATTTGTTAGATAATAATTCATTGTGATATTAAATCTTAACCTGACAAAAAAGAAAGAGATCAACATGCCACAATTACAACTACCTCTTTTACAAACTGGAACAACCGAGATTAATGATTTTTTGAGTGTTAGAAAAGAAGGTGAGTTTTGGTATTACTTTGCTGGATTAAATCCAGTTTTTTCTCATGAAGCGAATGATGTAGAATCATTTTCCATGTTTACAAGTCAGCTAATTGCATCCGGACAGTGTCGTAATATTGATATTGTAAAAGCCTTTGGAGTATCTGCCAGTAAAGTGAAACGAAGTGTAAAAAAATACAAAGAAGGAGGGATTAAATCTTTTTTTCAGCCTCGTAAGGGTCGAGGCGGGAGTGTATTAACTGAAGAAGTCAAAAAAGAGTGTCAGAGACTTTTGGACAATGGTTTAAACAGAAAGGAAATATGTAAAAAGCTCAATATTAAATATGACGCATTAAGAAAAGCTATATCAGATGGTCGTTTGCATGAACCCAAAACTGATAAAACTATAGTTAAAAAAAAGTTACATCGAAATCAGAACGAACAGTAGAAGATGCAAAGGCCGGGGAGAACATGGGAGTTGCTTGTACTCGCACATTAGAGCGGACACTTGCAGCAACGGGAAAACTTGGTCAGGCTTCGACAGAATTTGAAAACTGTATTGATATAAAAATGGGAGGAGTTCTATGTTCATTGCCGGCACTTGATGCTTGTGGTTTATATCGTTACTTGAATGTATTACCTCAATTGCCATCGGGTTATTACAGCAATATTCATATAATAACAGTTTTAGCATTCATGTTTTTGTGTAGAATAAAGGCTGTTGAGAAATTACGCTTTCAGCCTGCTGGAGAGTTAGGTAAATTGATCGGATTGGATAGGATTCCTGAAGTAAAAACAATTAGAGAAAAACTGAAAATGCTCAGCGATGAAAAAGCTGTCAAGGATTGGTCATTGCAATTAAGTAAAGACTGGATGAATAGTTCACCGGATTTATCAGGTGTTCTTTTTATTGATGGACATGTGAGTCTTTATTTTGGGAAAAAAACAAAATTACCTAAACGCTATATTTCCAGACTTCGGTTATGCATGAGTGGGACTAGTTTTTATTATGTAAACGATATTCTTGGACAACCTTTTTTTTATATTGAAAAGCCAGTAGATCCAGGGATGCTAAAGGTTCTGGAGAATGACATTATTCCAAGACTGCTGAAAGAAATACCAGGACAGCCTAATGAAAAACAACTTGAAGCAAATCCACTTCAGCATAGATTTGTAATTGTTTTCGACCGTGAAGGATACAGTCCTGGATTTTTCAAAAAAATGTGGGAAGAATATAGAATTGCCTGTATTTCATATCATAAGTTTCCGGGTGATAAATGGGATGAAAGTGAGTTTGATAAATGTGAAGCCAAAATGCCTCAAGGCGAAGTTATAGAAATGGAGCTAGCCGAGAGAGGAACTTTAATAGGCAGTAAAAAAAAAGAGCAAATATGGGTACGAGAGGTTAGGCGACTAACCAAAAGTGGCCATCAGACTAGTATTATATCAACAGGTTACCTGTTGGATTTTATTGTTACATCAACATACATATTCAGCAGATGGGCCCAGGAAAACTTTTTTAAATATATGAGTCAACACTATGATTTTGATAAAATTATTGAGTATATGACTGAGGAGATATCCGGTCCAGTCAAGGTGGTGAATCCGGTATGGAGAGATTTGGATTATAAAATTCGTTCTTGGCAAAATAAGCTGAATTACCGGTTAAAAAAGTTTGGCGCAATGGAGATACATCCAGAAATAGAACAGAAGAAATTAGAAAAACAAATCACTGCAAAAGCTGATCTCATGGAAGAAATTGATTTAATTGAAAATGAAATAGAAGGAATCAAAAAGAAACGTTCAGATGTCTCAAAACACATCGATTTTCATGATTTACCAAACGATGTTAAATTTGAAAAACTCAAGTCAAGTAGTAGATTACTACTCAATACGATAAAAATGATTGATTACCGGGCAGAAACAGCTATGAGCGTGACACTAAAAAAATTTCTCGATAGAGCTCAGGATGCTAGATCAATCATACGGGAACTATTTACAACAGAAGCGGACATATTAGCAGATCATGAAAATAAAACATTAAATGTAGAAGTTCATCGGATGACTACTTTAAGAAATGACAATGCTGTAAGAAGTTTATTCGAAAAATTAAATGAAACAGAAACTTTTTTTCCAGGAACTGACATGAAACTACGATATTATTTGAGAGAATAACCTGGCAGGAGTGGATATTGTGTCTAATTATTTTCCTTTAAATCAGGTTTTCTGAATATGGGTAATAACAACATTGTTGAATTAATCGACGAAGATGGAACAACTGTAATCAACAGTTTAACAACATCTGAGGCTTTAGGAATAGATGGGGATTCTAATTCAGCAACATGCAGCATAGATAATTCTGAAGATACATTTTCTGATCCAACTCCAGGATCTGCAAATAATTGTCAATAATTAGTTCTGTTTCGATTTAATATCTCTCAATAAAAGGCGACTATACTTAAAGTCCAGATTGATGATTTCTATTTCAAGTAATCATCAATAGCTT
>CAYWNT010000046.1:0-2919 GCA_964459725.1 uncultured Gammaproteobacteria bacterium
AATAGACGGTACCGCCCATCGCGACATACCAGATGCCATTAAGGACGACCGCCGAGGATTCGCGCAGCGGCAACACGGGGGCAAGAATGGCCGCCATCAAGTAGTACAACACATGCGTTTCCGTCCAATGCCCCGCGACGCGGACGGGAATCAGGTTCCGGAACGCCTGAAACGCCCCAGGGCTCCTGCTGTTTTGAAGTATGATGCCCACGTTGGCGAAGGTGTACGCACCATCTTTGTACTGCATATTCGCAGTTCGATAGCGTTCGCTCGTCCAAAAAGCGAAACACAGAATGCATACCGCAAGGCCGAGAGTGGTGACCAGTCCCGCCCACCATCTTCTGCGATCGTCGCTGTGGCCAATATCTTCGGAAGAAGGGCGTCTACTCTCCATTGAATCGCACTTCGTGGGCGTTTCTTCCAGACGGGACCCGAACGCACTCATTCAAAATCTGTGCCAGCCGCGGTATCAGGACGGAATGGTCAAGGTACTGCCGAGCCCACTGCAGGATCTCCGATTGCCGATGTTTGAATTCTGCGGTTTCCAAGTCGACCAATTCGTCTAACGCAAGGAAGTAACCTGCAGCATCTTCAACCATTGCGACCGGGCATCGTGGTCCGTAGTGTCTTTCGATCAAGCTCTCTTCAAATACCCCTACGGAAACCGCTCCCAGCGAGGTACTCTCGCGCACGATTCCTTCGAATACTCCAAACGAATTCAAAGGCCCACAGACGATCGCGTTGTCAAGCGACAGGTATGTCAGCAACTCGTAGAACGGCAGGTGCCCAACGTAATCGATGCTCCCGGAGATACCCAGATCGTACGCCCGCTGCTTGAACTCGTCTACGTCTTCGCCGTGCGCCCCAACGATTGCTCGCACATCGTGTTTGTCTTGGTCAATCAATTGCTTCAATATGTCAAGGAAGAGTTCCGCTCCCTTGTAACTCGGCGAGCCCGGGTCTCGCAGATTCAATCGATTGAACCACAATAGCACGCGTCGAGTGCCTGCGTACTTCTGATCCAACGTCTTGCGAAGCCGCTGGTCTATGCGTCGGCAGTTCTTCTCAACATCCTCCGGAAACGCCCACGATCGCAGTTTTGCCCCGAGCCCCAAAGCATGCGCGGCGTTCACCATGGCGCGGTGGACCGCGAGAATAACCTGAACGCGATCCAAAGCTCGTCGGAAGTGTAGCGCGACGCCACGCTTTCGTCTTTCGTCCAGTGATTTGAAGAACCGGTAATACCCGCCTTGCAGTAACCTGCCCAATGCCGTCGTCGGACGCGGGTATTGTATTGGAAGTCCGTGTACATCGGACCCCATGACAAAATGGACAATCGGCAGCGAAGGCATCTCGGTGACTGCTTTCAGGCCGCTGGGGCCCACCGTCAAACCAACATCATAGTCTGTGTGCAAGACACGAAAGCGGCTATCGAAGCGTTCGAACTCGTATACCCATGTTGGCATCTCAGGTAGATCGGGATCGATGCTTTCGATACGGTCACGTTCATGACAGTCTTTGCCGCGAATCGTGATCAACGATGCGTCGTACCCAAGCTGCCGAAACCATGTGCAAAGGCGATAACCGTAACCACCCGTGTTGCCAATAACGGCGATGCGAAGGCCGCCACCTTCCTCTGATGAGGGGCGGGAGCGTGGATATATTTCTATGCTGGATTCCAACACTTTAGCTCGGGAACTTCGGCCTCGGAGAATAGCGGCACCCTCACCCTAGCCTTCTCCCGTAAGCGAGAGAGGGGGCATGTGGAGCCGCTACGCGGCCAGTCTTCTCTGCCCTGAAAGCTTAGTAGTCGTTCAGTGCATCGACGACGCGTGCAACCTCTTCGTCAGTCAACTGTGGATTCACCGGCAAGGAAACGGCCGTTTGCGTAAGGGCCTCCGAGACAGGCCAATCGCCCTGCACCTGCGTTGAGCGTATGTCCTTGAATGCGGGTATGTCCGGGACGATCTTCGGGTAGAAGACTGACGAGCAAATTGCCCTATCCTGCAGATGCGCGATAAGGCGCGCGCGGTCATCGACTCGAACGGTGAACATGTGCCATACGTGGTGTCTTCCCGATTCCGCGCGAGGCAACCGTATCTTCTTGTTGCAGATTCGAGCGAGGTACTCGGCGGCGATTGCCCGCCGCCGCGCTTCCCATCCCGAAAGGTAGTCGAGTTTTTCCTGCAGTATCGCCGCCTGGATGGAATCAAGACGGCTATTGTAGCCCCACAATTCTGGGACGTACGGTTGGGAGTCGATACCATGAAGGTGTAGCAGTTTGATCTGTTTGAATATCTCCTGATCCCTGACGGAAACGAGACCGCCATCTCCCATGCAGCCAAGGTTCTTGGTCGGATAGAAACTGAAAGCCCCAACGTCGCCCAGGTCTCCGGCGAAGCGGTCGCCACATTTTGCGCCAATTGCCTGGCAAGCGTCTTCTACAACCTTGACTCCCTTCTCCCTGGCGATGGCCATGATTGCGTCCATGTCCGCCGTTTGACCGAACAGATGTACGACGATGGCCGCCTTCGTTCGCGGTGTGATGGCTCTCTCGAACGATTGCGGGTCCATATTGAAGTCGTCAAGTACGTCGACAAACTGAGGAATTGCGCCCAGCATCCGCACCACGGCCGCGTCGACGAAGATCGTGAAAGCCGGCACGATCACTTCGTCACCCGGTCCCACGCCGCACGCTCGAAGTCCGATCATCAACGCGTCCGTACCGTTCGCCATACCTACTGCGTGGGCAAAACTATATCGGCCGGCGATCGCTTGTTCGAAGCTCGCCAATTGCGGTCCTTGAATAAACTGACCGCTACGTACAGCTTCCAGCAGTTTCGGCTCCACACGTTCCCTGATTTCCGCGTACATGCGGTCAAGGTATGCCATCTGCACTGGTTGCATGCTGCTCTCCAA
>CAYWNT010000047.1:0-2907 GCA_964459725.1 uncultured Gammaproteobacteria bacterium
AAAAACTTTGTACGTCGCTTGGGGCGGCTCAATCCGCATGTTTGCTGTTCGTGGTAGCTGGAATTCCAGGAGAGGGGAGCCCCACATTTCCATTTGGTGGTGCTGGGGCTCGAATCTCATTGGGTGAATGCGAATTTCGTGGAGTATTGCGATTTTTACCCGTTCATTGCCGATATGTGGGCATCGGTGATAGGGCCGGTGTATTGGGATTGGTCCAGGGGAGGGGAGGCCCCGCACACTCGCGTTGAAACGATACGCCATTGGCGTACCCTGCAGTACTATGTGTCAAAGTATCTGGGGAACACTAGCAAGGGCGGCAGCTTTGCGCTGCCGTGTCCGATGATTGTTCAGCAGGCGGCACAGGCGGCGACAGGGGTCCGTTTCGATAGTGCGGGTGAGTTCGAGGATGTGTACTGCGGGGAGCTGTTCAGGGACGTTCCAGCGGTCTCAGAACAGGCACAAATGGACTGGTGGAGTTCGCCAGAAGCGCGAAGCGCTTCTTTTGGTTTTACCTATGTGACATACCGTACCGTCTTAGAGTCATCACTTGGGCAAGCGCCGGGGCGATTCTGGGGGTTTATGTTCCGTGATAGGTGGCCTGAGGGTGAATTGACCACCATAGAATTGCCTTTTGGGGAGTGGTTGACGGCGTGCAAGGCAATTTGGGCTTTCCGCTTCCGGTTGTCGTATCGAAACGGCACAGGATTTACCAAATACACGACCAGGCCGGCCTGGTGGGTGGAGCAAGCGAAGGAATTCCAACGGTCGTATTGTGCCGATGAGGAGGCAGCGTGATGTGGTATGAGACCCCTTTTGCTTTCGTGGTCATGTATTCGTGGCTGGGCTGCGTGTTCTTTGCTACCTGGCATTATGCTTGGTGGAAAATCGGCCAGGTCTTTCACTGGTCGGACAAGTATCTAGGTTGAGAATCTCCTCGGGCGGCGGGCCTGGCGTCGGCTGAGGGGTAGTTAAGTTACCAGGCAAACAAAGGAGGCGTCTAATGCTCAAGAAAGCATGGACAAAGTTGGTGGCGGTTGTGGCTCTTGGATCGGCTTTTGTGGCTTCGGCACAAGCTGGCGGGGTAACGCTGCCGGATTCCGGTGTTGATACCGGCGCGTATGTGACGGCAGCGATAACCGCTCTCGGCGCTATCATCGCCGTAGTGGTTGGCGGGTTCTTCGCGTTCCTGCTCATCCGCAAGGGCATCAAGTGGGCTCGGGGCCTGCTTGGATAGGCGCTGGGATCGCCTGATTTGACGGGGGGCCCTGCGGGGCTCCCCTGATCTTCAACGAAAGGGATTGATATGGCTGTTGTGATTCCAGATCCTGGTGTTTCCATGAGTGGTCATTTGGAGGCGTTTTTGCCTGAGTTGGGCGCTATTGTGTCGTTGTGCGTCGGCGGGTTCTTTGCGTTCGTGCTTATCCGCAAGGGTATCAAGTGGGCGCGGCGATACTTGGGCGGTGATAGTGTGGGACCGTATTCGCCTTTGGGGACGTTTGAGGATGGCGGAGGTTTTATCGAATGCGAGCATTGTAACAAGGCGGTTGGGTGTAATGCCCATAGCTATGCGTTGCATTTGTCGAGTGAGCATGGCGTAACAGATTTTGGGGAGGCTATGCGAGAAGCTAAATCGTATATTGGGGAATGGACGTAATGACACCTGAGGAGCAGATTCTCGCGCTCCTGGTGGAGCTGCAAGCCCAGCAAGTGGAGTTTATGGAGCAAGCTGTGTTCATGCTCCAGGCGCTGGGCGTTGCGGTTTGTTGGATACTTGGGTGCTGCATGTGGAGAATGAAGGAATACGCATGTCGTGTAAAAGATCTACGTTAAGAAGGCTTCTTCCAGGGCGCACCTGGTGGAAAGTGATTTGTTTGATGGTCTGTGGGGGGGCAGGGTTCGCTTTAGATCCATCCTATGATTCGATTGTTGTAGAGGGATGGGATGGGCATTTTACTGACGGGCTGATCCGTGATGGTGAATATTCATATAGTGGCATAACCGTCAATGGTTATAAACGTTACTACCATGTGTCGGGCTCCGGTATGAATTTCTACTATGCGACGGGGATGTCTGGCTGGCGGTTGATAAAGTCTGGGTTGACTGAATGTGCTGACCAAAACGGTCCCCAGCCTGTGCCTAGTGAGGGTCCGTTGGCAGGAGATTGGATTCGGAACGTCACACAGTGGGGGCAGCCGTGGCCTGTCTATGGTGATCCTCTATTTGGGACGTTTGGTGACCTTGTGGATTTTGGTGAGGAACCTGGTGCGGGAGGGGGTACTACGACCAATTTTTGGACTGAGGGGGCGGTTGCTTCGGCTACAAATAGCTTAGAGGGCATGCTGGCGGCTTTGCTGCATGAAACGCAGGCGGGAAACCTTACCACGGCTGAAATGCTCTACAACATTATGCAGGCGCTTTCGGAGGAGGAGCAAGAAGTGGGCTCGATTTCAACTCTGGACCAGATGCTGGCAACGCTGCAGGCAATGCATGCGGGCAACCAGACCGAGGGCGGCACGAACCAGGTTGACGTGATGGTGAATATCCAGGGGGCAGTTGAGGAAGTATCTGGTTGGATGCATGGCGTGGATTCTAACGGGGTGCAGGTGTCGATTGCGGATGCGATGATTTCCAACAAGGAGGCAAACGAGCAATTTTGGCAACGGCATAACGAAGCGACGGACGCAATCAAAGAGCGGTTAATGGGGACGGATTATGAGGGGAATGAAGTTGGGCTTGGTGATTTGATGATGGATACCAGGCAAGGCGTGCAGGAGGTTTGGACACGTCTTGAGGGTACTGAGGAGGGCGGGGAAAAGGTTCCGATTGGGCAAGGGCTTCTAGATACCAGGGATGGCGTTATTCGGATGGGTGGAGCGCTGTTTGTTGACGATGGGGGAGAGGAGAAAT
>CAYWNT010000048.1:0-2870 GCA_964459725.1 uncultured Gammaproteobacteria bacterium
ATGTCGTTTTACCTGCACCTGTACTCCCTACCACAAGAACATGCTCTGTTTTCTGCTTATCGTTTATACCAACAGCTTTCCCGCTTTTAACAGATCTTCCAAAAAACAACAAACCCATATCTAAAATTTTTGCTCGCATTCTATTCATGCTAAAGTTGCTGAATTTTACTAAATTTAAGCCTCCATTCTTAAAATTAAGGTCATCATTGCGAGTAATAATTAAAGCAATTATGAAATGCAACCAACCAAAAATAAAAACAGAACTAATAATAATAGCTACAAATATAAGAGGTACTGACCAAAACCCATATGATAAAAGACTATTAAGAATATTTGTAAATAAATTTATAAGATAAAAAACCACCTTATAAGGAGCTGATAAAACAGTATCGGTAAAATTTGCTGGCAGACTTAGACCAAAAATCTTCATATTTTTCATAGATATTAAACAAAGAAAACCAATACCTAAAAAAATAGAAATTACCACTGGTATAATTCTTATAAATATTTTTTCTATCGCCTCTCTAACATGATGATAACGTTTAATTAAAAATAAAATGTAATTCCAAAACCTGAATGGATAAACAATTATCAGAAAAAGAGGAATATAGAAAAAATATTTAAAATGATTAGATTTTTCCAAATCAATAAAAGACATTTATTCAGCCTCCTTATCAAATTCAGAAAAAATTTTATGACACCTATCCCTATGAAAATTAAGATTATTAGTTATATGAGTTCCTATTTCACAATAAGATAGACTCTTTGGTAATCCAGTAAAAATAATTAAAACAAGACCAGATAAAACTAAACTCAAAAAAACCGGAATGGCAGGATGAAGACCAATAAAAAATATTAAATCCGCTAAAAACCCTTTTAATCCAAAATCTCCAGAAGCATCATGCATTATAAAAAGAAATACTGGAGTCAAAGTAGTAAAGCATAAAGAAATTATGAAAAGCTGAACTTTCAAAGGAAGCAAAGATACTCTGTCAGATACAACTCTGACAAAGATCTTAGCACTTATAAAATATTTATTAATTCTTTTAAACGGATTTAAAGACATTTTGATCATCTTCCTTTATTTTTTTCAACCATCTTAATGGCATATGTTGTAAGTACATAAGCAATATAATCTTTGTCTCCGAGCTTCATGTCAGCCTTTTCCTTTTGAAGAGCTGATTTGAAAGGTTCTGGAATATCATATAAATTACGTGCTGCATCAATTAACACTTTTATATAATCACCAAAATTATCATACTTCTTTGATTCAGCATCAGCGTATATCGCTTGAGAAAGACTTAAAGATATTTGTTTTACAAATTTATTTCCTCTTTTTGTAAAACTAATCTCATTTTCCTGATTACTATTATCTCCAGTATGTTGTTTTGAATCAGACATATTTATCTCCTTGAAGTAAAAAGTATTAAGTTTTGCATTGAAACTGCTTGCATTTGTAGTACAATGTAATGATATTAACATGCAATTCAATACACTTCAAGTAAAAAGATCATGTAATTTTAAAAAACTACTTGGACAATTTTGGAACCTTCATTCCTTTCACTGACGAAAGAGCTGCTAATGCAAAATATGATGATATAAATGACGGACCTCCACCTCCAACAAGAGAACTCGTTATCGACGGTGCGCCTCCTATAACCAATAGAAATACTATATTGGCTGAAACCAGTTTAACAATACCATCACCTGTAGCATTTAGAGTATAAACTCCCACAATCCCCATAATTGAAATGAAAATATTTAAAACAAGTGGACAAAGAGCCCATGATATAAGGGGCTTTAATGGCTTTGGATGAATATCAGCATATTGGGTTATTATATAAAATTTCTAAATCCATTGATAAAAATGAGCTTAATAAACCAATTGTCAGTTCACTGGTAAATGATGCAGAGAATAATATTAAAAAAATTCAAAATATAAATAGATCCGAAATAATTACTGTTTATGATGCATATTTAATTACCTGCCCTACCAACCAGATCATGAGATTAAAAAGTTAGAGAAACAGGGTAACACTCAAACAGTAGTACTAAGTATGATCTTAGTATGAATTGATTAGAGGAGTGTTACAAATGAGCATATGGACAAGCACAAAAAAGAGTAAAAAGAAGGTAAAAAAGAAGAAGAAAAAGATGAAGATCTATCCTTATGAAACAAGGCTAAAAGCAGTAAAACTGTATTTAGAGGAGGGATTTTCAGCAAAATTGATATCAGAAGAGTTAGGAATGTCTGACAGGACATTGAATCATTGGCTCCATAGATACAAAAAAGATGGAGAGGAAGGATTAAAGCCGAAAAGGAAAAAAGTAACAAATAGTAAAAAGCTGCCTGATGCAGTTAAGGAAAAAATAATAGAAGAAAAAAAGAAAAATCCTGAGCATGGAAGTAAGAAGATTTCGCAGTTTTTAAGGAGAATGTTTTTTATAAAGGCCAGTCCTGAAACAGTAAGAAAAACACTAAAAGAAGAGAATTTAGTAAAAAAGCCTGTGAGAAAAAGGATAAAGAATCCGCAAAAGCCGAGATTTTTTGAGAGAGCAACACCAAATCAGCTGTGGCAGAGTGATATAATGAGTTTCAGGCTGGGGGGAAAGACAGCATATATAATAGGATATTTAGATGATTATTCTAGATATATAACAGGATTAGGCTTATTCAGGAGTCAGACAGCAGAGCATGTAATAGAGGTATATCGAAGTGCGATAGCAGAATATCATCCACCGAAAGAGATGCTAACAGATAATGGGAGGCAGTATACAAATTGGAGAGGAACAACAAAGTTTGAAAAAGAGCTTAAGAAGGATAAAGTAAAGCATATTAAGTCCCAGCCAAAACATCCACAAACGCTCGG
>CAYWNT010000049.1:0-2838 GCA_964459725.1 uncultured Gammaproteobacteria bacterium
CGCAGACTGATCACGAATATCCATTGAGACCGACATTGAATCCAGTTTCTCACTGACCACAATAGACACCTGAAACTCGGTCGAAACCCATCCAAGAAAATCCCTCATATCCATATTGCGAGCTACGAAATCGGACCGCTTCACTCCCTGGTTGTCTTGCTCCACCGGCTGCACCTCAACGTCACGAGCCCACCTGTATACATCCTCGAAAAGCACCGCCGGCTCCGGATACGTCCGACAGCTACTTAACAAACAACCTAGAACCATCAGACAGAAGAACCTGCCTAGACTCGTAACCAATCGCCAATACTGTCTTCGCATCATGCACCCCCCCAACAATACGCCCACCCACAGGAACAAAACCGCACGCCGTGGAGAAGATCCCCCGATGCGTCAACATAACAATTTCAGATTGCTCAACTACCAGGTCCCGCAGCCCTTTCAGCTCCTCCTGTGCCGCTTCCCACTCCTCCACAGAAACCGTGAAATCATTCCCACTATTCTCCCCAAATACAGAACCAACCGGCATAGATTCAGAATCAGACGCAGCACCATTCTCCCCCTCCTGAACTTCCTCCACTTTCGCACCTGGAACAAACCCCACGGTCCAGAACCGCAGGAACCACGACATCAGATGTCCACCGCCCCCGAAGCAAAGAAACAGGATGAAACCCACAGCAAACAACCGAGACGTTACCGCCCAGCAATGGCGAGAGTACAGCCACCAAACCATCCCCCACTTGCTCCGCTTTTCAAACTCCCGCTTTCGTTCCGTTCCCGCCTGGCCCTGGCCGGTGGTAGGTTTACTTCTGGAATCGTAATACTTAAAATACTTCGTATCGCGGACAAACGATTTCTTCTTTTGTGGCTTCCACACGTAGCGTCCACTACGCCCTGGTTCACGGCTGTAAGGTTGCTCGATAACACGTGGCACATACTTCCCGACAAACGCCGCTTTAAGCTCCGCCCAATCAGAAAGAGGAATGTGGAAATACGGGTCCCGCTCCGTTTCAAGCGACAGCATGTTAACCCGTTCAACCACTTCGTTCGTGATTTCGGTCGCCACTTTATCCGGATTTTGCGATGCAAATTCTAGCGTGGCTCCTTGGTGCCGCAGCTCCGCGAACCAGTCCGACCATTGAGCCAAATACGCTTTCGAGGTCTTGCCCTTTTTGCAAACAGTGTGGATTTCATCGAAGATGATATGACATCCATCAATAGAGCGATTCGCGAACAGCTCCCAGGGACCGGACTCCTCCGCAATCCACGACGCCCACGTCGCATCAGAGATCAACTCAACACGGTTCCAGAGATCATGTTCAGCAATCCCAGACGCGGACGCCACGTCCTTGCACAGCTCATCGACATGCAACGGAAGATTAGTAATTAAAGTCCCGTTGTGAACATCTGGGAGCCATTCCTCTTTTGTCCACTGACAGAGACGCCAGCTTTTCCCCGTACCCGTAGGGCCATAACGCCCCGCTATAATCAACTCCGCCATAGGACACCCCCTAATCCCCCGGCTAATTACTTTACCTCGATGTCGCGCCCGCCAAGTAACTACCCACGCACAACTTTCAGAACCAAACCAATCCCCAAAATGGAAAGACGCGTAAACAACAACGCGAACACCAGGATAAACAGGAAATTAAACGGTATCCACCGATCCACCATATTAATCCCGCTCTGGAGCGTATCCCACGCCCCCCCATGCTCCGCCCCCCCTTCCGGCATCAGCTGCCCCCCGACGGCAACAATCAGATGAACCAGCCTAATAAACCCAAGGAGTACGGTTTCAACGATCCATTCCCACGCCGTTTTTAACGCATCCAGGACCCTCTCCCACATTAGAACACCCCCTTTAACGCACGGATAAACGAAATCAGGAAACGGAAGAAGAACAGAGCCCCAGCCAAGCCACGGACCGCCAACCTAACCTCCTCCATCGTAGACATCATCGACGAGTCAACGTCCGCCCACCCTAAGTCTATCTTTCCAACAACCTGCCCCCCGATTGGGCTATTCGGCATCTGATTAAGATCGACATTGAACGGAGCCCCACCCGAAGCCGTAGCAGTCGGAGCCTCGACAGGTACCAAGCCAACGAGTTTGTCCCGCCACTCCCCAAAGGTACTTGCCAGTCTATTTGTGTCATACGTGTGTACCTGGTTTTCTGGGTCGTATCCCTCAGGATCTTCTAGAAACTCCTTAACCTGGTCCACCTTGCCCCCTACATTCTCAACCGCAGTTCTCGCGTGAAGGTCTCGCGTATAAATCGGATTATCAACGTCCTGGTCAATCTCCACCGGATCGCTGATTGTCACATCGTCCGGATAGGTGAAAAACGTTTCATTAGTAAATAGGGCATCGTTTAACACCACATCACCAACAAAATCAGCTTGCTCAAAAACCACGTTAGTACCATCCCCCAGACCAAGCGTCACATTCACGTCAGGTCCCTCACTTGTGTCGTTTACGACGGTTACACGCAACGACCCACTTTCAGTATCCCAGGACTCCGCCCGCGTCTGGAGGATTTCAAGCTCATCATGGATCATTGCCAGCAGCCCCCCGGCACTTTCTTGCACCTGGCCCCCAGTGGTACCAACCAGCATTTCAGCCAACGACACCGCCCCACCCTGGCCCACGCCCCCCTCAATCCTCATAAGGTCCCGCACTTCTGCTAGGACATCAGCCGCCCCCTTTTCCACGCCCCCCTCCTCCACAACCAGCCCACGGTGAGCGACTTCTGCTACATTCTCCTGCACGCCACCTTGACCAATACGAATAACGCCATCCCTGGTATCTAGAAGCCCTTGCCCAATCGGAACCTTTTCC
>CAYWNT010000050.1:0-2801 GCA_964459725.1 uncultured Gammaproteobacteria bacterium
GGTTGAATATGCTGATGGCTCGGAGATTCTTTATGAATATTGGGATAGTAATGATTCCCATAACATCAGTTTAATAAAAAATAATTTGGGTCACACCCTAAGTTTTCGGTCCTATAATAACCAGGATAGGGCTATTTATGTATACAATCAAAATGGAAACAGTCTAAGAAATATAACTTACAACAGTAATACTGAAATTGTGATCACCGATTTCTACGATGTCCCTCGTACGTATACCATTGGCTATATTGGTGGCTGTAAACGTGTTCTTGCTATGACCGGAGCAGCTCCCACCCCTTATGATAGCAATACTATTGTTCGATGGCAGTACGATGAGGTCATGAACCTTGTTGAAGTTGAGCATGCCAATAATATAATACATCGATATGAGAATATGGATTCAAGGGGAAATCCACGCACTGTTCGTTTGGCAGTGGACACCTGGGATGAGCGGATTATTTCCTATACTTACCACGAAACATTGAATGTGCCGCTTACTCGAAGTGAACCTAGTATCTTAATTGATGATTTAAGCAAGGTCACTATTTTTGACTACGACAACGACTACAACACTACACCAAATGAATCGCCGACCTCTTTATTATCCCGCCAGATAGAGCAGGGGTATACAACTAATGCTCAGAATGCTTATGTGCAATACGAATATGTTACGACCTTTCATTATAATATTAAAGGGCAAGTGGAGACAATCAATGGCCCAACTTCAGGAAACGAAGACACCATAACCAATACATATGACGCCACAACCGGTGATCTTTTATCTGTAAGAAGACCTCACATTGGAACTACGTCTTTCATTGGTTATGAAGATAATGGGGAGAGTGTCGGGGCCTATGATGATGCAGGCCAGAGAGGAAGTGTTACTGATGTAAATGGCTATATTACCTTGTTCTCCTATGATGGCCGGGGACGAGGCACTGCGGTTCATTACGAGGCGGACAATTCAACCACATCGGTTGAGTATAATGCCGTTGGCCTGGTGGATAACACCACTGATGAAGATGGTGTCATGACCCGCTATACTTACACAGCTCTTGCAGGCTACCTTGACCGTGTCATTGATGTGGAAAATAACTTTATCCAGTATTCCTATGATACTCAGGGTAACTTGGTCAAGTCCGAGAAATTCGATGTCCTTGAAAATCTCACAGCTGTAAATGAATGGAGTTACCAACACCCGGATCATCCTGGACTTCTATGGAAGAAAATACAGGCCAACGGTAGTTTTACGGAGTTTGATTATGACGCCGTGGGCAATGTTAGCTCTATTACCACCGATTCTATGAATCAAACAACTCTGTTCAGTTACGATGCCTTGAATCGACTGGTCACTACCACCCAACCAGGTGATGTCATCACTGAACAGGAATATGACGAACACGGTAACCTTAGTTCAGTCATTGATCCCGAGGGAAATGAGACCACATATACTTATGATGATATGGGGCGGCTGATCGAATTGGATTCTCCAGAGACCGGCATCACCCGAATTCGATATGATGTAGCCAATTCAAAAGTGTATAAAACAGATGGTAGGAGTATCACGGTTGAGACCACTTACGATCTATTGAACCGGCCTGTTACAATTGAATATCCTGATACCACTGAAAATGTCAACTTTACCTATGATGAAGGAACAAACGGCGTAGGCTTCCGTACAGGAATGACAGACGCTTCAGGTTCAACCACCTTTGGATATAACGCACGTGGACGTATGGATAGTAAGTCAACCACCATTGGCATTGATGGGCCTGACTATAGTATTTATCGCATGTTTACCCCAGGTGGTCGTGTTAACTTCACTCTGTATCCCTCATATCGCTCCATAAATACAACTCTTGATCCGGTGAACCTAAAAGTTGCATCAATGGTCACCTGGTTTGACAATGAGCCTAAAACACTCATTGAGAATGTTGGTTACCAGCCTTTTGGCGGTATGAATGGATTGAACTACGGAGACAATTCCACCTTAGAAAACAATGTTAGCATTTGTGGTTGTGGAGTCCAGACTTCAAATGCAGGTGAGCCCAATGAGCAGATTCTCACTTATGACGACAACCGGAATTTATTGTCAGTGGATTGGACATACAAGCAGGGAAAAAATGTTGTCTATACCTATGATAATTTGAATCGGCTTGAGACCTCCACAGGACCTTTTGGGGAATATGAGTATACCTATGATGATGTTGGTAATCGGTTGACTCGTACAGTAAATGACGATATTGAATATTATGGTTATATCTTCAACTCTAACAAGCTGGATTCCAAGATCGGCCCAGAGAATGTTTCCTACGGCCATGACCTGGTAGGCAATATCATTACCATTGGTGATAAAACTCTCCATTACAATAATGCTGGCCGGATGTATGAGGTTGAAGAGGATAGTACAACGCTGGGGACCTACACCTATAATGGCCTTGATCAAAGGGTTATAAAAGACGTTGGCGACCAAACTACCTATTACATTTATGACTTTGATGGTAACCTTATCACCGAGGTTACTTCGGACGGCACTAGGCGAAATGAATACATCTATAGAGATGGCCAGCCTTTAGCCATGACTGATGTTGATGGAAACCTCTACTTTTACGGTAATGATCACCTCGGCACTCCACAGGTGTTGATCGACGAGAAAAATCGAGCTCAATGGGAGGCGGATTATTACACTCCGTTTGGGGAAGCTAAGATCAATCAGTATTCTAAAATCGTCAATAACATGCGGTTCGTGGGACAATATTTTGACGAGGAAACAGGATTCCATTATAATCACCACAGATACT
>CAYWNT010000051.1:0-2747 GCA_964459725.1 uncultured Gammaproteobacteria bacterium
ACATTCCACTTAAAGGAAGGTAGATCCTGTCCAAACAAACCAGGCCACCTCTGTGTTACTTCTTCGGTTTTCTATCTGGCAGAGGAAAAGTTATATGTTTAATAGAGTGGTGTTTTTATTAATTATTGTCTCGGTGAGTTTTGGTTGCACTCCAAAAAAGAATTTTACTACGGACAAACTAGCTTCAACCTATTTTCGACAAACAGAGCTTTCTGATGATGCTTTGTTTTTTAAAACGAAATTACATGTTTTTGTGTTGAAAGAAGTCAACTATTTCAAACAGAATTATATTGGTTGGACAAATAAATTGAATAGAAAAAATATGTTAGTGCTCTTCTCAGAAAACGAAGGAACTCTTTATGCTGTTACCATGTTGGGTGGTTGGCAATACAGAGCTCTCCAATTGACATCTCTAAACAAAGAAGAAATTATTCATAATAGTTATGAGTATTATCGGTTTAGTGAGTCGAGAAATGGCTTTCCGCGAGAAGGATATACTGGCTTAACTGACAACTTAGAATTTGTTGAATATTGCAATACTCACGAGCTTCACCCACGGTTGGTTAGTACTGCCATTCAGTATCTACTTGATGAGCGGAAGTATAAAATTGTTGGTTCTGTTTCTATTGCAAATGTTCAGAATATTACATATTCATTAAATTGTGAAGAATATGGATTTGAATGCATAATTGGAACTAATGGAATTAGAAAGAAAAACTCAAAAGGAGGACACGGCTTCGACTTCAACATAGAAATAAAAGATTATCGTGAGCTACTGGATAAATATAGGTCTTCGATTAGTAATTATGATAATTCATACACACCTAAATATACCATTCCTCAAAAGCTCTTAAAAGAACAGTGGGTTCTTGATGCATTAAAAAGAGCATCTACACTCAAACAAATAATTGTATTAAAAAATACTACTGATACAGTAGGTCAGACTGTAGATGACAATTATTATATTCAGAAAGTAGTTAATAATTTCGATACATTGTTAACTGCTCCTCAGAATGGATATTTACAAGACGAGTTAAAAAGAGCTGAGGAGCTTTTATATGTATCAGCCCTCAATTCAACGGATCGACTCAATAAGTACGTTAAACGCTTTCCAAGCAATGCCTATACAGCTCAAGCAAAAGAGAAAGTCTTCGAATATGCTCAAAATTCAACATCAAAGCTAAAATCCTTTATTGCAAAATATCCAAATGACAAAAATGTGCAGGCTGCTAAAAAACAGCTAAGCGATATTAAGAAAGAAGCCGAAAGGAAAAGACTGGCGGAGATTGAGTCTGAATTCAATCTCTCGAAAGGCTCAAAGGTAAAATTAAAGAAGTTTATTGCAGAACACGCAGACTCTAAACTTGTTGTTGCTGCAAAATTGCAAATAAAAGAAATTGAGGCACGAGAAGAGGCTGAAAGAATAAAGAATGAGAAAAAAATAAGGCTTGCACGAGAAAAGACAGAAAAGGAAGAACGACGACGAATCAAGCGAGCGGCTGCTGAAAATAAGAGAAGAGCAGCACTTCAGGCTAAAAAGCAGGTAGGAGATAAAGTCTGTATCGTTATAATCAACAAAAGACTAGAATATAGTTGGAATGTCACGGCAGTCGTTGAGAATATTGACGGAGATGATATCCAACTTAAAATTATATATAACGATGGTGGAGGAGTTGATCCTCGCTACAAAAAGGTTAAATTAAGGCGCGGTAAGATGATTTGGGATCGATATGATAAATGGAAACACTGCAACTAAACTCTAACGACAAAGTGCCCTTTCTCGGGATTGGAGATAAAAAACAGGTAGTATAATATTCTATAATCAGTTAGGTTTGCTTTTTGTTTTTTTTTGATATCAGTACATTAAGAGAGTTTTACAATAATTAAAAATTAATAGGGGTATAGTTATGCTAAGAGGACTTAAATTTACTTTTCTTTTTCTTTCACTGATTCTAAGTGGCTGTGTTACGACAGGAGAAGTTATGAATTTATTGCCAGGCAATAGTATTCATAGTTACGCTTCCAAAGGGGATATAAAAAATATACAAAAGATAATTAAAGAGGAGGGGAAACAAAGTCTTAATAGTCGAGATAGTCGTGGTAATACTCCTTTGATGATGGCTGCATATAAAGGTCAACAAGAAACAGTTGATTTTCTTGTGAAACAAGGTGCAAATATTAATCTTGTAAATAAAGATGGGGAAAATATCTTATTCTCAGCAGCAATAGGAAATAGGCCTATTTTATTCAAAAATCTTGCGGGGAAGTATCCTAAGTTAGCAAAAAAATCTGATTATAACAGGATTACACCTTACATGAGAGCAGCACTCTCAGACTTTCCAGCAATTTATTTTGTTAATTTAAAAGATAAAACCTTTTATGCTAAAGATGCAGAAGGCAATGATATTCTCGCTTGGGCTGTTGGTGGTGGTAATGAAGAGGTTGTTCAGTTATATGCAACAAGGACAGGTAAACATCTCGACATTGATAAGCTCAGAAATGCCTGGCTTGCCAATTTTGATAATCCTAAAAGCAAGAAGTGTTTAGGATTGTTGACAGAGATGTATTGTGAATATGCTACTAATAATAAGAGCTTTAAGCCTGACCCTCTGGATTCCAGTAAGTTTAGGGGATGTAAAAAAGCGCTGTAAACAAATACGCCACATTTTGATTCTTAAAGATTAGCCTATGAGTCAGCAATCCCCGATATGCTCACAAAGCCTTTAATAACGCAGTATAAACAGGAG
>CAYWNT010000052.1:0-2674 GCA_964459725.1 uncultured Gammaproteobacteria bacterium
CAAGAACGTCGCTTAAATGAATTTTTCTGAAACACCAGATTTGACTATAACTCTTTCATTGCCACCTACGGCTGATCCTCTCATTGCTCTGCCAATCATTTGACTGTAAAGAACTACCGATTGTGTGGGGCGAGCAATAACCGCAACATTCGTTTTTGGGGCATCAAAACCTGTGGTCAATATCCCAAAATTAACTAAAACCTGGATTGAATTTTCCCCGGTCTTTTTAAACTCCTCAATTGATTTTCGCCTTATTAACGGGCCAGTTCTTGTTGAAACTGCTTTCGCTTGAATCCCTTTCAACAAAAGTACATCAGCTAATAAATGGGCATGGTTAACAGAGCATGCAAAAACAATTATTTTGGAACCTTTATTGGCTTCAAATATTATTTCTTTAAGAATAATTAAATTTCGCTGCTCATCCTCTCCCAATTTTTGAATTGCTTCTAAAGAAATATCAAAACCAGAGGCAATATTTTCTAGCTCTGTATCTGAAAGATCTAACTGAGGATTGTAAGGGATTTGTATATACTCTGGTTTTGCCAAGTAGCCTTTTTCTTGGAGGAACAATATTGGATTGTTGTAGCCAGGTATTTCTAAGCTGATTTTATTCCCTACAAAAAAGTCTGCTAACTCTTTATCCCGATCCATATCTACCCAAGATCTACCAGGCGTGGCTGACAATCCTAACAACGCTGATCCACCTTCAGGAGCCAGCATCTCTAGTAAATGTTTGTATGTATGTGCAATGGCTTGATGCGCTTCATCCATCACAACAAATTTTACATACTTTTTGAAATTTAAAAATTCAGATTGTTGAGAAAAACTGCGCGAATAGATTTTTGCCAAACCTGCAACGATTACACCATCTTTAAAATTTGCTAAATCCAATTCATATTCTGAGTATAAACGGCCTAGAGTAACCTCTCTATTTCCGATATATGACCAGCATTTCTCAAACTCGTCAGAAGCTTGATCACAAAGTTCTTCTGAGTGTGCAAGCCAAATTACTACAACACCAGGCTCTAACCTTAAGAGAAATTGTGCGATTATCGACATTGCGGATCGTGTTTTTCCGGCCCCTGTCGGCATATGTACTAAAACCCTAGGGGTATCAGAGAAAATTTTGTTTAATGCTTTGTTAACGACAACTTGCTGATAATTATATAGTCCATAATGAGGAAGGATATTAACTATCGAAGATCTTGTTGTTGATTTTTCTTCTTGTTCAGGGAGGGGAATTTCAAAAAAATCATGTATAGCTATTGAAGGTTTAGATGTGTAGGAGTAATTTTGTTTGATCAAACTACTCCAGGGATCTTCAGCCTTGCTTCCTGTGATATTGAATAGCAGTTCTTCTGCTTCATTTTTATTTAAAGTTAATAATGCATTATTCCGTATCCTTTCTTCAAAAAGAATTTCGTTCCCATAGCTTTCTAGTATAAGTGTTATTAAATTTGATTTATTAATTATTCTTTCATCAATTTTAGCAAGAAGGTTCACCGTCAACCTCCCTGCTAATTCTTGAAGCTCTGGTTCGCCTAGACTTATAAGGCCCTTTGTCAATCTACTCATATCTTCAGAACCTTATAAGCTACAAATCAAACATCCCTGGTCTGCATTGTCACCTTCTTCAAGCATCTTTTCCTGCCAACTCCGATTATCGTTGGCCTCACGCCGTTTAGTGGCAATATCAACAATCTCGTCACGACGTTCAAGTAAATCACCTAAACTCATGCCTTCAATCCAAGAGAAACCCTCTCCTGTATGAGAATCAAATTTTTCAAATTCCATAGCTTTTTGAAATAGATCTGGGTGGTTGTCATAAAGGCCAAGCCATTCTTCTTGTCGCTGGAAAAAACAGAAATAACAGCCAGAACGGCTACGCCATTTGTAATACTCTGGGACACCCACAGTTTCTTCAAGAATTCGAAAGACATCCTTTCGAGTGATCTCATCATGGATAAAGGGGAAGGTTGGATGAATATTGGCTTTAGTTGATACATACCCTTCTCTGTGCTCATCAGCCCGGATGGCTATATAGCTATATGCCTCATCAGCGCCAATAAATTCTTCAAACGGTTCAAGTTTCATCTTCACAGTGCACCATCGATACCTAGGGGAGGGGAGCCAATTTTCTTCTGGATTTCCCAGCACAAAAAGATGGTGCTCAAAAGGTGCGTTGCTACCAATACGAGTTATTTCTTTACCAAGATAGGCTTCAAGTCGATCAATAAAATCGTAGGTTTCGGGCAGTTCACAGCCGGTGTCCGAAAAATAATATTCCATCTCTGGCACCCGATCCTGCTGTTTGAGGTAAATGGCGAGAGCCGCACTATCTTTACCCCCTGAAATACCGCAAACATGCCGGACGTTTCCCGCCTTATTCATTGATCGCCTCAATATCTAACTTGGAAGCCTCTTTCTTTGTTACTTCCTTCTTGACTAGGAACTCATCAACTAAATCTGCAAGTAACGCTAGGCGAGATTCATCACTATCTAACTCGTTCAAGAGACTTTGGAATTCATCTTTTCTACCCTGAATATATTTTTTTGTCGAGCCATTGATCCTAACAATTTCATCATGGTCTGTTTTCCCGTGCCGCATTGAACGCAAACGAATCACCTCAAAGCCATCATCAAATTGAGATTTTGTTTTTAAATAGTGATCCTG
>CAYWNT010000053.1:0-2658 GCA_964459725.1 uncultured Gammaproteobacteria bacterium
CTGTTCCTGCAGTCCAAGTTAAGTGTGCTGAAGAAGCAGAATCAAATCTTAATGAGTTATCAATGTTATATACAGCACTCTTACCATAGCCATCAGATAGCGCAATTTCTCCCGTTGCGACATCGAATAAGTCTCTTACATCCGCGTTATCTAAATTTAATTGATCTGTTGCAGTGTTACCTAATTCAACATTAACGTCACTGATTTCAATCTCGCCTGAGCTTTGTAAAGCCATTATTTATTCTCCTTATACAAAAGTATCTTCAGTACACTTAGTCTTTTGCACTCCCTCATAGTACCTTATAACCTAATTTATCAATAAAACCCTCACCTAAAATCCTATTTATATCCTCAATATCTGATTTCGATAGTAACTTCGGTGACTCGTTTCTATAATAATTAAAATCCTTCATTGTGAAATTGGGGGAATGAGCCACGGGTTTAGTAGGTAATTTGAAGTTACTTTTATCCCTTTTTGTGCCTGTTAGTTTTTCCATTCTATCCATCTCAGAATTAAAACTATCCATGTGTAAAAACCCGCTTAATTGCGGGTTTTTTACTTATTTAGATAGGAGCTCCATCTGGGCCAGGCCTTTGAATCCAAGGAGTGCTCCCTGCGTCGTAGGCTACTTCATCCCAATAGTAACTATTACCGTCTGTAGGATAAGGTACTGGGGGTTGCCAAGTACAAGTAGTAGTCTCTAAAGTCCACGAATCAAATGCTTGCACATCATAGAAAGCATCTAGTACTGGATCATAGATATATCCAGGTCCCGCGTAGTTCTTTCTAAGAGGAGTACCTGCATCCTCTACTCCATTACTATCGTAGTGCTTACCTTCGTGTGTATTATAAGAAGTTTTCTTCCAATCTACGCCGCCCCATCCAGCGAGTAGCCAAGCGACTGTCTCAGCCTCTCCTCCTAACTCTATCTCTTTAGAGTTGTCCACCGAATCAACTTCAAGGACTATATTATTTTCATCTAATTTTGCATAATGTGCCATATATTTCTCCTATTGGTACAAGTACTTAATAACGACAATACCGCTATCTCCTGCTGATCCCGTACTACCACGTTGACCATTACCTCCACCGCCTGAATTAACTCCAGAACCCGCACCGTGAGACCCTCCACTTGCTCCATCTCCAGAACTTCCAGCACCTCCGCCTCCATACGTTGTAGAACTTCCTGTAATAGAGTTAGAAGCACCTGCGCCTCCATTACCTCCGGATCCGTCAGCACCTGAGGCACCACCACCGCCGCCTCCTGGATGTTGGGTGGCTCCGGGAACACTAGCTCCATCACCACCTTGAGTACCTGAACCACCTTGTCCAGAGCCGCCTCTAGCACAACCTCCACCGCCTGAGCCACCATCTCCTCCAGTACCTCCAGGGACACCTTGATAACTTCCGTAACCCCCACCACGGCCTCCACCGTCTGCAGTTTGAATTCCCGCAACTACACTGTCATTTCCAGGAGCAGATAATGCGTTAGATTCTCCAGCAGGGTCTCCAGCACCACCACCGCCTACTGTGATAGCATAATTTGTAGCAGAAAAACTAGTAGAGCCAGAAGTATTATACCCTCCAGCACCTCCGCCGCCGGCTCCCTCCCACGCACCACTATCAACCCAGCCGCCACCACCGCCACCGGCTACAACCATGTATTCTGCGTTACCTCCAGAAGATACCGAAAAGGTACCATTACCTGTAAAGGTATGAATTTTATAATTACCGCTTGTAGATACCGTACCTCCACTAGCTGAAAAGAAGCATCCTTGAGTATTACAAGACTGCGAATCCGTAGTTGAGCCACTACAGTTCGCACCCCCATAAGAAGGGGCAGGATTAGTACAAGAACGTGTACGACTCTGTGTTCCGCCTCCACAAGATACAGAACAAGATCCCCAACTTCCGTAAGCAGACCACTCCCCAGCTACTGAAGGGCTTGTGCTGTATAAATAGGATGCTTTCTGCTCTCCTGTAGTAGGTCTCTGAAGACCTCCAGAAGTGTAGTACTTACCATAATATTCTGAAATATTAATAGGATGAGAGCCTCCATGCGTAGTTTGAATCTCGGACCATTTAATTTGTCCAGATACTTGCATTGCCATATTACTTCTCCTCTAACTTATTTACTTTATCTGTTAGTTCCTTAATCGCTTCAACTAGCAGACCGATTGTTTGGTCGTATTGTAGAACTTTATAAGTTTCGCCATCGTCTGTTTTAAGAGGTAGTTCTTTCTCAGATACTGCTGTTGGAAGAACTTTTTCTACGTCTTGTGCAATTAGACCTGCAGATTTTTTACCGTCTGCAGTGTAAGTAAATGTACAACCTTTAAGCTGATTAACTTTATCTAAAGCATTCGTAATAGGTAAAATACCTGTCTTTAAACGCTCATCAGAAATAGTAGTTGAATATGCGATAACGTCCCCATCTGCATGGAAGTCTCCATCTGCTTCAATTCTTGCACGTTCTCCAGCATTAACAAAGAAGCTTTGATGTGAGTTGTTTGTCCAACCAATATAATCACCAGTATCAAGACCCACATGAGTAATACCATCTCTTAAATCTGGTTCTACTGAAAATGTGGTACTTGTTAGATCAAGTCCTGACCCTGCTGAATAAGTAGTATTGTCATTATTATCTGGAACTACAA
>CAYWNT010000054.1:0-2655 GCA_964459725.1 uncultured Gammaproteobacteria bacterium
TATTAAGGCCGGACTAACATAAGGTCTGGCTCAACAATCGGGGGCAGGTCAAAAGGCAGAACCTCAAAAAGTGAAGTTCTGCCTATGTTACAAATTGGCTCCCCAGACTGGTCCGAAACAAGAACTTTCATAATTACCATTGCTATTAAATTTTAGAGGATTTTCAAGGCTCAAGAACATCTTTAACATACTCAAGCTGCGTTACTCTGTTTCTCTAACGCCTCAATTAATCTTTCCATAAGGTGGTAAGAAGGCTCCTATTCATATAAAGCACATTTGCTTCCGGAGTTGTTTTGAACCGCGCTACATTTATGAGACGAAACCCCAATCGCTCAAGCTTACCTCTTTCTTCCTTGAAGGTGGTCTGTCCCTTGTAAAGGGTCTGATCGTTTTCAACTTTACCATAGACGGTTTTATAAACAATAAATAAACAACGCGAAACCACACCCCCTAAACTTTCAATAACCTCAAGATCATTCCCCTGAGTATCAACTTTAAGCACATGAATAATCTCATCCTTTAAACAAGCCTGATTTACAATGCTCTCTAGCTTATAATTCTCCACTTCAACCTCTTCCGTGATTAGATCCGAACTATTATTTACTGTGGTTTTTGGTATGTAGCATTTGTTAATTTTCATTGTGGAGCTTGGCGCTAAAACTCGGTTTTTAAAATACTTAACCGTCTCATCATTGCTGTTTGTGACGGCAGCTTGAATATAAATGCTATAAGGATGAAATATTTTTTCTGTGAAGTAGTTAATAGGGTCAACACCAACCGAATACATTTTTTGACTATTATTGCAGCTCTCCTTAAAACGAAATAAAAAATCGCCTTGAGCACAGCCAATATCAACAACATTTAATACCTCATCGTTTTTAGCGTCTAACACAGCCGTGATGAGCTGGATCCAATGCGCCATATTTTTTTCAGGAATAAAAAAAGTTAGATTTTTAAAACTCCACAGCCGGCGAATTCTCCATTGGGCTAAAACATCTCTACGCGACCTTTTTAAGACGAAAAAACATTTCTTGATCAGCCTTGCGATGCGCAAAGCGAACCTGACAGCGAATGGCCTTGTCACAAACCAATTTTGCCGATGCATTTTTTTTCTCTCTATAAATTTTGCGTGTCTAACCTTTGCCTCAAGAGCGCGCAGGGTATCTGCACCTTGTTTCAAATAATCTTCCCCCAGAGACATATCCCGTAATTGGGATCTTCTTTTAAAAAAAGTATGCCCCATATTAAACATTTCACTCATGTCTAGGGTAGGACAGTAATATCTCATATTCTTCGTATTATCATAAATCCCATATTCAGGATGCCGAATCACAGGCTCCTTTGAAAGACGTAAGAAATCATTTCTTTCTTCTTCTCGTTTCAGTGTTTTTAGAAATAAGTTTTCTGGAATAGTGGTAAAAAAATCTGCGTCTTTTCTTTCGCTAATAGGGTTTGCTACGTTAAGTGCGTTAAACTGGAGACAAAAACCTTTATAGGCTGCGGAGGCTAAACTACACATCAGACTTTGCGAATAACACTCGGATCGATAATCTAATCCGTCATAGTATGGCAACAAAACTTTAGCCGCATTATGGTGAAATGCGTTTAGAATCGCATCAAAAAAACGGATTGTCTGCACATCTTTATTCAGATCCTTATTTCCCCCACCCAGATGCCATTGATAATCTGGCGTCGCTACGGCAGGTTGATATTTGAGAAGTAAATTTTCAAATATTTTGAATGGGGCTACTTCACGATCGCGCCCCAAATTTTTCTGCAATCTGAGCTGAGCATCTTCATCCATAAAAATAAGGTACTCATATTTCCGATGTTGAACCTCCTTAAATAACCGGTTCCTGCCCTCGGTCCATGTGCTGTAGGGGTAAAAGATCGAGCGTTTATCGCTGGATTTCTCACCCCAAGTCAAAAAAACAATGTCTGCATCTTTGGATTCAAGCTGCGCTATATGCTCAGGGAGTTTTTTTCTACATTGAACAAGATATACGAATGGTTTCATTACAGTTTTAATCTCTGCTTATCTCTTTAAAAGAAACATTTGATCAGACGACATATAAATAGCAATCAACTGTTTAGCCGTTTCATTTTTTAAAATTCCTCAAACGCATAACTCGTTGCAGGATAGAACCAAATTTACGCAAGACCTTGTTGGCTAATCGTCTGAAGGTGGATGGGGCCTCAAAATTATGAACTTCCTTATGCCATCTTTCATGATCAATTTTAATCTCAGGGAGATTCTGAACTTCTTCATCTTCTAACTCCAAATACTCTTGGCACCAATTGCCTGCTCTGGGAAACCCACAATTCATTGCTTGAGTGGTTCTTGATCCGATAACGTGATACCCAGCCTCCATCACAAACGGCGTAAAGTAGCAGTCGTAGGGGTGAGGGTCTGTACCGTATATATGAGGAAAACCACAACTGGTTATGTTTCCATATGGCGTGTGTTTAACCCGATCCCACGTCGGTATACACTGCCATGCCTTAGGCTTAAACAACGAGGCAGACGCTCCGCAACTATGTAACAAAGAAAATCCTTCGTTTAGCTGACTCACAAAGAATTTGAGTACAAACGGTGTAAAAATCCCGGGGTTATAGCCTGCGATCTGTGCTTTTTTAAGCGCCTCTGCCATCGCG
>CAYWNT010000055.1:0-2644 GCA_964459725.1 uncultured Gammaproteobacteria bacterium
GACGTTTATTTTTCTTTTGGGTCATATTACAAAGATATTTTACTTAATTCAAAATCTTATATTGAAACGTTAGTGTATTGTGGTTATATCACCGATTATTCATTTGAAGCAGTGAAACATAAATCTTCATCACTCCGACAGATATTGATTAACAACGATGTGAAATTTGTGGTTGCTTTTTTTGATGAAGGATTTGGAGACAGAGAATCCTGTATTGTCTCAAAAAAAGAGGCTGGTTATGTTCATGATTTCTTGGCAAAACTGGTTCTTAATAACCCAGACATTGGGATCATTCACAAACCCAAGAGGACCACATTTTCTTCTGTGTCTACTCTATTAAATGAAGCAATCAAGACAAATAGATATTTGCTTGTTAAAGAAGGAAAATATGAATCCACAGCGTACCCTGCAGAAGTTGCTCAGGCCGCTGATGTGGCACTTGGTGTCTTGTATGGCGGAACTACTGTTTTAGAATCTATCTTATCTGGAGTACTATCATTTTATCTTGACTTAGAGAATTCTTATTCTTTTGATGAGTACAGTTGTGACCAAAGAGCTGCCTATATTTTTAACAGTTTAGATACTTTAAAAAAAGGGATTTATAAATTAAAAAGAGATAAGAACAGTTTTAAGTATCCTAGTAATTTTATGAAGTTACTAAAAGACAAAGACCCTTTTCAAGATGGTTTGGCTGTTACTCGAACTGGGGATTATCTTAATTGGATCATGGAGACGTTTAATCATGGTGCAAGTCGAGAAGAGGCTCTATCCTATGCGTCAAAGAATTATGCTGAGAAATGGGGCAGGCATCATATAAACACATTCAAATGAAGCTTTCCCACTTAAAAAACATTGCTATCTATCAGGTTTCATTTGCCACAACCGGGTTGGTTTCTTTATTCTTAATCCCTATCATTACACGTATTCTAACCCCGGAAGAATATGGTGTAGTTGCTATTGTTGTGGCTTTGCCAGCACTTATTGCCTCTTTTTTATCCGGTGGTGTTACGTTTGCTATTCCTAGATATTATTTTGAATATAGAGAAGATAGGTCAAAACTCTCTGAACTGTTTTTCTCTAATTGGCTCTTTTTATGGGGTGGATTTTTAATAGCATTTCCTTTCATTTTTTTCTTCAAAGAAGATCTAGCCGCTATGGCAATGGGTGCAAAGAATTATAGTTTGGCATTTGTCTTAGCTTTTGTACATGCGTTTATCTATGGTTTAGTAACATTGTATCTGAATTTGTATCAAAGTATGGAAAAAGCATGGCGATACGGTTGTTTCTCTATCCTATATTCACTTCTGTCTAATGGTTTAGGTTTAGTCTTAATTTGGGTATTTAATTTATCTTTTATGGGAATTATTTATAGTCAACTATTTGCAGCTACTATTCTCTTTTTAATAATCACTATTGATTTTTTCCGGAATTACGAAATTAAATTTAATTTCTATAGAGTGATAGAGACTCTTAAATATGGGCTTCCTATTTTGCCTAAAAATATAAGTGGGCTAATTACTAGATACTTTGACAAATATTTAATTATGGGGATGTTGGCCTTAAGCTACGTAGGTGTTTATAACATCGGACAACTGGTTGCGAGTAAACTTTTCTTTATGATGGGTGCTATTTATTATGCATTCAATCCTATGTTCATGAAGGAAATATTCTCCCGAGGCGAAGCAGGCGCTGTTTTTATTGGTCGAAATTTTACTTATTTTGTCTACTTATCGCTGGGGCCTATTTTACTTGTCATCTTATTTAGTAAGGAAATATTTTATTTGCTGCTTCCACCGACCTATTGGTCAGCACTCAATGTATTTATTATCATTTCATTTGGTGTTTCAGTCCAAGCTTTTGGGAAATTTGTTAGTGTTCCTTTGGGATACAAAAAGAAAGCTTATTTTGCGTTCCCAATAACGTTAGCTGGGTTAGCAGTTAATATTTTACTAAATATAATATTAATCCCTCGTTATGAAATATTGGGTGCAGCAATTTCTTACACGGGAACAGTGATAACTATTAATATTATCCAAGTACTAATTTCTCAGCATTTCTATAAAGTAAAATATGAATGGTATTATCTTTCTTTATTTTATTTTAATTTATTAATTGCTATCTTGTTAATATTCAGTTTCCAATGGGTAAGATGTTCGCTTATACCTCAATTCTCAATCAAAATATTGTTGTTATTAAGTTTTCTGCTATTGGGGCTTCATGCTAAGATATTAACAAAAGAAAGAATTTTGACCATTTGGCAGGCGATTCAATCTAAATTTAATTCAAAGAAGGAGATCTCATCGTGAGTTCTGTAAAAGTTTTATTTTTGTATCCAAACTAGATGCTGCAGACGGGTTTTCCCTTGTCCATCGGTATTTTATCAGCCTTATTAAAAGAACAGGGTCATCAGGTGGATTTATTTGATTCCACATTTTACCGTACCGAAGAAACCAGCTCCGATGAAGCACGGGTAGAAAACCTGCAGGTCAAGCCCTTTGATGTGAACGAGCAGAACATAAAGTTAAAGCCTCGCGGTAATATGGTTCCAGACTTGCTTCAGAAAATTCAGGATTTTCAACCCGATCTGATCGCCGCCTCGATTCTGGAAGATACGTTTCCCGTGGCCCGTGAGATGATTGATGGC
>CAYWNT010000056.1:0-2616 GCA_964459725.1 uncultured Gammaproteobacteria bacterium
TGAAATTAATAAGCTCACCTCTTTTTATGATGGAAAGTCTATCCAGTCATTGCAAAACAAAGCAATTCTAACGTTTCTAAGCTATACAGGATGCAGAGTTAGCGAAATGAGAAATGTTAGAGTGTCTGATATTTCTTTTGAGCAAGATCTACCTGTCATTAAAATACAAGGAAAAGGCGCAAAATTTAGAAAAATTCCACTTAATCCAAAACTTTGGGTAGTTTTGAAAGAGTTAATTCAAAGGCGAGAAAAAAGTGAAAATGACTATATTTTCACTTCCGTTCAAAAAAATCATCACTCCCCTATTCACACCTCAACAGTGCATAGAATGCTCAAAAAAACACTGCTTGCAATTGGGCTAGATTTTAACAAAACAATTCACTCTTTTCGACGCGGCGTGATCTCCAATTTATTAGAAAATGGACATAGAATTGAGTCTGTAGCGAAGATTTCTGGACACTCAAATATTAACACAACAAAAGGTTATCTTGTTAGAGAAGAAAAAATTGAAGATAACCCACTACTTAGTCTAAATTTTAAGGATTGACGGGGATTTTAGTTCAAATTAGCTAGCAGTGCGAGTTCTCAAAAATCGAGCAACTCTCTTTTCAATTTTAGTAATAATGTCTGTTTTTTTAACTACTCGATTGGGATATAAAATATCTGCTGGATGTAGTTTTAAAATTGTTCCAAATATCTCTGCATAATGAGAGGTCATTGCAATACGGTCATTCTCTAAAGCACTTATATTTGACCTTTTAATCCCACTTATTTTCTCCATATCTTCCTGAGAAATTTTAGCTTCGACTCTAGCACCTCTAATTACCTCACCTGGAGTTAATTCATTTTCTAAAATCTTATGTAAAACTTTTCTCATTTTCTTCATAATTTCCTCATGGCCTTTTTTTATAATCATGTTCTGCTGTTATACGATGTACTTCAACGATAATTCTTCTATCAACTATTTTATAAATAATCCTTCCCGAATAACTAAAAGCAGAAGATCTAAAACCTATCCAGTCTCTATCTAGCGCATGATCATACCACTCTTTAGACTTTTCAATATATTCAGGGCCAAACTCTTCCATTTCGTCCGTCCATCTCAAAATAACTTTCACATCTTCTCTTGAAATAGCTCTCTTACTAAGAAGCCTTTTAAGCTCTGTCTCTGCTTTTTTCGTTAACTTAACTTCCCACTTGTTCATTCACACGTCCTGTATATTTAATTATACAGTATATTTAAATATACGTCAATAAAAAGGTATAACTCTAGTCGCCTAATACATTCTCATCAACTAGATACATCACTTGAGAAGCTCTCGCAGCAGAGAGATTTGATAAAATCTTAAAAATAGGAGTATTCTGTATTCTCATTCTGTAGGAAAATGAGGAAGTTTTACTGATTTTGTAACCATGGCGGTCTTTAAGCCCTTCTGATTCAATAATAGCATATTCGCCATTCTCACTGATAACACAGAATCTTCTTTCACTTCTAGTATCATACAAAAATGAAATAATGCTACTGGTAGCACTCCACTGCTCTTTTTCCTTCTTTAAAATATCCTCTTCATATATACAGTTTAAATTTTTAAATCGCTTTGTTCTGAGCTTATCTGGTCTTTTATTAAGCTTTTGAAAGTTGCGTTTCATTACTTTTACATGTTGAGAAATTGTTAACTTTCTACCATTTGAGATGGTTTTAGAAAAATCTGCAAGAAGATCACCTTTTTTAACATTTTCACTAAATATTTTTGAAAGCTTTTTCTCTGAAGCAATATCTTCTAGCTGTTCTCTTTGTACTTTCTCTTCAGCACTCTCATATTGTACAGGAGCGCTACTCGAACTTCCACCACCACCGCCTCCTCCACTAAAAGATGAAGCTGATGGTGAAGAAAATCCTCCAGAGCCAACAGCTCTAGAAGGAACAGAAGATCTACGTGTCACATTAGATGATCTAGTGCTTCCATTTGTTGCACCTACTCGCTTTTTTGGAGAAGGATAAGAAGAGTTAATGGAAGAAGAACTCTTAGATGCTTTCTTAGCAACAGTAGATTTCTGTTCGCTTTTTTCATTTTCAGAAATAGTATCTATGGTATCAGAAGAGTTATCAACAATTGAATCACTGTCAATAGCTCTATCTCTTTTCACTTTGTTTGAACCAATTTGTGTATCTTTAATATTGGATGGTGAATCAATGTGGTCTCTACTTTTTTGACTCCTAGCTTGACTGCCACGGTTTTCGGAAGTGTTATTTAAGTCAGTACCAGCGACCATATTATTAGCTCTAAAGCTTTTTTGCCTCCCTACTCTCATTTCTTGATGTCTTCTTTCTCGGTCTCTCTCAATATCAGTAGTCACATCATATACATTGCTAGAAAGACGGTTAATTTCAGCACTAACAGTCCTTCTAGCTTTGGGAGGAAGTCTATGTGCTATTTTTCTTCTATTTTTCAGTTTCTTTTCAAACAGCTTCTTTTTTGCAATCTTACTGGTCACTTCTCTACCTAATATTTGATTATAATCTGGTCGATCTAGCTCCATTATCTTATCTACTATTTTCTTCTTAGACTCTTCAGATATGTCATCTAGACCTCTAGCAACTAGCTCATCATCAAG
>CAYWNT010000057.1:0-2589 GCA_964459725.1 uncultured Gammaproteobacteria bacterium
TAAATTTCATCTTTTCACCCTTGCTTTGTGTATGCTCTGTTATTTCAAGAGTTATAGCTTCAAAAATCTTATTCAGATAAACCTCTTTTACTTCATGCCACTTGCTTAAAGCATCTGTGTACATATATCCATGATGCTCTTGAAGTGTTTTAATGAAGTCCTCTTTTAGTTCAGTTTGTAATGAACACTCATGCTCTGTCTTTGCTTCATATTCACTTTCCGACATTTTTATATCCATAGACATAGCCAAAATCATATCTATTAAATAGCCAATAAAAAGCAGTCATACATTGATTTCTGTCTTCTTCAATAAATGCTTTAGCTTTAAGAAATCCCTCAACCGTATCTGGCATAGTTTTATCAGAACAAACAAATAATGGCTCAAATCTTTTTAGTGAACCCCAGTTTGTTAATCTCATGGTATGTTTTTGAGTGTTTACCTCAATAGCATATTCAGAAAATGTAACTTTTTCAAGATTTGGGAATTTTTTAGTCATTTCCTCAAGTAGTTCTGCTTCAACCTCTTCTCTTCCTAATGAGATTTCTCTATATTCTTTCATTTTTTCTAGTGTTGATTTCATTGTATTTTCCTTTTGCGTTCATTAATAATTTCATCTAAGAAAGTTCTATTCCACTTAACAGCATCTTCTGAATCAAGATACTTTTTTTCAATAGATAGATATTCCTCACTCATTTTGTCTAAAGGTTGTGCTGACTCTCTATAAAAAGTCATTGCTTCTTTAGCCTTCTCAATTCTGAATCTTAGTGCATCTTCATATTCAAGACCTGCCCAAAGTAATGCACTACATCTATATAGGTCAAATGTATTTTTAGTCATATCTGCCCTTAATCTCTATCTCTTGATTCTTCATATTTCATATCTCCAATATCATCTAATTCAGATTGAACTTTATCAAAACACCAATCACCAATTTCTGGTAATGCATCTTTCCAATTTACAACAATCTCTTCAATATCCTCTGTTGAAACATATTCTGCTTCTCTACCGTCAAGATAAGTTCCAATTTGCTCTTCTAGTTCATCAGTCATTGCTTTGTGATATTGACTTTCAAATTCTTCTGCTCTTTCTTTTATTCTATTGGTGTTATAACCCATATTTCACTCTCCTTTGGTTTTTCATAAACAACTTGGTCACATATAATGCATAACCAAACAATATCATTGATACGCTCCATCCTATAAACAAACCTTCTCTCATTCAAAACCTCCGTTCATACTGTTTGAACTTATTGTTCCTCTCTCTAACCACTTCTTATCAATAGGTTTATGTACTTTCTTTATTAAAACCTTCTTTGGTTTTGGGTTATCTCTCCTTTTATTAGTGGCTACTGTATCTCTTGGTCGACATTCATCACTACAATATCTTGTTGCAGGAGATTCTGGATTTATCAACTCTTTGCCACAACTGGTATTTCTACAATACCTTTTTGTTTTCCTATTTGAAACATATAGCTTTTTTCTCTCACTTAGATTTTTCTGCTTACATGATTCACATAGCTGTTTTGGATAGATAACAATAGTTTCACAATTCTTTTTTTTACATACTTTATTTTTCGGATTGAGTTTATTCATTTCATTGTTTTGTTTCAATATTCTTTCCCTTGTTTCTATAATAATTCTTTTACATATAGGATTACCACATAATCCATCAGAAACAGCTATTTCATTACATATTCTACAGTTAGCCATGCTCTTACCTTTCTAAGCCCATAAAGAGCTTATTTAGCCTATTGTGCCTAAAAGTTTTGCACCAGATACAAACTTCATGATTTTAAGAATCAAATCAGCATCTTTTTCTTTATCAAAAACAACTGTTTCACCTTCACTATCATGTGTCTTTGTGAAGACCAAATTACCTGCAAGTTGAGCAACACCATCATATTCAAATACTGGATTACCATTCTTGTATAGACCTTCTTCGTTAATCCAACAATCAAAATCATCAAAACCTACAAGCTCAACGATTGTACAATCAATGTTTTCATAAAAGAAATCAAGCATACTTCCATCTGGAGCATCCACTACTTCAACTCTAAGTTCTAGGTTTTCATTATACTTTGCAACTACTACTACTGGCTGTGTGTTCATATCTTTTTCCTTTAAATTATTTATAGCAATCTTTCTTGCTTCTTGGTGCATTTCTACAGTATTTCCTTTTTTAATGTCATCTACTGTGAAAAGTTCATCAAATACTTTTTCTTGTTCTTCTGCAATTTCATCCCTTGTCATTGTTTCGTTTTCTCATGCTCTTTCTTCTTGATTACTGCTGTTACCTTCCCAATCTTTGTTAATTCGTAATCATTATCTATTGATACTATCTCATTTATGCATCTTATGGTCTGTTTATTGCTCAAACCAATATGTAATGCAATCTTGTATGCTGATATAGGTTGATTATCTTTAACTCCTTTTGGTTTACTGTTATTATCTATGAAAACCTTTATCTTATGATACTTTTCGTATGAATTTGTTTGTTCGCTCACCTATTTCTCCTTATGCACAATAGATATATCATTTCTTCCTCTATTGCCATTTCTGCATATTCACCCATTTTAATACTAATCCTCT
>CAYWNT010000058.1:0-2581 GCA_964459725.1 uncultured Gammaproteobacteria bacterium
GGATGAAGTCCTGCTTGAGGAGGACATCGCTGATGTGGAGTGCAAGGCTGCTCGCGATGCCTACCGTGAAGCTGTGTTGGTGCACGAGGCAGAAAGGTCGGATGAGTCGCAGAAGCGCGTGATGGAGGCACGCACTCGGGCGCAGGTGGCCTTGGATGCTCGGCGCATGATGCCACCGCACGATCAGCACTCGTGTGGCGATGTGCGTGCTGCTCAGTGGCTGCGGGCAACGGGTGGGACTGCTGCGATCAAGGCGACCGCTACACCAGCGCCAGACACGACTGGGCACGTCTCTACCGGCGTTGTGACGATGACTGGCGCAGCCAAGCGGTTCGTGGACACCAAGCGTGGCCTGGCGCGCCTTCTGGCTTCGTTTGATCACATCGACACTAAGGTTGTCACGGCTCACTTCCCCGTTGAGGATGTGGATCTGTTTCTGTCCCTGGTGGCCAGTGGCGACATCAAGATCCTAGATAGCGATGGGACCCCGATCAAGGTCGATGCTCTGCGTGCAGCTCTGGCTGGAGGGACGGCCCCACCTCGCTCTGCTCATGTACATGGCAGCATTGGCACCCACTTCGCATCTGAACGAGGGCCACCACCTGGTGCACCTGGCTCGGACCTGTACCACCCACAGCTCGGCTCGTACTACTCGACACGCCCTGTGTCATCCGCAGCTGCGTTGAGCGGTCTCCCCGGTACCAATGCCGCATCGATGACGTCTGCTTCCACTGGCAGCGCTGGCAAGGCAGCCGCCCCTGTGGGGGGTGCTGGTGGTGTAGGAGGGTTCGGCATGTCGTCCTTCACGGGCAACACCCGCTACCAGGCACCAGCGGTGGACAAGGACATCCGTGACATCACCCCCCATGCTCGGTACCTGTTGACAAGCAACGGTACGTATGAGAAGCTGGTTGAGGTTGGCATGAAGTCGTTCGTGTCTCTCGTATCCCGCCATGCCGAGGTCGCACACTACGGACTGTTGCAAGAGGCCCCAGTGAAGCTGATGGTTCGGGGCGAGTTCGACAAGGTGAAGCTCGATGTTCTGGCCGCTGTGACCGTGCCTGGGACTACGAGTGCTGCAGCTGGTGACGACGTGACATCCATGTTCGTGCTGAGCGACAGTGGGCAGCTGACGACGACCAAGGAGCGCCACGTCGACATCAGGACAAAGGACGCCTTTCTCCGTGCTGTGCGGCTTTTCTGTCGCCTCTACGTTGCATGCTTCGGCCGTAGGGTTGCGGATGACCTGCGCCGACTGGAAGAGGGCGTGGAACGCATGCTGGAGACACGCAGCCTTGGTCACGTGCGTTGGGCCTTCTCTACAACATGCACCGACATGTGTGCCTACGGAGGTATCAACTGGGACGATCGCTACCCTGACCTGAGCTGGCATGCAGCATGGATCTCGCCCAAGCGTGCAACGGATGGTCTGATGCTGTTTGGGAGCGATGGGAGCCCTTCAGGTGCAACGGGTGCCTCTGGATCGAGCCGGACTGGCGGCCTCTCCGCTGCATTCGTCAAACAGATGGTTGCGAGGCAGATGTGCATCAAGTTCGCGAATGGAACGTGCCCCAACACTGCTGCAACGTGTCGGTTCAAGCACGCACTTCCAGGCGACCCCGCTTCGAGCAAGAGCGGCGGTCGTGGCGGGGGCAGTGACTAGGCGGGCCGTGCACGGCATGAGCCTGTCCTGGCGGGGCTCTTGCCGTCGCATCGGCAGTCCAAACGACGCCGACGTCCGTCAGCTGCAAAGCGGCGCCGCATGGCCGGCGTCCAACATCGCCGGGGTTGTGCTCACGCCAGTGGGCGTGCACGACTCAACGGGACCGCCTCTCGACCACGAGTGGCTGGTATTGGGTTCGGAGCATTGTTCTCCAGGGGTCTTCAAGTTGGGGTTACCTGTGGCCTGCGTCGGGTTGGGCACCGACCATGGACGGGTTGCAGCCGGGTACTGGGCAAAGCCGAGGTGCTGTCGGTGAGCGCAGGGCTGCCTGTATTGGATGCCTTACAGAGGCGTCATCTGTGTACGTGGGCGAGGCCCATGATGTCTATGTTTCATTCGGCTCTCTACCCCGAGCCGAGAAGCGCGTTGTCTGCTTCGCTGCCATGTGGCGGAGGGGCAGTCAACACGTATGTGGGGGTGTTCTCGAGTCAAGTCTCCCCTCTGAGTCGTCGCTCATTCGGGTCGTCCGAGTCGTCTGAAGGGAATGTTGACCGTGACGCTCATCCTCACACTGTCGCCGTATCGTCGCTGCCATGGGCTGGAGAGGCACGAGTGCCGCTGAGTGAAGCCCGGTGGCCCCAGTCCGTGTACGACAAGATGGGTCCTGTGCCAGTGTGGAGTGGGGAGCGCGTCGACTGTGCACTGAGGACGGCGGGCCTAGATCGGTGGCTTCCCCATGAGCCTGCTCTCCCGGTGCTGAAGCACATCGTGCAGTACGGTGTTGATCTGCTGTACACTGGCCCGCGCGACGTGCAGATCGTCCATCGAAACCACCCCTCAGCGTACAGGTACCCGTTGGTGGTCGAGAAGTACATCCTTGCGGGGCTGTCACCACGTGGGGGCATGATCGCATACGAC
>CAYWNT010000059.1:0-1104 GCA_964459725.1 uncultured Gammaproteobacteria bacterium
AGTCTTTGTCACCAGACAGGTGTTCAAAAAGCCCCTTGTTAAACACAAAAAAACCGCCGTTAATCAGTCCTGCAGAAGCCTGGGATTTTTCGGTAAACTCCAGTACGTGTCCGTTATCCGGATTAATACGGATATCGCCAAACCGGGACGGCGGACGGACACCGGTTAAGGTGGCCAGTTTGCCGTGATTCTTATGAAAGTTGACGGTTTCTGAAATATTGACATCCCCTACCCCATCGCCATAGGTCAGCAGGAAGTAATCGGACTCAATATATTTCTCAATTTGTTTGATCCGGCTGCCCTTCAGGTTCGTTAACCCTGTATCAATACAGGTCACCGTCCAGTCTACATTATCCTTTGTTATTGTCTGGAAGCGTGGAGGATCACCCAGTTTGATCGTAAAATCATTCACGTAGTTATTGTAATTAATAAAATAGTCTTTAATCATCTGTCCCTTATAACCCAAACAAAGAACAAATTCATTAAACCCATAATGGGCATATGTTTTCATAATATGCCAAAGCATAGGCTTCCCGCCGATTTCAATTAAGGGTTTGGGTTTGAATTCGGTCTCCTCACTTAAACGGGAGCCGCGGCCTCCGCATAAAATGACGACTTTGGGTTTGGACATAACAATTCCTTCCTTACACGTTGGTTATGATATACAGGATATCGGTTTAAGAGGTAATCTTCAAATAAAATTTGCTTTTTTGACCTGATTTTTAATTTTTCAGGTATGCACCAGCACAATGATGAAAAAACGTTTGAGAAAGGTCAAAATATACACCGAATCGACACCAAGGGCGCGGATTACTCCGCGCCCTAATAAGAGAATACGTTAACTTTGCAATAGGTATTTACAACCCCTCTTTATCCAACCGTGCCTTCAAGGCATCATTTTCAGCCTTGAGTTCTTTGATGGCGTTGACAAGGTGTGCAACAATCATGTTTGTATTCAATCCAAGATAACCTTTGTCTTTATCTGATACCATAACAGCTTCTGGTATTACTTGCTGCACATCCTGTGCTATGAATCCAAACTGCTCTTTTTCACCGGTTATATAATCAAACTTAACTGGCTTTAATTTTTCTATGGCATCTAAC
>CAYWNT010000059.1:1114-2564 GCA_964459725.1 uncultured Gammaproteobacteria bacterium
AAAGTATGTAATATTTTCTTTTAGTCTTCTATCCGAGGAATCCCATGCCCCACCAGTTGTAAAACTAACACCCGTTGATGTTATAGAAAAAACATCGACAGAATCACTTGCTCTTTCTGCTACAATTACATAATCAGTACCAGTATTATCGCCTGAGCGAACAATAAGTCCATGTCCACTAGTTGATAAGTTCTCAATTTCTCCTGCAAAATCATCAGCATCATTCATGCTAACGTCAAGCAAAGCTCCCGGTGCCGTCGTGCCGATGCCCACGTTGCCAACACCAGCTTTGATTACCATTTTTGTATCCGGCGTTACATCATCATTACTACCCCTAACTTGAAAATGAAGATCGCCATAATAACTTGCAGTCCCAACTTCCACGACTCCAATTCTTGCTGAAGGATATGTGCCGGTAGACCAGTGAGAAAGTCCTAAATAACCTTTACCCTGTACAGACCCACTACCACCAGATGCTGAAAGCCACGCAACTGTAGTATCACTGGCATTCTTCACAACATCCAACGCCACTCTCGGCGTCAACGCGTTGCTAACGCCGACGTCGCCTAGGACTACTAACTTCCCATTCGGATTCGTCGTGCCGATGCCCACGTTGCCGGCATTGGTAATTCGCATTCTTTCTGTAAGAGTTGATGTGCCGTCTGCAGAAGTCTTAAACAGAATTCGGCCAGGCATATCAGTAGTGTCACCCCCACTAGATGGCTCTCCATCAACTTCAAATAATATTTCACTAGAAATTCGAAAAGCAGCAGCGGTGGAATCATAGCCTCTGGCCCTTAAACGACCTAGCTCATCTCCGTCCTCCACAGTGGCTGGTGTATCACTTGAACCACGAGCTCTGCTCGTATATATCTGAGATCCATCATCTGCAGATGCCGAAGAATATGTTGACATATAATACGCATTTTGATTACCTTCAGTAGTACTTGTTAATGACCCTAGAGAAGAAACCCCAACTGCAATCAAATTTCCACTCACCGCCAAAACAGCCGTCGGAGCCGTCGTGCCAATGCCTACGTTGCCGCCTGTAAAAAGAGCAGCTAGTGTGCCGTTTCCAGTAACATGTAAAGTTGCTTGTGGTCCTTGCAGTCCGATGCCGACACGACCATCATTTCTAATTCTTACTTTCTCACTATTTACATCATTATTAGCAGTATAAAATGCAAATCCACCATCAGCAGCTGCTAGTCCACCACCTTCATCGACTAAATAAATACCTCCCAATTCAACCTCATCCTGTAAATTGTCCCCCATACTGAAGGCTATGCCTATTCCTGTCCCACCCCACATTGCAGAAGCAGTATGATCACCAAATATATTTACTGCCTTAAATAATTGATTAGAACCGCTACTGGCAATTGTTTTCGCTACAGACAGATTCGTAGTCGGAGCCGTCGTGCCAATGCCCACGTTTCCGTTGGTTGTTCCC
>CAYWNT010000060.1:0-1779 GCA_964459725.1 uncultured Gammaproteobacteria bacterium
TAATGCTAATTATATCGCATCCGGGGAGTAGAGAAAACCATTTAATTGCATTAATTGTGACTTGCCTTCAACTCTTCAATATCTTATGCTTCCCCCTATGTTTAATATCGTCCTGGTAGAACCTGAAATTCCTCCCAATACGGGAAATATTGCCCGTTTATGCGCCGCCACCCATTCCACGTTGTATTTAGTAGGAAAACTGGGATTCAGGCTGGACGATAAGTATCTCAAACGTGCGGGGTTAGACTATTGGGATAACGTAACCATTGTTAGAACAGACTCATTACAGGAGTTACAAACCAAACAGTATACAAACAAAACCAACCCATCCAGGGTCCCCACGTTTTATTATCTATCCACAAAAGTCAAGAAACCATATACCGCTGTCCGCTATCAACCCGGTGACTTTTTGGTCTTTGGCAAAGAAACCAAAGGGCTCCCGAAAGACCTCCTGCAGGACAATCCTGAAACGGCCATCACGATCCCTATGTGGGAAGATAAGGTCCGGAGCCTGAATCTTGCTACCAGTGTGGGAATTGTTTTGTATGAAGCATTAAGGCAGACAGGGACGTTTGCCAGTAGGGAAGGAATAGAGACATAGCGCACGATGTCTCTACACTGCGTTCAAATATCCTTGTATGATCTTCTCCAGAACCTGTTTGTCCAGAATCCATTCTTTATCCTGCTTGTCCTGCCGAAACTCCTGATTAATCCGGCTGATAGCCTGAACCGTATTCCAGCACCAATATCCCCACTCTGTGGGCAGAAACAGCTCTAGAATCTTACACTCTTCAAAGGGGTGCAATTCAAAACGGGTGACCTTGGCCGCCAAAGGACTCCCATTGGCCAGATGAACCTCCTGCAATAACGTCTCTATGCTCTGCTCATCCGCATAACGACTGTTGATTTTCAAATTCTGAACCCGTAGAAATGATCGATTATCCAGATATTCCTTAATCTTCACCAAATTTCTATTCAATAATTGCGGAATATCAGAGGGGCTCAGGTCCTGCGCCCCTGCAAAATCCTCAACAACCATGCCATCATTAATTCGTCCTATCTGCCCTCTCGTTAACATCTCCTGTAAGGCCATCACAAAAGGGTCGCTTTCGCCCACCGTATTAATAGAAACCCGTATCTCCTTTGCGTTTTCAATGATATCCCGGAAGCGATTCCTTACATGTTCTTTCTGGTCATAAGGGATCCAGCATTCCGCCATTGACATGGTAATGGCGTCCAAAAGACCGAGTTTTGCCTGGCCTTTGTAAAATCCCAGACTCCTCATCCTGGAAAAAAGAAATTGTCGTAATGGGTTTTTCTCATCTCTTTTACCCCCATTTTGCTTTGTCAAATCCTCTAAAATTGCCTGTTTGATCCTCTGCTTCATGCTGGTAATATAGTCGCAGATTCCCCGATATGTTTCCGGCGCATAATCGCTGGCATATTGAAACATATTAGACCAAAAGCTGGTTTTAAATTGCAAGGTATCTTCGGGCGCCGTAAAGGGATCCTGGTCTTCTTCCATGATTTTCAAAAGCATTTCTTTTACTTCCGAATAATCATAAGAAAGATTTTTAATCTGATAGGTTGCTGTTTCAAACATGGCTTTCACGGATGTCACAATTTCCAAAAACTGTTGATGTATCTTGCGGAAAATAACCGGCAAATCCCGGGACAGTCTCTCAAAATCAATACTCATATCCATCTGCACATAATCAGCGATAACAGAAACAATCACATCGGTTTGATCCGCCATAAAATCCTCATTGACGTCCAAAA
>CAYWNT010000060.1:1789-2518 GCA_964459725.1 uncultured Gammaproteobacteria bacterium
CAGTTGTCTGAAAGGTAAACCAAAAGTAGTCGCGTCGCTTTTTCCCGCTGGTCATGGGTTAACGCCAAATCCACAAAATGGCGCAGTGGCCCCCGGAGATTGTTTTCTACAAGCGCGCAATCAGCCAGAAATTCTTTGAGCACACCCACCATATCATCTTCAAACACATGAAACGCCTCTCCCAGAGCAACATGATCGATAGGAACACCCTCCATACTCAACCCATGTCCGATCTCATGCCACAACACCCCCTCTACCATTTCATCAATAAACAGGTCTTTGATCTTTCGTAATTGATCCGCAGAGTCAACCTGGTACGCCGCTAACGCTTTGATCTTTATCATTTCCCGGATATTGCCTTCTGTGTTGCTCAACATTCGCCGTTGTTCATTCTCCGTGCCTTGAAACACACGCACCCATTTGTTGTAAAAAATAGTTTCCAGGGATACCCGTCGAATGGTTACATTTTTCTCACCGATAATGGCGGCAATGGATAAACAATTGGTTGGCGTCCGGGCATCTTCCGTTTCCTGCTCATAGATCCGGTAATCTTTCATCCGCGTTTCTTTCACATCACCAAAAATAATACTGCGCTGCTTTCCGAAAAAACCAATGGTCATGCGCTTTCGAGAACCAAGATAGGCCAATGCCTGATTGAGCTCCTCGTCTTGAAATGTATCAAATTTCCGGCCGCAGATCTCAAATTTCTCCTGTTTTTCCAATTCCTGA
>CAYWNT010000061.1:0-2512 GCA_964459725.1 uncultured Gammaproteobacteria bacterium
TGGCCAGTATGTTTGTACTCATGCTGGTTTTGTTTAATGTGGCCTGTGGGGGAGGGGAAAAGCCCTCTGAAACTACCAAGGATCTTATTGTTAATAATATAAAATCACTTCCAACTCAATCTGCTGACTGTGGTAACAGAATATCAATTGGGGATATTCCTGTGTTAAAGCGAACAACATTTCCATTTGGTTGTGAGCCAACCTTAAATAATAGCGTTGCTGATAAAGAATCGCGGTGTACACAGCTGCAATTCTTCAGTTTAATTGAAACTTTTGATCCTCAGCGTAGAGATTTAAATCGTGATGATGGCACTGATACTCGATATAATTATTTCCCAATTACTAGGTCTTATTTGCGCAATAGTAGTGACTATTGGCATGTATATACCGAATATGCTGTGGATGAAATAGTAACAACCAATGGTGGTACAAATTATACTCTTCCAGGTTCTGGTCGACAATTTCATACAGGTGAGGACTGGAACTTGTCCACTGGCGCTGATAATGGTGAACACTTATATGCAATTGCAGATGGTATTGTAATTTTCAAAGATACTGGATTTGGAAATACAATTGAGATTGTTCATAAAATTTGTCCAAATGAAAATGAATCACATGATGATTGCGAATTAGTAATTTCACATTATTCACACTTAAGTAATAATGATTGGAACCTTGTTAATAGGGGCGATAGAGTCAATGTAGGTCAGATGATAGCTAGGATGGGTGATACAGGATCTATTGGTGCTCCTCATCTTCATTTTTCAATTCGAAGAGACTCTTTTCTTCAGCGTGTGAATACAGATAATCAAGTAGATGCAAATGGTGCATGTGTACGGTTAAATCCAAATCAAGGAGTAAACACATGGCCTGGTTTAGATGCTGAATTTATCCGTGAGAACTATGAAGATCCCACAACATTTATTAAGCAAAACTCAGGTATAACATTGTTTAAACGTCATCATTTAACAGATGCGTTGTCACAACCACAGCGTATGATATTACCTCAGGATGGTATTGTGGTTGTAGATCTTACATATTTTCCAGGAGATGATGTCGATATTGGCGATATAAAAGGAGATACACGATATTCTATCGTAATTACTCAAGACTCTGCAGATGGTGATCAGCGTCTTATTGGCAGTGCCCGACCATTAATTCGTGATGAGGTAGGAAATATTAGAGCTGTTATTTGGGGTAACAGAGATACTCCATTAACGGCAGGTACATCTCTTTATATTAAAACAATAGTAGGTCAAAATGGAAATGATATGAATAATACTCCTTATTCTATTTCAGTATCACTTTATCCATATGTAGTACCTTCTGGTCAAGATGGTGATCACTTTTTGACTAAGATAAAGATGTTTCCATCAAGGGATATTTTCTTTGATGAGGGTGAAGCTTATGACAGTGGATCATCAGGAGATGCTGGCGAAGTACCTCAAAATAAGTGGTATTATAATTCTGTGAAAAGCATATATGATCTTGGTATCGTTGGTGGTTATAGTAATGTAATACAGGGAGGGTGTCCTGAGGAAGCGGGCCAATATTGTCCGGAAAATTTGATCAATAGAGCTGAGTTTTTTCAAATACTAATGAGTTCAATTGCAGTTATTTATAATAGTTCTTATTCAATTCCAGGTGGAATACCTCAAGATGCATGGTATCAGAAGGTAGTTACGGCTGCTGTTGAGTTAGATATCCTTGAGGAAGATAATGCAAATTCGGAGTGGTTGAGTGGAAATCTACTTCGACGAGAGGCCGCTCGTTATATAGCACGTGCGTTTAATCACGAACAAGATTTCACTTGGAGGTTGAGTGCACGGTTAAATATGGATAATCCCTTTGATGATGTCGCTAGGTTGGATGAAGATATTCCTGATATTCTTGCCTGTTATGTTCATGGAATTATTAATGGTTACAGTACGGATGTTGCAGATGATCCAAACTGTAGTGCGGGAGATTTCTGCCCAAATAGGCAGATTAATAGAGCTGAAATGGCACGAATGATAATGAGTGCTATTGATTCACGTCTTCTTAATTATATCCAGTAATAGGAGCTTATATGAAAAAACTAATAACGTTGTTTGCATATTTTCAGATTATTTTAATTACTACAATTGCAATTGCATCGCCATCTTCTTTAGGTGTTAAATATGATCAAGTAGTGAATCCCACAAACAGTCATTCACCTGTAATAAGAATGTCTGCAAGTCGGGAAATAGCTGAGTCAGGTGATATTGTTCAGTTTGATTTAAGATCATCTTTTGATTCAGACGGCGATAATCTTTTTTATTATTGGAAGATTTCCGATGGGACTTTTACATCTTGGATGAGTAATTTTAGTATTGTTTCTGTTCGGATGCCCGATGTCAGTAGAACTAGAATTGTATGGGTGACTGCTTATGTTGGCGATGGTGAAGGACATATAAGTTCAAAATCCCTAACAGTTCAAGTTCTACCTGCCGAAGGCGCGCCAGCGTGTCCCACACTTTCAGGGCCGCGTATC
>CAYWNT010000062.1:0-2469 GCA_964459725.1 uncultured Gammaproteobacteria bacterium
GGTGACCATCTGGATTCGCGATGAGTGGTCGGTCGACTTGAACTCCGTGCAAATCGACGCTCGCCAAGCGGGAAACAACTCGCCTACCATCTTTGGATTCCTCCCCAAGCGATCAGCGGACGACCTGCGCCATCACTTGATCGACTACAAGGCCGCCACAGCGACGCTCGATAAACGTGGTGTGCCAACCTCGCCCGAAGGGATCGAAGCCCGCTCGGCTATGGAAACGACGAAGGTAACGGCCGAGGAAAAAGTCAATCAACTGCTCGACGAATCGTTTCACGGAGCCCGCGTGATGCAGGGCGGTGGAAGCGAAGTGCTGGGAAACAATTTGCAGGAGATGATTCTGGAGGCTGCCGACAACTCACTTGCACGGCTCTACCCCAACTTCCCGATCGGTGACAAGGTCGGTTGGGACAAGGTCTACAAGAAAGCTAAGGAAGGTGCTCCAGACGCCCTGAAAGCAGTGGGCTACGAGGGGGACGCCGACAAACACGCCGTATGCAAAACGATCTTGGGACAAATTGCCGCCGGCAAAAAGGGCTCCGACTTGCGGTCGCACTTCGCCGGCGCTCCCTACGGATGGGACCGCGACGTCATCGACGGCGGGCTCCAGGTGTTATTGATCTCAGACGACATCCTGGCTAAGGACGACAAGGGAAATCTTGTCGACCCCCGTAACTTGGAACGAAAGGCGATCGGCAAGGTTAACTTCAAGATCCAGTCGGCTACGGTCACCGCGTTTCAGCGGATGCAGGTGCGCAAGCTGTTTCAGCAAGTCAAGCTCTCCGTCAAATCTGGAGAGGAGTTGGCCGCGGTTCCTCAGTTCATCGAGAAACTCACGCTACTGGCCGACTCGGCGGGCGGCGATGCCCCCAAGCCAGAAGTGCCGAGCAAAGCGTCGATCAACGAGATTCGCCTGGCCAGTGGCAACGAGCAGTTGCTGGTGATTTACAGTCGCCGCGAGGAACTGAAACAGTCGATCGACGACTGGGGGACGACGTCGAAGAGAATCATCGAATGCTGGCCGGTATGGCAGCAGTTACAGTCCCTGCTCGAACATGCCGGCCACATCAAGGCTGCCGATGAAGCGAGGCAACAGGGCAAGGCGATTGAAGATCAACGTCTCTTGCTGGCCACTCCTGATCCAATCACACCACTAGTCAAATCGGTCGAAGATACACTCCGCCAGGAACTGACGGCGAAGCATGGAGTTTACTGTCAGCGGCTCAAAGAAGGATCGGGCGAGCTTGCCGACGGCGACTCATGGAAGCAGCTTTCGGAAGATCAACAGGCCGCGATCAGTAAGCAGTGCGACGTCGAGCCGATCGAGGATCTGCACATTGCCACGCAAGATGAACTGATTGCTGCAATGCAGTCGTACCCTATTTCCAGTTGGGATGACCGCATTGACGCGCTCACAGGCCGTTTTGCCCGAGCGAGGGAGAAGGCAGCCAAGGAGTTAGAACCCGAGACGAAAAGTGTGGAAGTCCCTCGCCGAACCCTGAAGACAACCGACGATGTGACTGCCTGGCTGGATGAAGCGGGCAAAGTGCTCAATGAAGCCGTTGCGAAAGGACCGGTGGTCATAAAATGAGCCAGCCACTCGATAAGAAGTTCCGCAACAAGCTAGAAGGGACGGTCAAAGAGGCCCGATATGTTGCTGAAGAGGCAGCTCGCGCTGCGTGCAAGCAGTTAGGTGTGGGGCTGGCCAAGCCCGATGACCACCTGGCAGAGGAAGAGAAAAACCTCCGCCGGCGTCTGCGCATTCACGGACGACAATTGGGCGATAAGCGTGACCCGAAGACCGAAACACAGCAGCTTGATCGTCTGCTCGAGGAGATTGCCTACGAGCATTGGCATCGGATGCTGTTTGCTCGATTCCTGGCCGAGAACCACTTGTTGATGTACCCCGATCCGGATGACCCAGTATCGGTCAGCATCGAGGACTGCGAAGAGTTGGCGGCCGACGAAGGTGCCAAGAATGGCTGGGAGTTGGCGGCTCGGTTCGCCGCCAGGATGTTGCCGCAAATCTTCCGTTTGGAATCGCCCGTCTTCTCACTGACGCTGCCGCCAGAGAACCAGCAACAGTTAGAGCGACTGCTGTCCGAACTTCCTGAGGAGGTATTCACGGCCTCCGATTCGCTGGGCTGGGTCTATCAGTTCTGGCAGGCCAAACGCAAGGACGAGGTGAACGCTTCGGAGGTGAAGATCGGCGCTCGGGAACTGCCGGCGGTGACACAGTTGTTTACCGAGCCGTACATGGTCACCTTTCTGCTGGACAATTCGCTGGGCGCGTGGTGGGCCGCGCGGCGGCTAAGCGAAGAGGATTTACGCACTGCCGAGAGTGAGCAGGAGCTTCGCGACAAAGCGTCGCTACCAGGCATGCCGTTGGACTATCTGCGGTTTGTGAAAGACGAAACGACCGACAGTTGGACGTCTGCAGCAGGCACGTTTGATTCGTGGCCC
>CAYWNT010000063.1:0-2424 GCA_964459725.1 uncultured Gammaproteobacteria bacterium
TATTAGCTGCCATCTCAATCAATGGTTCAGTAACTTGGTCTGATATATTTTCCCAGTAACCTAATGCGTTTGTTTCCGATGTAGAAGCATTACTCTCTGATGTTACAGCATTACTAGCACTAGCAGAAGCTTCACCTGCCTTAGCAGTAGCTGTCTGAGCATTCGTATCAGCCTCATAGATTTCTGCTCTATTGTTATATATTTCATTAATAGCTACAGTGTCTCCGGCTACAGTACTCATATTTGAAATAACATCAGGGCTACTTAGTGTATCCATATCTGAGACAGCATCAACTGTACCTAACCTACTAATCTCTACTGACTTAGAACCAAGATTAGTTAAGTCACTAGAGTTACCACTAAGAGCTATAAGGTCACCAGAATTACCTGACAGATTGTCTAAAGCTGTACTAGTCGCAGTATCTCCTAAGTTGTCAATAGCATTTAGTCTGGCACTATTTAGAGCCAAGTTGTCTATTTGGGTTAGATGGTTGTCGTGTATCTCGTCTATCTTATCTATAGAAGTATGCACTCTATCTATATTGTCAACACTATCCTCTAATCTGTCGATATTGTTTGCAGTATTACCAGTGTTTAGTCTATCAATATTGTTTGCAGTAAAGCCTGTATTTAATCTATCCAAGGCTGTACTAGTCGTAGTATCACCTAAATTATCTATAGCACTCAGTCTTTCAGTTGTATCTGCTAATTTATCAATATTATCTAGTGTAGCTGAGTCATTCCTGTTAATATCGTCTATATTGTTAATACTTGTATGCAGTCTATCAATAGCCACAATAGATTCTTCTACTCTATCAATCTCTTGATAGATTCCAGCTACTATCTGCACATCACTTGGTGATGTATATTCGTTTGGGAATGTACCATCATTGGATACATATATAACCAAATTCTCTACTCCTATTTGTGGTGGAGTATCAAACAAAACAACAGAACCCAATAAATCCCAAGTATTTGTTGAAGGCTCAACTCCATCAAGCCACACTCTACAATGTGACTTTGATAGTATTGAATCACCTATTTGAAATTCACGGTCTGCTCCGCTACCATTAAACTTATGTGTAGTTATTATAGCCATTTATGCTTCCTTATATATTTCTTGACTTCATGTGAAGTTTTCCCTCTAGGGATATTGTATCTATCTGAAAACCTACATCATAAGTTGTTCTGAAACCAGTATTGACTTTACCAGTATTTCCACCAACTACAAGTTTTCTACCTAAGTGTTTGTTGTTCACTATAGTTTCATTGTTTCTTTCGTTGTTAATTATAACAAAATCAACCTTTCCTTGCCTATTCACCTTAATGTTTTTCATATAGAATGGTTCTCTCGTTGTCATTGTATCTTGATTTGTCATTATATTATATTTTGACAATATAATCTCTGACTCATACGGAGTTATGCCCCTATCAAGAAATACACTATCTATAGCTATTGGTTCAAGCCCAATAGTTAAAACATCATTCAGATTGGCAAGAATAAACAACTTATCGTTTAGTACCTCTATATCAACTATATTTTCCGATACAGTCCATTTTGACCATCCAGATATTTTCCTCTCATTTCCACTAATATAATATTTATAAACATATATATTGTTTGGCTCATTTTTACCAAATAGTAAAACCAAGTTATTCGCAGATGCTACACATACTGTATCAATATCTTTTGGAATATACTCTGGTATTTGAGCAGAGATACTTTCTGCACTTGACTTATCTGCTTGTAATGATGCAGGATTATAGCTTGATGCTTCAAGAAAATTTCCTCTCTCATTAAAGAATAAGATTTCATTATCAACAACAACTGGAGTCAAAGGACTTGTTACAGCGTATGAACTTGTTTGACTGATTCTTGTTGTTGCAGGAGATAAAATCTCACCACCACTCATTAAGAACTGTGCATTATCTGACCATAAAGTTAAAGCTCCTGCTGTAGTATTAACGCTCTTGATTATTGATACCGTGTTACTGTCTATTCCTGCATCAATAGGGTCTGAATCAACAATCTCCATTGCAGTAGTAGCGAAGAAGTTATAGTACGCTCCAGATTCAGACAATATAACATTATCCTCTGATGTAAACCCTAGTCTGTTTTTAAAGAAAAACATATTACTAATTCTTCTTCCAGAAAAACTTGGTATTGGATTACTGTCATCATCACCTTTTACTCTATTCTCCCACTTATCAGACCATCTTAATACAAACAAATCCTTCTCTTCTGCTGTATATGATACTGGTGCATCATCAAAAATATAATCATCAATAAAACCAATCTCAAATGTATCATCATCAACTTGAACAAGTTTTGCAGGCATTGTCGCTTTATTTATGGTTACCTCTGTACCTTCACCATAAACCTCTTTCCATCTTCCGTCTTCCCAACCAAGGTAGTAATTTGTA
>CAYWNT010000064.1:0-426 GCA_964459725.1 uncultured Gammaproteobacteria bacterium
ACAATTGACCGGGAAAGACACACCATAGAAATCTGCATGAGGATAGTTTAGAAAAGCATTATCAATAATTTCTATAATATAATCACAATAATTAACTATCAGCCTTATCCAGAATAAAAATTCTTCGCGATATGTATTCGTTAAGTTATTAGAATCTATAAAATCATAGTGGCTTGCTAAAAACTGCATAACCTGTTCGGAGTGTGAAATAATCTGCGTATGAGATTCTTTGTTAAAAAACGGAAGCGTCGTTAAATAGTTTGTACCAGAGATCTTTAAAAAAGATTGCAGCTTGGGCTCTAAAGCAATAATTGTAAATTCTTGTATATCCAGATTATTTTTATCTAAATAATCCAAAAAACACTCATATTCATCAGTAAATTCCAGAAAAATTAGTTTCATTTCAATCGCTTTTTTCCTGTATTT
>CAYWNT010000064.1:436-2415 GCA_964459725.1 uncultured Gammaproteobacteria bacterium
AGAATACGTTGCACTAGTTTTAAGGCTTCCCAAATATGGGGATGTTTAACTTTTAATTTTTTTGATAAATACAATCGAAGCATTTTGAAAGGCTGATATTTATAAACCAGAAAATCCCAGTTTTCATATATATGTAATAGCTCTGCTTTATGTTCAGGGGAAAAATTTAAGACAGACTCTCTTCTTTCCTTGGTAAAGTTATGAAACGCGGCCTCATCTACTAAGCCTTTCTCAAAACAGTGATCTCCAAGTTCTGTTCCTTGATAGGGATAGAAGATGTTCACGCCACTGCTGGTAGGATTTATTTTTCGGTTCAACTTAATGGTATCCCACACATTATCAATAGTTTCATGAGGTAATCCTATAATGTTGATCGCATTAGATGTCATTCCATATTTTTTAAATAAAGCGTACGCTTGCGTAATCTGTTTTTCTGAAATATTTCGTTTCATAATTTTATTTCTGATGTATGAATTACCTGATTCCACACCACAATTCACATGGACACACCCTGCCTTTTTTAGGCTTATTAACAATTCTTCATTGACAATATTCACACGCAGTTGACATAGTAAAGGTAGTTTTATTTTTTCAGCATATTTATCGCAGAATTCTTTCATCCATTGTTTATCCAGTCCAAATGTATCATCGCCAACATAAACGCTTTTTATCGAATAGTCTGATATAAGCTGCTGAATTTCTTCAATACAATTATCGGGACTTCTGTATCGGGGAAGGTTTGCCTTCATATCATAGCATTTGGCTATAGCATGATTACTACAGTAAGTGCAATTATAGGGACATCCTCGACTAAACATAAACACCGCATACCCATCTCTATTAATGAATCGCTCATATCCATATTTTGTCCTCTCAGGAAAGGGCAAGTCATCCAAGTTGGTTATTAGTGGATATAAGGAATTCCTAACAAGGTGTCCATTATCGTTATAAGCAAAGTTATTGACATCCTTGTAAGATAAATCGTTCGCCACTCTATCCAAAAAATCTGAAAACGCACGTTCTGATTCACCGATAAAAATACCATCCAAGCCTTTCGCCTCAAGCACAGATTCCGGGAATATAGTCGTATGAACACCACCACAAACCTGTACTATTTCGTTTTGAAACATTTCTCTAATCTTATCTGAGATTTCTTTGATATACATAAACTGCGAGGAAACAGCCGTGTAAGCAATGATATGAGGCCTTGTTTCTTTTATTAACGCTATTAAATGATTATAATCATCTCTGTCATTGATAAGGGCATAATCGAAAGCATGTCCTTTATTTTTCGCAATACTCGTAAGTGAAGCCAGTCCGAAAGAATAGGCATCGCTATACGTACCATTTATGTTTGTAATTACAAAAATAACGTTCATCCACACTCCTTCTTACATGCTAATAATCTAAAATAACTAGGAATCTACCTTCGGACATAATTCTATTTGAAGTATTTTTCCCTGAATTCACCCTGGAGTTGCTTGAAAATCTTATTGCCTTCCGCATCAAATTTTTCAGCGCGTTGGATTTCCGAATAGCGGTCTTTGGGGAATTTCACATAAAGGGTAAACGTTCTCGCCAAGCCGCGAATCTCTTCCGCCGGAAAATGGGGCATATTCATGATCGTATCTTTGGTCAGATTAATGGTCTGTGCGCCTTCGCTAATATATCCTTTGGCCAGGGCTATATCCCGCAAGGGGGTGCCATGATAAGGGACATAACAATAACCGTTATGGGCATACACATTGTTGAGCTGACGATTGAGATTGATCGTATCAAAAGCCAGCTCTCGCGTTTCGTCAGGAAAACCAATGATATTGTTGACCGACACCATAATCGGGGAGTCTTTGAAACAGTCCAATGCTTTAATATACTGCTCATTGGTCACCCGGCGGTTTAAGATCTTGGTCCGGAAGGCTTCGTTGCCATGCTCAATCCCGATAGACAGGCTGTGGCAATTCATATCCTCCATTCGCTTG
>CAYWNT010000065.1:0-2389 GCA_964459725.1 uncultured Gammaproteobacteria bacterium
TGACTGCCGGGCCTTTCCATGCTGTTCTGTGGGTGTGAAGCGATGGGTGGTGAAGGTTTTTTGCTGTAATAGACACCGATAAAACTATAAAAATCAGGTAAAATTAATGGAGATAAGGTAACCAAAGCAAATAAACTGGTTAAAATAAGAGTAACAAAAAAAGATAAAGATAAAGTAACCAGAAAAAAGAAAGGGCAGCAGAACAAAATTTGCCCTACCACCCAATTTTCATGTAAAGTTTGGTATCCAAATCGCCCTTTACATAAAAGATAAATTATCTAAATATAATTACAAAGTCAACAGTTCAAAGCAATTTGATTATGCACCATATTGTTTGGATTACTGTCCAATTTGCCAAGAGAAGGAATGCGCAGTTTTTATGGAATTGTATTACAGAGAAGTAGTTGATGAGTATGGGACATATTTCAAAGCATTCCCAATAATGCGTTATATATGCAGAAAGAAGCGTCTCACAGTATCATTATTACCTTACCAGTTAAAACCTTACACAAAGTATTCCATACCATTTATGTTTAAAATATTAACTATAATGTATACAGAGAATAAATCACAAAAAGAGATTTTGGATTATGTGGCAAATATGGGAAAGGAAGACATATTATCAATGAATGTCATTTATCTGAAGATATTTAAAGAGTGTGCAGAGCAGGCAGTTTCCAAAGTTGTTATTAGCGGATATTATCCTGAAATAAAAAGTACAATTAACAGGCTTTCAAATAGAGAAAGCATAATAAAAGCATTTGTGGAATTTGCAATAAAGTTTGAATCTACAATATTGTGCAATCCAATAAGAGGGCCGTCTGCACTTTCATTTGATTACTATACAAGAGGTGGCGGATACATAAAAGATGCTGATTTTCTGTTTGGAACACCAAGTCAGAAAAGATGAATAGAGAGATTTGTCTAGATTTCAGTATTATTAATTTTTACAATTCAAATTTTCCGTTTTTTCTATAAAAACTCTAAGAACCGCAGAGATTATAACTAATTTTTATAATTTTAATCTAACCACCAGTTATTAAAATATACTTTTTTTCAGTTTTTACACTCCTCAATCTATTTAGAGACAGATTTTTCAAGTTAGATGGTTTTATTTGACTTATTAAGGAGGTAAAAACAATGACAAATTATAAAGAAAAGCTGGCATTATTCAAATATGGAATAATTGCGCCAATATTGCATGAAACAGCAGATAAGCAAAACCTGTATTTTAATAACGCAAGTGAAAAGAATCTTATTGTTCCGGGAATTGGAATTAAAAAATTTCATCCATCTACTTTTAAATCATGGCTGAGAAAATATCGAAAAAATGGGTTTGACGGTCTTTACAAAGCAGACAGAGCAGATAAAGGTAAATCAAAAAAACTAACCGATAAAATTAAAGATGGAGTAAACAAGATAATAGAAGATTATAGTGTGCCATCTTATTCGGAACTTTACCGAAAGTTAATGCAGCTTGGTTATCTTGATGAAAATTATATTCATTATCAGACTTTAAGAAAATATTTACAGGACAATAATATAAAATTAAAACCGAAAAATATTATTGCCCGTAAAAAGTTTGAAGCTGAGTGGATAAACAGTTTATGGACCTCGGACTATATGCATGGGCCATACCTCAGGTCAGGTAAAAGAAAAAGAAAAGCTATTTTATGCTCAATTATTGATGACAGAAGCAGGGTAATAGTAGGATTTAACTGGTCATTTCATGAAAACACATTATCTTTGCAAACAGCTTTAAAAAAAGCATTTTTAACTTATGGACTGTGTGAAAGATTTTATTGTGATAATGGTCCAGCCTTTGTTAGCTCTCATATTACTATCATTTGTGCCCGTTTAGGTGTTTCTCTTATACATTCAAAGCCTTATGATAGCCCAAGTCGGGGCAAAATAGAGCGTTTTAACAGAACAGTAAGACAAATGTTTTTACCGGATATTAACACAGACAGTCTTACAATTTCTGAACTTAATACAAAATTTGAATTCTGGCTTAAAAATTCTTATCACAAGAAAATTCACACTGGTATCAGCATGGCACCTATGGATAGATTTTTACATGAATTGAACAATACTAAAATCAAAAGAATTAGTGAAGATGAGCTTGAAAATCACTTTTTAGCAACTATTAAGCGTAAAGTAAAAAATGACAGCACCGTTTCTATTGAGGGTGTTTTATATGAAGTACCTGCCAAATACATAGGCTCATATGTTGAAATAAGATTTCCTCTTTATGATGAAACCAGAATTTATCTTTATGAAAACGGTAATTCAGTCTGCAGACTAAAAAAGGTGGATATACATGAAAATGCCAGAGTCCGCAGCAGCTTAATTTCATTTTCTAAAATGCAATAAGAGGTATATTATGTAT
>CAYWNT010000066.1:0-2379 GCA_964459725.1 uncultured Gammaproteobacteria bacterium
GGTTAGAGCGCAGCCCTGATAAGGCTGAGGTCGGTGGTGCAACTCCACCAACGCCCACCATTTTGTTAAATTGTTGAACTGAGAACCATCCAAACAGCCGGGATTTTCCACCTCCATCCTGACGACGGGGCGGTGGCTCTCCCATCTCCCATCTTCTCTCCATCCAGGCGATATTATTTCCGTTAAGGTCGGCAGAGCGCCGGACTGGTTCGAGCAGAATTGGTACAAGGTATTGACCGGGGTCGCCGTGGGGGTCGGGATTTATTCAAGCTTGCGATAGCCGCACACTGTTGTAGTGTCAACTTCAAAATGCAAGAAAAGGTGTGTTTAGTTTCGTAGAAAAAATCAAACTAAAACCACCTCCTTTGAGAAAGCCTTTTTTAGGTACTGGACAGTCTCCTGAAAAGCAACTTCCTGCTGAATTTCTGCCTCGGGCATTCTGGACATCCTTTGTTGCCGGATTTGTTTACGTAGTTGAAGCCTCATTTCACGGATTTTCTGGTCCTGGCCAGTGTAGCGTTGGTGAGGAGTTACGCGCCCAATACCCTTGTGTTTTCTAAAATAGTTGTATTTCTCGTTATACTCTGTGACGATGCGACGTGCCATGATGGGATCGTCCAGTTCATGATGATTTAAGCATTCCTGTCGTAAGCTCCGATGATAGCGCTCAATCTTGCCCATAGTTTGCGGATGTCTGACTCTGGCTAATATGTGCTGTATTTTTTCGGACTTGAGATATTTCTCAAATTTTCCAAGCTCCTTACCCGCTCCAGTATAAAACTGGATACCATGATCGGTTAGTACACTTTCTGGTTTCACCTTGTTTTTTTCTATAGCCATTTTTAAAGTCTCTCTGGCCTCAATGGCTCGGGATAAGGGCGATAGTTCCCAATGAATGATCTTACGTGAATAGTCATCCAAGACACTAAACAAGTATATATACCCATAGCCAATGACAAACATGTACAGCATATCCATCTGCCACATTTGATTAACATAGTCTGCTTCAAACCGCTTCCATTCATGTTTTTCACTGATAGCACGCCGCTCAATGAGTCCCTCCTGGTGTAGCACTTTGCGGATAGTTTCATGACTGAGAATAATCCCCGCTTCCTCCAGTGCATCCATAATCCTCTCCGGGCCAATGATGGTATTGCCAATATATCCTTGTTTGCGGATATGAACGATTTCTTTACGGTATACATCCTCAAGGCGAGGCTTTTTAGATTTTGTTTTTCCACGTTGATCCTCTAAACAACTGCTAAGATAATATTTCTTCTGCCAGCGATAGTATTTGTTTTCTACCAAGCCCATCATTTTAAGCAAACGATGCTTGGGTAATGGATTTGCCTCAACAATATTGATAATCGCCAGCTTCACATCCTGCGGGACTTTGGTATGCCCAGCTAAGCTGACTCCACGTTCTTCCCATTCTCGTTTTTTTTTATGATTTCCAATTCTGCTGATAACTCAGCAATCCGTTTTTCATAACGTTTAACTTTTTCGCGAAGCTCTTTTTCTTCCGTACTGATCTGGGCTGGAGGAAAACCTGTTTTGTAATTTTTCAGTTCTTCCTGGCCGCCCGACAAAAATCGGTTAAGCCATTTATACAACGTTGAACTCCCAACTCCGTACTTGCCAGCTATTTCCTTTTTCTTCTTGGGGTTCTTTAAAACCATGAGTACCATATCCAACTTGTCATAGACTCCATATTTCTTCTTTTCCATAAAAAATAATCTCCTCCTTCACTGGATATTATTTTCTACGAAACTCTATCACCTTTTTATTGCATTATTATATTGGCCGCACACTGTGGATAGACACAAGATTTCTTTATGATTTCACGATAATTAATATGTTATGGGACATATTACATTTGAGAATCCAGCAGCAAAAGCCGTCTATCAGCGAATATTAAAGAAAACACCTCTGGGAAAAGAACAGGAACAGGTAAAAAAGGTTCTTTCAGCCGCAGCCACGTTAGACAATAATACAAATCTTAGTGAATATGAAGCCAAAGATATTGAATTCACACTCCAATACTATGATCAGCAATTGAAACAAGAAATTGGACTATTTAATGCTCCGGAGATAGATGCAACATTACAAGAAATTAAGGACATTAAGCAGGCTATAGACCTTTTTGATCAAACCTATGTCTATGATAACAATACGCATACGCTTACTATAGATCGCAATAATTTAAAAACGTTAGAGGCATTTGTACAAAGGACAGAAGTCCACTTGCATGCCCATCCACTGTTTACAGCTCTTGAACGTCGAATTAACAGCGACTTACATCCTGATGACCACCTCCTTCTTTTTGGTTAGTCAATCTCTTTTCTGTAAAATAGGTTTTCCCACACTTAAAGAACGCTC
>CAYWNT010000067.1:0-2358 GCA_964459725.1 uncultured Gammaproteobacteria bacterium
ACTGCTTGACCGTCATCTTTATGCCTAAGGAAGGTGAAATTCGATTGATCCACCAAAATATTTTACACCACCAAGGCAATATGATGATCGCTTTGTTTTTGGCGATGGCTTTTAATGCTTTCTTGACAAAGACATCCGGATCCATGGGAAAAACTTTCTCTATTAACGCATCTGTGGCCTGGAGCTGCGCTTCGGACATCCCTGCCAGGATTGGATCCTCCCGATCTATTTTTAAGATGGGCGTTCTGATATATCCCGGACAGAAGACGCTGACCCTGACTCCGGTGTCCGCTGCTTCTGCCCGTAGTGATTTTGACAGACCAACAACAGCATGTTTTGTGGTCACATAGGGGATTAATCGTACAGAAGGCATTAGCCCAGCCATAGATGCCGTATTGATGATATGCCCATGTCCTTGCTTCAGCATCACCGGATATGCCGCATGAACACCATTCACCACCCCAAGCAAATTAACATCAATAACTTGCTGCCAATCTTCAATGGTGTATTCCTGAAGATGTCTCATCTTTCCAATGCCTGCATTATTAAATATATAATCAATTCGACCCGTTCTATTAACGGTATCCTGGACAAGGGACTTTACAGCTCCATAGTCAGTAACATCACACTGAACGGCTTTTGCTTGACCTCCGGCAGCCCGGATCGCATCTGCCACTTGCTTAGCTAACTCGTACTGTACATCGGCGAGGATCACTTCACTGCCCAGGCGAGCCAATTCTTTAGCCAAGGCACAGCCAATGCCGGATGCTCCGCCTGTGACGATAGAAACTGTTTTATCATATACCTCTGTCATGATGAACTCCCTATAAAATGTATAGCCACTTTTCGTGTGCGTTGCCGATTATCAAAATCAACAAGGATAATCTGCTGCCAGGTTCCCAATACCGTAGAGCCATTATCTACAACGAAGGTTTGAGATGTGCCCATTAAGGTCGAGCGCAGGTGAGCATGGCCATTGCCATCGCCCCAGGCTTGATCATGGTGATAGTGTCCTTGTGGCGCGATCTTGTCCAAAATAGCAGGCAGATCTTTGATAAGGCCTGGTTCATATTCAATAGTTGTAATAGCCGCGGTTGATCCAATGACCGCTACAGTGACAATCCCCTTTTCGGCTTTTATACTCTGCAGGAAATTTTGGACACGGCTTGTGATATCGACCATCTCACTATTGCCGGATGTGGAAAGACTGATTACCGTTGTTTCATTAATGAGTTGATTCATGCTTGCTGGAAGTGTAGCAGAAATAAAGATAAACTGTCATATGGCTACCCTAACAGCTAACAGACCCAATTATTTGATGCAAGGAAGTGTATGGGCCCAAAAGAAACCACTTGTGGCGAAACTTTCTTTTGATATGCTGGAAACAGAAAATCCGGAAAAGGCCGTTGCATACATTGAAAGTATCTATAACAGCAAGCAATATTCATTTGATCAAATTTTTGATGCTTTCAGACATTTTTCTATCAGCAAAACCGCCAGATTATTTTTAATCATGAAAGATATCTCTTTAAGAAATCGCTTGTTTAAAAGAATGGACATAAATGATAAACAAAGAGCATTGCAGGTCCTTTTAGCGCTAAATCCAGCCCCCTATGACTCCGGGGCCGCTGAAGATAAAGCATGGTTAACGATTGACTCACTACTTAGCACACTGGATCCTTCCAGGAGATCTTCGCTGCGTGCATTAATTGATGAACAATATAACCATACGCTTGAAACATTCTTAAATGAAACTATATTGAACGATGAACCAGTATTTTCGGGAATCATTAATGATCATCCTGATGCTACTGAAATATTCATGGGACAATACGCAATATCACAGGCAAATAGTCAAAAACCTATTTTGCAATCGAGTGGAGCGACTGCCTGTGTTATTGTGGTTTTGTGGGATTCTGAATCCAAACTTGGAGCTATGGCTCATATGAGCCCTTCAAACCTTGTTTATCAATCACTTGATATAATATTTAAAAAAATGAGGGAACATGGTGTCAAAGATTCTTCAAAATATGAAACTTATATTCTGGGAGGAAATCCACGCTTATCTCATGATGTATTAGGGGATATTGTAGACAGATTACAAGAAGAGGGCATCCAGGAAATAAAAATCGAGGAACCAAGAGGTACGACTTCCATTCATGGCAGTAGCGCTATGCTTGATACTCGCACAGGAGAATTGTTTCCATACAATGAAACTATAAGAACAACGCCACAAGATAGGATAAACATTATAATAAACAATCATGTCCCCTTTAGTGTACTTCAACCTCATCGCGATAGCATGTAGTGTCGCTGTAGTATTATTCAACAAGCGATTATTGTCTTTTTCTCAAAACT
>CAYWNT010000068.1:0-2356 GCA_964459725.1 uncultured Gammaproteobacteria bacterium
TTACAGATATCCTGTTTGGCGGCTAATTTGGATGCCAAAACGGGAGTGGCTGCTATATCGTGCTATACGAACTTGCTTGTTGCTTAAATCCAAACTTCCATCGTAGGGCAATCTAACTTGAATTGGTTTAGCAAATATCAATCCTGATGGTTGCAGTATTAAGACATCTGAAAGATCTGTGGTCGTCTTTCCTGTTGGAATTGCATTAACTGTTGCTTTTTTGATAGATATTCTGGTGTTTTCAGAAAGTGCTCCCTGGGGAATAAAGACCTGGGTTCCAGCAAGAGCTGAATTTGATTCATCGGTGACGAATATTGGGGTATCTATTGTGTGATCCACATCTACTGCGGCTACTTCAATCTTGCTTGTAGCAACTATTTCTGCTGTGACAGTTTTAAGGACTTCCGCACCCTTGTAATATTTTGCCGAAATACGAAAAATACCATCCGTGGTTATTGTCTCATTGATTTCATTTTTCTCGCTGTTATCAACAAACCATTTAACATCCAGCCCTGCTGGTTCATTTTCGAGAGATGCTTGGAGAATAAATGGCACCTCTTGCAAGTTTCCACCCTCAACGATGACTCTAGGAGGATCAAGATAAAATAAGGATGAAAGAATACTTTTTTGGTCTTCGCCATTATGAAGATTTGGGAAATAAATATTAACAACATCTTTGTATGAAATTTTTGTTTTATCGGTATCTGCTACGGGGTTGAAAGCCAAAGCATCTCTATAGTCAACAACCCCATTGTTATCAATATCAAAAAGATATTCTGTGACAGCATTATTTAGTGAGTTTGAGAGTTGGTCAGTGGCCAGAGTTGTAATGCTCTCTTTAAGTTTTTGATATATCATATCAGTGAAGACATTAATTCGCACCCCACTTTTTAGTTCATCACCAGTTGCCAAAGCATGCAAAGTGCCATCAAGATCTACTTGAGTTGTAATATCTAACTCACCATTGTTATTGGCATAAGCATCCTTTCCACCAGTAACAGTCAGCAGATAATAATCACTATCTGCCAGGTCAACAATATCCATGGCAAAGCGCCCTGCAGAATCTATTGACAACGAGCCGGATGTCGTTGCTGTTGCTACAACACTCTCTAAATCTGACAACTTATATACTGATACATTCCCATTTAAGATGTAACCTAACTGTGCCACACCTGTTATTTGAGATATGTTAGCATTGGGATCTGAAGTGGAATTGCCCCCCCCTCCACTACAGCCGAAAAAGAGTGGAGTTGATGCAAGACATGCAATACAAATTGCTACAATGCGCGACCAAACAATCATGTAAATCTCCTGACTAAATTTGTAGGTTATCAAATATAATTATGGAAAAATACGCAAAGTATACCATGAATATGCTCTTTTACAAACTGTCAACCTGCTCCCTCCACCATGACTTTGCTCTCGTTATCCTCAAAAATACTCAATGAAATGGCTAATTGGAAAAATTGCATAGGTATATAAGTGATTTGACAATGGCTGGTATGTTGTAGGGCTGGCAACCCAGTGGATATGGCACTTTATTATCATACGAAATACTTAAACAAAATACACAAGCTAACAAATCCAGACAGTACCGGAATACCACTTAGAGAATACGGAGACGCTCTCAGGGGTTGAAAGATTGCTTTGATTTTTTGGAATAGTAATTGGAGGGTTGATTTTACGTTCAACAGGTCAAGCTATGCTTTTCTGGTCTTGCGGAATCTGTTGCCTTAGAAAGTGAAACTATAATAATAGAGTAACCATGATGTAAAGAGAACCTTCCTGGCAAACTTGGTATTGTTATATACAAACCCAATACCACCAACCCAAGGAGGGCCTTATGAAGACTGGCAACAAGCAGATCGCAAAAGAAGAAACAATCTTTATTGGCATAGATTTTCATAAAAAGAAATGGCATGTAACGATCAGAACCACAGATGTTGAATTGTTCTGTAGTAGCATTCCTGGTAGTTGGGCATCTCTTGAAAAACAACTGCTCAAGTATAAAGAACATCCCATCCATGCAGTTTATGAAGCTGGGTATTTTGGTTTTTGGTTACATGATCATCTGATTAGTTTTGGCGCCGACTGCGTTGTAACCCCTCCGAGTCTCATTCCTCTGGAATATGGTAACAAAGTAAAGACAGACAAGCGGAATAGCCGCAAATTAGCACTATTGCTTGCTAAGGGAATGCTGAAACGAGTGCATGTTCCTACAGAAAAAGAACGCCATCATCGACAAGTCATAAGGCGTCGGAGACAATTGGTTAATGACCGGGTCCGAACACAGGGACGAATAAATGAGTTATGATCGAAAGTGGTGTTTGAGGGAGAATTGTAAAAATAAATGACG
>CAYWNT010000069.1:0-2339 GCA_964459725.1 uncultured Gammaproteobacteria bacterium
GTATCTTCCTCTGTATACATTTCAGTTTCAATACCTTCAGACTCTAAATATTTCTTAGTATATCTCCACCCTTCTACAGGAGATAATCCGCAATCTTCAGGACAATTGATCTCTGATTCGGGTGGACAATCATCATCACTCTCACAATCAGGAATATCACCACTTCCACCAGTACCTGAACCACTAATAGAAAGATCCAATGTATTAGCCTGTCCTGTTTTCTTTATAAAAACTGAACCAACCTCATTATTAGAACAACTAACTACAAACAGCAAAATAACCAATAATATCAATATTTTCTTCATTAAAAACTATATTAAGAATAAATATATTTATTCTTTCCTATAGAACTCTATCTACTTTCTTAAATAAAAAAAAACAATATCTCCCTCGCGGGAGATAAAGACCTTCAATCTTTGAAACGTTGGGGGTGGTTTAAAAAATATGAAGGCCAAGAAAAACTCACCACAAGACTAAAGGGGTGAATATAATCCAACCTTAAACTATCTCTATCCCTAGTTCCTCACTAAGCTGAGATGCTTGTGGGGTTGGTTTGCTGTAGTCTACCTTTCCTAATATCCAAGGTGACTTTACGCCTGTAATGATAGTCATTACACTCAGCTTTCCTTTTAGGTCATCACTAACTCTTGCTCCCCAGATAACATTTGCATCAGGGTCAAGACTTTCTGTAACTAGTTCTCCAGCTCTGTTGATCTAATAAAGTGTCATATCACTTCCACCTGAAATATGGATCAATGCTCCTGTTGCTCCTTTGTAGCTGATGTCTAGTAAAGGATTGCTTAATGCACCTTTAACAGCTTCTTCTACCTTGTTGTTTGTATCGCTACATCCAACTCCGATTGCTGCTACTCCACCATTTGTCATGATTGCTTTAACGTCTGCATAATCTAAGTTAACTAATGATGGAACTGCAATAGTTTCAACTATTCCTTTGATCATTGTACTGATCAATTCATTTGCTACTGCAAATGCTTGTTGTATTGGTAGATTACCTGCAATATTGACTAATCTATTATTGTCTATTACTATAACTGTATCAGAAACTTGTCTTAATTGTTGTAGACCAAATTCTGCTTTATCTACTCTTGCTCTTTCAATTTTGAAAGGCATTGTTACTGTTCCAATTACGATTGAACCAGCGTCTTTTGCTACTTGTGCGATTATTGGCGCAGCACCTGTTCCTGTTCCGCCACCCATTCCTGCACAAACAAATGTCATATCGCTTCCTTTTAATGACTCTTTTATTTCTTGCAATGATTCTTGTGCTGATTCACTACCTTTTTCTGGGAATCCTCCGCAGCCTAAACCACGTGTAACTCCTTTTCCGATCAGAATTTTTCTGTCAGAATCTATTATATTTAAATGCTGTATATCTGTATTTGCACAAATAATCTCAGCACCTTTTATTCCTTTCTGGTAAAGCCAACCAACCATATTGTTTCCAGCTCCTCCAACACCAAACACCTTAATATTAGCTTGGTTTACTTCTACTTCCCCTATTTGTTGTTCTGCCGCATGTTTTAATGCGTTATTTACGATTACGTCCATCTTTGCACCCCTCCTTTTGTGGCATTGTGGTTACCTGAATATATAGCTTAGAGCACCGAAATCTTTATATTCAAGTTCGATTATTATTACTTCTAGAACAAGTTTTTAAACAAACGCCAATTTGTTTACGAACGCCAAAAGTTTATTCGTTAACGTGTTAAAGACCAAATAACACCGTTTTCGCCAAAAACAAACTCTTAATCGGGTTTTTCGCCAAAAAAACTCAATTAAGCACATTTCTTATTTTATTTATAATATCACTTCTAGTATTTAAACTTTTCGTTTTTATTGTGCTTTATCGTCGTATAATATACTTATTTCTATCCTAATTTATAGTTATTAACGAAATATAATATTAAGAATTATTCTTCCTTAACTCTATCTAGATGCTTTTTAACCTTTCTCTTAGCACCCTCTATAATCTTAGGCCATACCTGACTAGTATACCCTCTCTGAGGTGTTTTCTTCCTGGCAATAAATTTCTCTAGTCCTACTAACCATTCTATCCTTTTTTTAGGTGGTAGTAATGGTTTCTCACTTGCATATCCTATAGTTAATATAGCATGAGTCATCACCTGTTCAGGTAGTTGACATAATGTTCTAACTTTTGGTTCATCAAAAGCACCAACCCAACATCCCCCTAAGCCTAATGCATTTGCTGCTAACAACATATTTTCTGTTGCAGCTGCACAATTCTGTATAGTATAAAGATGCTCTCCTCTCGCACCATAGAATTGTGCAGCTGCAACAGAAAATATGTTGTTAGCAGC
>CAYWNT010000070.1:0-2272 GCA_964459725.1 uncultured Gammaproteobacteria bacterium
TCTCCGTCAGCTACAGTTGCTCCACTATTTGTGTCACTGTGATCAGTTGATAGTAGCGGGTGTACTCCTCCTGAGCTGGTAGCGCTCCAGGTTGGAACTCCGTTTACTACTTTCAAGACTTGTCCGTTGGTGCCTGTAGCGATTTGGGTTAGATCAGTTCCTGTGGTTGAGGCGATGAGGATAGCGCTTGGGTCCCAAGTTGACTTGCCTGTACCACCTCTAGTGACTGAGAGCTCTGATTCTGAGGTTAGGGTGTTGGCGTCTGACCAGTAAGCTACTTGTCCGCCTGTTCCGGATCCGTCTATAGTACCGGCTAAACCCCAGTCTGAAATACAAGATCCACCTAAACAGATTGCGGAAGTTATAGTAGTTGTTCCTACTACAGAAAGATCTGAAACAGGACTAGTTGTGCCTATACCAACATAACCACCAGCGGTTATCCTCATCCTTTCATCATTAGCATCATAACCTCCGGAATAAAATCTAATATCTGCGAATGCTTCACCAGCCGCAATATTAATACCTTCTGAAATAGAATTTGGTGTATACAGAGAAAGCCTGTCTTGAAAAATAGGTATAGGGGCAAATGCTTGTGATCCTGCTACTAAACCACCCATATTACCTGATTCATTTTGCAGATAAATTGCAGAGTTTGCTACATTGCCACTATGTGGATTACTTATCACAATAGAGGTTGTAGTATTTTCATCTTTATAAACATATACTTCAGCCGCTGGACTAGATGTTCCTATACCCACATCTCCATCACTATCTATTACAAACACATCATTTGAGCTAGCATCTTTGATATTAACTATATCTCCTGAGCCTTGTTGCTCGATATGAACTAGGGCTTCACTTGATGATGCTACTACTGAAAGTGGCGAAAATGCTACTTCATTATCTGAATAAAGTGTTACTCTCTCTGGTTGAACATAACGAGTAGTAGCAGATTGATCATCTATATCTCCATATTTATTTCCCGAAACAGATGTATTTACAGCTGATCCACCAATTATAATTGAATGGCCTGTACCAGAGGAAGGAGCCACCTTATTACCTACCATATTATTATCATCTCCACTTACTAAATTGATTCCATTATCATTAACACCTATACTAGAAATTAAATTTGCTGATATATTATTATCATCTGCATTGTTTAAATATATTCCATCTGTAAAGGTACCGATATCCATTGAAATTAAATTATCTGCAATTAGTATATTTCTTGCATCTGTAACACTAATCGCTCTACTAGAAATCTCTCTAAGGTAATTATTTTGTATTTTATTATTATGAGTTTGGCTATTTGTTAATTCGATACCAATTGTACCACCTGTGATAGAATTATTTATAACATTCGAAAGATACACCCAATCAAAATGTATTCCTTGGGCTGTATTATTGTCAATAATATTATTATGAATAGATATCTTGTAGCTAAGAAAATGAGCATATATTCCAACCCCATTGCTAGTGATAATATTATCAACAATACTTAACTCAGTTGAGTTGTTTAACTCTATTCCATAACTGCTATTATTATCAAAAATATTATTAATAACAACCAGCAAAGATGCCGAAGAATCTAAATCAAGTCCAATATCATTGTCTCTAAATGTACAATTAGTAATAAAACCGTTATTGGCCATAGTGGCATAAATTGCAGAATCATCAACATTTGAAATATACAATCCTGAAAGCTCAAAATTATTAATAGCTATAAGATTAATAGCGTTCACAGTTCCTCCTCCATTATTTGCCTTATTACCATCTATTTTAAAATTTGATAATTTATCATAACTTGTAGAATTTCCATTATAGGCATTGATCATTGTATTATTTGTCAAAGTCGAACTAGCCCCATCAGCCAAATATAGAATTGTAGAACTAGCTCCCGCACCGTCTAACCAAATATATGATGGAATATCAATTGTATTGGTAATATCATAAACACCTTCAGGCAGGAATACTTTACCTCCGTCACTTCCAAGGTCATCAATGGCTTGTTGAATACCAGCACTTGTTTTTGGATAATGAACTCCGTCTACTGATATTACTTCGTTCCAGGATGATACTGTAGTTGTTCCGAGGAATGTTGAACCAACCACTTCTAGGTTTGCTCCTGGGGTAGTGGTTCCAATACCAACGTTTGATCCGTTTACAAAAATACTTGAATTAGCAACCGGATTGTTTGACCCGTCACCAACAAAGATATTGCCAGTAGCCAAAGTCATATCAGACAGAGAGTCCCACTTAGCATCCCAAG
>CAYWNT010000071.1:0-2255 GCA_964459725.1 uncultured Gammaproteobacteria bacterium
ATATTCTGGCAAGGTTAAAAGATCAAATAAAAAGAAGAGCAACTTTTTCACTAAGTGATTCACTAGGCACTAAGTCTTCGAATGAAATTCATACATTTAGATTCAAAGGAAAAGATAAAGGAAAATTAAAAAAGAATGCTGATACTAATTGGGAAGCTGAGGCCCAAATTTGGGGTTCCCTACTTCCTTCGGACATTGAATACTTCTTAGTTAATTGTCCAGGATTTAACAAAGTTAAGCAGAGTGTTTTCAAGCATATGATGAGCAGCAATATTCCTGTTTATAAATGTTTATTTAAAGATAAAAGAACAATGCCATACAAAGGAAAGCATTTAACAAATAACGATCTAAAATTATTCCCCAAAAAAGATGTTGTTGAGATTCCCAAGCTAAAAAAAATTATATTTAAAGAAAAAGATGGCACACTATACGTAACGATAAAAGTAAGAAGCTCAATTGATTTAAATTATCTTTTATTGAGTATTTATGACACTAAAGGAACTAAAGTGGCGCGACATCGTTTATTTTTTGATAGCAAGAAGGAATTAGATACAGTTATAAAAATATCAGGATATAATTTCAGAAAAATTGCTCCTGCTAAAAATGAATATCGCTACAAAGTTATTCTGACAAATGTTCTAATGCATACTTTAAATAAAGATGGTAATTTTGTTATTAAATGAAATTAGATCGAGCATTTTACGATGTCTAAGGAGCAAGAAGCAACATTCTAAAGTTTTCATCTGTGGCATCTGATCCAGAAAACCACAATTCACGCATAACTGAACGAACTTTATCTTTTTCTAAAGTTTTCACTTGGCCTTTAGCATCTACACTTATTGTTTGGAATATATTTGGAAGATCTAGAGTCACTCCGGTTTTAGGATCAAAACTCCAGCTGCCAATTTTTACATTAGTTCTTTTATATTTCGTACATTTACTTCCTTCTAAAGGTGTGCAGCCTGCAATAAAACCATTAAATATTCCCCTAATAATATCTCCAGAAACATCTTTGGGATTCCCAACCAACACATAACCATTTGCTCCTCCAAGCCAAAAGTCCTTTCTTAAAAGCATCTCTTTTAGTTTTTCATTTGTTACCACTTTTATTATTTCATCTCCCTTTCTATATATAGGCTTCCAGACCCAAGTACCGTCCCACCCAGCTCCAGGATCAGTAACATGGAGCTCTAAATCAGTAATGAATAAATCTTTGAAAGTTCTTGGCCCAATACTTAAAACTTGTTCAGTTTTGGCCAAAAAGAGATCAGCTTTAACCTCATTACCTCCTTCAATGATAGAGACAGTATTTCCACTTTTGTATTCTATCCTTCCAAAAAAACTGTCACTCACCTTCCAAAAAGTGCCATCATATTTATACTCGACACCACTGAATGAGTATTGAGTAAAAGAGACTGTAAAGTAGTCTCTACTAGGATCATTTGTTTCCATACCTATGACATTTGTAAGTGTCTTATAGTCAATGGTTTTAACTTTTTTAGTTTTCATTTCAAAAAGATCATTACTTACTTTTAAATACCCACCTTGCTTAAGATATATATCTAGGTCCTTCTGTGCTGCAAAGACTAGACAATTCGCAACATGAGAATACTTTCCTTCTTTTTTTTCATACATTTTCAATTTTAAAATTTCCGTGCCATTTCTTTTACCTGGAACTATCTCAAATTTATTTGTCGTATCTGAATCTAATTTTTCAACATATAGATATCCAGATTCAACATGATAGTTTGCAATGTTTATTAAATCCCCATTTTTGGAAATAGAGCTTGTGCCATCATGATGAAATGTTGTTACTGAATAATAATTTTGTTTTTTATTGTCTTTCACTTCTGTGAAAGTAAAAAAAGTTTTCTCAAACAACATTTTCATTGTAAACCCATTAGAGTTTATTTGAGATTCGTTATCATCAACACTTTTATCACTTATTTTTGAATTACTTGGAGATAAAATATTTTCAGAGATAAATGAGTTTAAAATTCCCATGCTACTAGCAATAACAGCAGCACCTGTAACAAGACTAAAGCTAAGACCAATAACTAAATATATTTTGGACTGTTTTGTCATTATAAACTCCTCTACTTTGTTTTTCAGTATAGGAAAAAGTTCTAGGATAAACAATATAAATTACAAAGAATACTGCCCACTGAGTCATGGCATAGTTTACATTAGATATTGTTGACAAGATGGATAGGAACTCCCGCCACGATTTCCTCTGAAAATCCAAGTATCCGCAA
>CAYWNT010000072.1:0-2219 GCA_964459725.1 uncultured Gammaproteobacteria bacterium
AGAACTTGATGGAATGATTGACAAGGATATAATTTCACTCATTCTTCTGTCTGGTTTTTCAACAGCAAAACAGGTAAGTGATCAGCGGTTCCCGGATAGCCTTTAAGCGTAACTATAGCTCAGTTTCAATTTTATCTATTCGTAAACTCTTTGATAATCCGTACTAACGAATTTGTCCATTTTCATTATTTTTTTAATAAAAGCAAAAAACAGATTAGATTTCAAATTGCATTTATAAAATTATGACAACAGGCTTTGCTTAAAAAAATGTAAAATTATTGTATTCGCAGTTGCTTTGAAGCAATTGTCCGATTTCGAGGAGCTCAATCAATCCTTATAGTTGTTCTAAAAAAATTAAATAATTTAAAGAAAGAAACAATAACAATTGAGCAGGAATAGTTAGAAAACTTATTAATAAAAAACGTAAATAATCGAATTATTTACTTGACAAACCTCTAATAATGCGCAGCGATTTTTTATAGGAATATCAATCACTTATAAAGGAGAGCCAAATGTCTTATATTAGAAAACTTGTCAGAAATCACAAACACAACATTATCCGTACTGAGCGAGTAAAAATGCGTAAACATCTTAATGCCGATTCTCTTTTTCATTCCATGAGAACAGGATTTGACAAAATACAGGATCACCGGCCAGGCAAAGTTAAAATAAGTCTAACTGATGCTTTAATGTCTGGTTTTGCAATGTTTTCACTCAAAGATCCATCACTTCTAGCTTTTGATAATCGACGTCAATGGTGTTTACACAATCTTATGACAATATATGGTATTGGTTCAATCCCCTGTGATAGCTCAATGCGTGAAATATTAGATGGAGTAGACCCCACAGACCTTCGACCATTATTTAAAGATATCTTTTCAAAAATGCAACGTGGTAAAGCATTAGAAAAATTTGTTTTCATGGATGGCTGTTATTTATTAAGCCTTGATGGAACTGGATATTTTTCCTCATCTGTTCGTCATTCACCTTTGTGTATGGAAAAAGTAAATAGAAAAACGGGACAAAGCAGTTACTATCTTCAGATGCTTGGAGCTTCCATTGTTCATCCTGAGCGTAAAGAAGTTATTCCTTTATGCCCTGAGCCAATCAAGAAACAGGATGGAGAAAATAAAAATGATTGTGAAAAAAATGCAGCTAAACGATTCCTTGAAGACCTCCGCCGAGAGCATCCCCACTTACCTCTAATTATAATTGAAGATGGTCTTAGCTCTAATGCACCGCATATTAAGGATATCAAAAAAAATAATTGTCACTTCATTTTAGGCGTGAAAGAAGGTGACCATAAATTTCTATTTGACTATGTCAATAAAGCTGCAGACAAAGGGAAGACGACAGAATTAATCATCCCAGATGAGAAAAATTCTGCAATAGATCATTGTTTCAGCTTTGTAAACAGTGTTCCTCTGAACAAATCTAACCAGGATATTTTAGTAAACCTCATAGAATATTGGGAGGTAAATATAAAAACCGGTAAGACTATGCATTTTTGTTGGGTTACTGATTTTACAGTCACAGAAGAGAACATATTTAAGCTTATGCGTGGCGGTCGTGCACGATGGAAAATCGAAAACGAAACATTTAATACTCTCAAAAATCAAGGATATAATTTAGGCCACAATTATGGTTTAGGAAAAAAGAATCTCAGTATAATATTCATCATGCTCATGATGCTGGCATTTCTGGTAGACCAGGCTCAACAGATTTGTTGCTCTCTTTTTTGTGCCGTTTGGAAAAAACTTGGTAGTAAACGAGAATTATGGGAAAAAATCAGAGCATTGTTTTTGTGCTACAAGGTTAACTCAATGGAAACAATCTATCGTGCTCTGACGAATGGAGTACTTAAGCAAGGACTGCCTCGGTTGATTGTTGAGTAAAAACAGTCAATAAAAATACCGAAGTGCAAATAGGTATCCAGTACTTTAAAAAAAGGAAAACTGGATCGGTTGGATATTTACGCCAAAAATTCCTTTAATTTTTCACTTTTTACACTCGAAACACTAACCCAGTTACTCGACGTCGTTAAATGTTGAATTAATACCTCAAAAATGACCTTAATATGGTGTCAATAAGCATATAAAATTCAATTTATTACAATCTGCAGCTTTCTCTGGGAACCGCTGTAAGATCTCCCTCACCTTCAGCTATATCCTCGATCATAGTATATAATTTCCTGAGCTGATTACTTATGGAGGAAGAAG
>CAYWNT010000073.1:0-2197 GCA_964459725.1 uncultured Gammaproteobacteria bacterium
TGGGAATAGAGGGAAATCCGGGGTGTGAGCTGATAATTCAGATCCAGAGCAATATGATGGATAATATGTTTCATCGCAAATCTTACATTTACCATCTTTACATTCTTCTTCACACAGTTTCACAAACCGTTCATCTCCACAATTATTTTCCCCCCACAATTCATTAGTGCTATCTTTACAATATAAATATTCATTATAAGTAGAATCATAACAATTACACTCACTACTACCATCTTCACAACCTCCAGGACAATTTTCCTTAAGTTCTATCCACTCACAATCATTTCTACTCCAAATATCATTTCTATCACGACATTTATCATATAAACTGTCATCTTTACAAACACCACTCTCGCACTCCTGACAATCAGAACATTCTCCACAATCACATCCCTGATAAACTCCACATTCTTGATTACCATTCGCACATATTTGAGAACAAGAAGGCTCATTACATACATCACTGTCTTCAACACATCCATAAACACATGCTAAATATATATCAGTAACATCTCCACAATTATCAATCCATCGAAGGTGTCCGTTACGACATTTGTAATGAACATTAGGTGCCTCACAGATTCCATTGTCATTACAGACATTTCGACAATCATTGCAAGTACCACAGTCACAACTTTGATGAGCTCCACACTGTTTCCCAGCATTAAAACATATTTCCTGACAAGTGATACATGTATCAGTGTCAGGGTTGCAGCCATGTTGGCATTCTTCTTTAATTTCTTCAAAAACACCACAACTATCTACCCAATGAATATTGCCATCAAGGGTGTTACAATCTTCTTTAACCTGAGAAACCGGTTTACAAATATTATCAATACATTCACTTCGGCAGTCAGTACAAGTACCACAATTACAGTTCCTAAACATACCACAATTTTTCTCAGAACACAGTTGTTCACAGGATGGATTAGAATCCATTATTGATTTAATGAATTCAAAATAATAACTGACATCCATGAAATAAGCTATAGAACAATCATCAACATCATCAGAAGAATAACTAAAAACTCCTATAATTCGTCGAGGAGCAGCAGGCATTTCTCCATAAAACAATGGTCCCCCAGAATCACCACTTGCTCCATTAACTGACGAAGTAATCTTAATTTGTTTTTCTTCAGGTAGTAAAGAAGTAGAATTAGCATATATAATCCCATATCGCCTGTTATTATCATCTTCTCTTAAACCAACATTACAGAATAATCGGCCGAATCCTGTTATAGTAAGGTTTGTCTCTTCTATTACTGGAATATCTGGAGATATAATAGCATAGTCATGATCTTTGTCTTTAATATTTAAGGATTTATCTAATACTAGTATCGCGATATCATCAATAACGTCTCCTGAGATTGTGCATTCTCTTCTATCGTCACAATATATAGGTAAAGAAACATCATCAGTTAGATGGTATGATGCAACATTTGCCATTTCTTTAAAATCACCATAATTTCCGTCAGTATATGTTTTTACTGAAATAATAGAAGGATCTACTAAACAGTGATGATTAAGATTAGTTTCAGCATCTATTAAATCAAGGGGGACAGGACAGAGACAATGAGCAGCTGTTAGTACAATATTTGGTTGAAGAAGAGTCCCACTACAAGAAAGTGTTCTAGCTTCGAATATGTATGTTAATTTAACTACTTCTGAGAATACACCATCGTCAATGTTTCCTTCAACAACATTAATAACTTTATCTTTTTCATTGTTATTGTTAGTTTCTGTTTTAGTGGTAGATTTTTTGTCTTTTTCTTCACCACAAGATGAATATACAAGTAAATTAATCATTAAAATCCCTAACAGTAAATATGATTTTTTAATCATTGCTTTTTCTCCTTTTGGTTGAATTTAGGCTAATATAGTAAATAAAGGAATAAAAATTTTCTTCCCCAGTTCCGCGGTAAGTCCTAGATTTTATTTTCCCCCGCGTACGCGGGGGGAAAATAAAACTTAATAAGGCGGGGGAAGAAAATTTTTATTCCTTTATTTATAGACTTTTCTCTTGATTTTAAAGAACGTGCCTTAAATACGAGGATTTTAGCCTCGGGTAAGGATTTTTATTTTATAGAGATTTATTTGTTTTGTATAGGATTTTGGTGTTGACGAAATATGTTAATCTTACATTAAATGTTGTTAAATGAATTAAACAAACAAGGATTGTAATATATACGCCCGTAGC
>CAYWNT010000074.1:0-2175 GCA_964459725.1 uncultured Gammaproteobacteria bacterium
GAGGTATAATCCATTCCTTGTTCTCGGGAAATAGAAATTACGCGCTTCCTTAGAGCAAATTCGCGAATATGAGTCAATTGTGATCTCGTTTCTTCAGTCTGCGAACGGAAAAAGGTTCTCGACGTCTCCCGATCGAAGTGACCAAAGCAATTTTGCCACACGCTTGGCGCAACAGGCTTTGGGAAACGGATTGCTGAGAGTCGGAAAGCCTCCTCGCGGAAAAAAATGCTAGCAATGCAAACGGCGAAATGGATTCCCTTTCGTCAATCAAGCTTACGCGGCCAATCCCGAGTGTTCGGATGCCCACGTTTTCAATCTCCGGAAACTTCTCCAGCGTGGTAATCACAGTGTCATTTTCACCAAATAACCCTTCCTCGAATTCGCTGACGATCTCATTTACTCCGCCCAACCCTGCGAATGGAAAACCTGATGATGCTGCATGGGCCCAGCTGTCTTGGTCCCGACCGAGGAGAGTCAGGAACACGCCCTCGTCTGACAAACAGTGTTTCAAAGCGGATTGGGCAGACTCAAGAACCATTTGTGCCAACTTCAGCGACAAAATACTCCCGACATCGCTCTTGTTACTGAGTATCAACGCGATTTCTTCGTCAACGCGATGAAACTCGAAGAAAGCTCTTTCAGCGAGCTCAGCTGATTCACGGGATTCGCCTAATCTGAGATGAGCCCAATCCATGTAGGAAGTCAGAACGGAATCCGGCTTGATGGGCAAAGGAAATGGCCAGTAGTCGTTGGATCGCAGTGAATGTCCGTCGCGATTGAACCACCAAGCATGCATGAGTTTTGAGGCGAATCGCAAGCCTCCTGTTTCAGGTCTTTCGACGATGCCTGACTCAACCAGCGGCCGCAACGTTGAGCTGTAATGTTCGGTTGCCCGTGCGTGCTTATCGCTTTTCTCATCAAACAGACCAACCGAAATCTGGTCAAGTATTTCGTAGGCGAAGTCTTTCCGTTCCGCCAGTAGCGAGCTTGTAGCTTCAAGTGTCTCCTCAAAACGAAACGCATCGTCTCGGGCTTGTAACATGTGCGTCACAATGTCAAACAGTCTTGAGATTCGCCTTCCTCGCGTCTTTCGTAAGACGGGGTCTTTGTTGCATGCGGATGCAACAAGGCGTGTGAGATGCGGAAATCCGTCGCAAAGCCAAGCCACTCTATTCGCGAGAATCTGAGAAGGTTCGCGATTCAATTGTTGAGCGGCAAGTCTTGAAGCGTCGCTGAATTCAAGCGGTCCAACAGTGATTTGAATTAGATCATTCAACGTGCCGGACAAAAGTGACGACCCACTTTCGATTCTAGACGCCGATACGCCCGATAGGATGAACCGAAGTCCCTCAAACTCCATTCGCATCCGACGAAGCGTATGAAATAGGGCGCTGGTTTCCTGTTCGCCAAGAGATGGTTCGTCAAAGTCATCGAGTATTAGAACCCACCGTGAGGAATGGTGCCCAGCCTCCCTCGCAATGAGTTCCAAAACGTGGACCAAGTGTTCAATGTGTCCTGCTCGCAGCGCATGAAGGAACTCGCTATCAAGCGGGTGGGAATGTGGCCATCTGACCAATTCTTGCCGACGTGAGTGCCGATCACGGAACGAACCGTATGTGAAACGGAAACCCTCCATCTTCTCTTGCACTAGCGAAAGCACGAGAGACGTCTTTCCGATCCGTCGCGGTCCGGTGATCAAAAGGTTCTGCGCATGCAACGTGTTCTCAATCTTCTTGAGCAACCCGCTTCGCCCAATCAGTTCATTGCCAATTGCAGGTTCTTGGTCACTAGGTCCCACTATGCACCTCCCGCGTTGTGGAAATTCCAGCTGCGGCGCACGATTTCGTACTTAAAGCGAATGCTTGCGGCATCCCTTTCGATTAGATGATCCGCAGCTAGGCTCTTGATCAGTCCGTCGAAGTCGGCTTTTTTCAATGTATCGTTCAGTGACTCAAATACGTTCTCCAACGACATGCTCGTTGAGTTTCGAGAAAGTATGCTCAAGAGTTCGTAAATCGCGGTGTACTTCGATTCATCATAGTAGTCGGGGGTTTTCAGCCGCTGAAAATGGTCTTCATCAATATGAAGCGCATCGGTTGTCTCTCGTATTTTGGTGTTCACAATGTGAGCGGACACCAGAACCATTGTTGACTTGCCTGGTATTTTGGGGGCGTG
>CAYWNT010000075.1:0-2174 GCA_964459725.1 uncultured Gammaproteobacteria bacterium
ACAACACAATCACAAACACCAACAGCCACCACCAACAGCCACCACCACAACAACAGCAACAACAACAGCAACAACAACACCATCATCACCGTGGTGACCGTCCACACGGCGTGACAGTGGTGACCTTCTTGAGGTATGATACACTTCTTACACACTCTGAGTCACAATTGCTGCTACACTGTGCAAGTTGCTGTTCAGTCTGTGTGTGGAACCACTGCCAGTGTGTCGTGTCTTGCTGTGCTGCAGCACGTGTATTTGCTCCTCCAAGTCAGGCTTTGGTCATCACAGGGCCAAAGGGTTCAAGCCTTGGCTGGTCAGTGGGTGCACGTGTGACCTTGTTGCTGTCAAACACGTATCCAACTTTCTCTGTTGCATGCTGTGGCTCCACCTCCGTGTCCACAGACCCATCTGCAGCAATATATGTGCCTGTCTTCCGAAAAGCACGCCGTATCCTCTCTGGAGTGAGCTTCTTCCTTACACCCTCGCTGACCCACTTCACTGCCAGCTTGCGCCGTTCCGCGGCCGAGAAAGTAGGTCCCACTTGCATGCGTGCCACGACCGCTGGCTCCTCCACCCAGAGCTCGTACTGATTGCAAACATAATCCTGAACCAGCTTTGCTATGTTTGCGTCCACAGGCTGCAACATGTCAGTACAATTTGGTGGCAGGAACCGGAGGAGTGTGCTCGAGTTCTCACGTGCGAGCCGAACATACTCCTCCCCCGTCTGGGCACTCAAGTTGTCACCAACTAGGAGCCGCTTCTCTGTCCCAAGGTCTGTGTGGCCCTCAACTCTGGGCCATATCTCTGGCAGCACATCTGTGAACAACTCCATACTGACATTCCCGTCGTGCCATGCCTTGCGTTGCAGTGTCACGAAAACACCTAGGGCCTTGGCAGCGGCAAATTCGTCCTTGATTGCCTGCGACCTCTTTGACTTGAGCTCTGCCTCATGGGTGCCGTGGAAGATGCACATCACATGGCACTGGCCGTCTGCAGTCAGTAGCAGCGTAATCGTGCCTATCCTGTCTGCCAGCACCTTTTGCTGATTGCGCGTGCGCTTGTGCCCACACTTGATGTACACAGGCCGGTTGTGGTCGAAGTACAGCGGGGCCTGGTCAAAGTTGCCCACCTCTGATGGCTTGAAGCGGCCTGTCGGTGAGTAGCCCAGCTTCACCCACAGAGGTGGGTCCAGTGTCCGTGCACTGTGAGCACTGTGGCACTCGCCTCTGACAACCCACTTCTTGCCGTATGTGCTGCGTGCGAGTGTGTGCGTCTCTGTCTTCCCATCAGCAGGGAAGTAGATTTCGAACACGTGCGACGACGAGCAGGTTGGCAGTGGGGCCATGATGCATCCATCAAACCAAGCATGGTGGTCAGAGGCATCGATGGTGCCTGGCTTCGCGTCGGGGTCCTTGGCGATGGGGAATTTGACGCTGACAACACATCCTTCTGTGAGTTTCGCGTCTGCTGGCAGCTTGTAGAGTGGCACCCTGCCAATCAGTCCTGCCTGCAGCTGCCACAACTGCTCATGCCAACGTGTGACTGCTGGAATGCGCTCCTCCACTGTCTGCTGTTTGTCATTGTCCACCCCGTTGCGTGCTGTGAACCCGTGCCGTGCAAAGAACCCTGCAGCCCACTTGCGGTGGAACTGCAGCCTCTCTCCCTCCTCACCAGCAATCCCATTCTCATCAGCAAGGATTGCTGCTTGACGCAGCACCCACGGCAGGTGTGTGTCAACACCCGCATCGCCTGCATCTGTAATGCGGCGAGCGAGCTTCGTTTCAAACGCCATCCACTCGATGCGTGACAGCAGCACACCACTGTCCTTGTGCCAGGCGCGCTTATTGCTCACACCCTTTGCATATGATCGTGCCCTTGCATATCCGTTCTCAACGTGCTCACGGATCTTCTCACGGTCCCTCCACCAGTCCGACAGTGTCTTTCGATTCACGTTGTTGCGGACAGCAACAGCCTCATACTGCGTGAAGCCTGCAGGGACATGGGCCTTGTTGTTGTTGAGGTGAGCACACTGGTTGATGACGTAAAGCCGCTGTCCCATTGTGTACGGAGTGTGCCTGTGTGGCGCATTTGCCAATGCAGGCATCTCAGCCCAGCTCAAGGCTTTTGGTGTTGTGCTCATGGATGTGAGCAGCTCGCTGTGCCGCTTGGTTCGT
>CAYWNT010000076.1:0-2172 GCA_964459725.1 uncultured Gammaproteobacteria bacterium
CATGACCATCATAAATATAATTGTACAAACGTTGCCATTGGTTCAGGCAGTAAGTAATGGCTTTTCCCGTTAAACTTTTGGGAGTCACATTACGCTTACGCTCCAGAAGCCATATTTTCATATCATCGAGTATAGGCTTAGCCTTATTCTGACGCATATCCTTTATTTCATCAGGAGTCAGGCCATCTTTTTTTGCCTGCTTCTCTAAACGATAAAGTTCTCTTATAATGGAAAGAGCCTTGTTTGCATTACTTTTCTTTTTACCTGCCCCAGCCTTAAGTGCCTTGTGAAATTTCCGTCTGGCATGAGCCCAACAACCCACGTGCAGAATATCCTCCCAGATATCCAGAAAATCATAGGAGACATAGCCGTCAGTCTGCACCACTCCCTGGTAACCGCGCAGGAAATCTTCTGCAATTCTGGCTGCACGGCTTGGCTGATATTGATATATAACTGCAGGGGAGTCAGAGGTTCCTCCCCGGAAAACCCACATATAAGATTTTTGTTGAGGAGAACGCCCTGGTTCATTTAAAACTTGAACCGTAGTTTCATCTGCATTAATTACCGGGCCACCCCTAACCTGGTCATAGAGCAGTTCCATTAATTTTTCGCATGCCTGGGAAATCTTCATAGCCCAGTTACACATGTTTTGCCTGGAGATATCAATCCCAAGGCGGGTAAATATTTTTTCTTGACGATAAAAAGGTAAGGCGTCACAAAATTTAGCGACAAGAATATAAGCCAGGAGGGTAGCAGTTGCAATTGACTTGGGAATAATTTGAGCTGGGGGTGGAGCAATCTTGACTGTTGGGCCATCATCTTCAACACCTTCACATTTCTTGCAAGCATATTTAGGGCGAATATGGACAACTACATGCATTTTGGGTGGTGTCATATCAAGCTTTTCACTGGTCTCCTCATCAATTATTTCCATAGTACGGCTACAAGAACAGATCTTATCCTCTTCTGGGATATCATGATATATTTCTACTCTGGGCAAGTCATCAGGTAAGGTCTTTCGACCACGTTTTTTACGAGTATGCCCAGGAATCTCAATTTCTCCCTGGTCTTCTTCCTCTTTTTTTACTGGAGGATTTTCCGGCATATCAAAAAAAGGCAATACCAGTTGCTTATTATCAAAAACATATTTATTTTTTTCTGTTTTGGGGGCAAATAAGGCAAGGCGCAGAACACGGTTTTCTTCCTCAAGATGTTGGATCTTTTCATCTTTACTAAAAATAATTTCTGCTATTTCTTCTTTGCTTTTAGGTAAAGCCTTCATGTCTGTTATTATAACATACAGTGCTGTTTTCTCAACACTTTATTGGCTTTTTTTGCTGTTTTTTAGACCTCAAATTTCGCTATAAGTTAGCCGTTTATGGGCTTTGTTAATATCCAGACCAGATAATAGCCATTCCATTTGCTTTGTGTCAATTTTTACTACTTCCTGTTCTGAATCAGGCCAGCAGAAATGCTCTTGCTCTAATCGTTTTTGCCAGATGCAAAATCCGTTTTTATCCCAAAATAAAATCTTAACAATATCACGTTTTCGATTACAAAAAGCAAATAGATTTCCTGAAAAAATATCAAGCTCAAAAACCTCAGATACTATACTGCTTAGACCATTTATGGATTTGCGCATATCTGTAGAACCTATAGATATATAGACATTAGTTATTGGTGAAAGTTTCATTATCTACCTCCAAGTATATCTACTGCTTTTGTCAATGTATCTTTATCAAAGTTGATTGATAAGGACAGGATAATTTTTTCTGATAGTATAACACTGACTCCAGATTCTGATTTAGTTGCCGGCTTGGTGTCAGTTATACTTACAGGCAAATTAACAAAACTTGGATTTTGTGAATTTTGTTGATTTTGAAATTTCTTTTTCCAGTAGCGTAAACGATTACTTCGTAAATTATTTTGGCGACAATATTCAGCCTGACTCAAACCACTTTTCTGGTATGCTTTTATATGAGCTTGCCAATACTTGATTTGTTTTTTTCGAATACTGCCCTTGGCTGGGGATGACATGATTTTCCTCCTTGGTTTTTGTTAATCATCTCATCCTTATTTTACAGGTTTTTAGATTTTTGAAAAGATGGGGTTTAATTGCCGCTTACGGTATAATCAGTATTTCAGGAGTTCCTGCAGGGGCGACTCTCTCTG
>CAYWNT010000077.1:0-2118 GCA_964459725.1 uncultured Gammaproteobacteria bacterium
GGAATTGCTTTTGCTGAAAAGCTAAAGAAAAACGGAGCGTTAAGTCTTATATTTTTAGGTGACGGTACGCTAGGGCAAGGAATCTTATACGAAACATTAAATATTATTTCAAAATGGGGAATACCTTTATTAATCGCAGTAGAAAATAATGGGATTTCACAATCAACACTCCAGAAAGAGACTTTAGCTGGGACGATAGCCAATAGAGCAAACGCTTATGACATCAATTATAAGAAAACAAATACATGGGACTTAGACACATTATTCGTAGACTTCAAAGAAGCCGTCGATTTTGTTCGGGATAAGAGTATGCCCTTTTTGTTGGAAATAGAAACTTATAGGCTAAAAGCTCACTCCAAAGGAGATGATACAAGAGAGCAAGAAGAGGTCTTTCAGTATGAAAAAAAAGACTCACTGAATAAAATATTAGATATTCAGGGAGATGAGCTGAAGGATATTATTAAAGAAATAGATGAGGAAATAAGTATGGCTTTGGTAAAGGCTAAATGTTCACCACCATCAGAGATACAAATTGACTTTGTACCAATGATCGAAGCGGATGTTAGATGGGAAGAAAAATGGTTTTCTGAGAAAGGGAGACTAGTCGATCTTATTAATAGGTCGTTTAAAGAAAACTTCAGGAACCATCCAAACATATTAATGCTCGGAGAAGATATTAAAGCTCCTTATGGCGGGGCATTTAAAGTGACCCAGGATCTAAGTTCCCAGTTTCCGGGAAGAGTTATCAATACCCCAATTAGTGAAGGTGCAATCATTGGTATGGGAACAGGACTTGCTCTAAATGGATATTTGCCAATAGTAGAAATAATGTTCGGAGATTTTTTGACGCTGGGGTTTGATCAGATATTAAATCATGCGTGTAAATTTAGATTTATGTATAACAACCAGGTCAATGTGCCTCTTATTATTAGAACGCCAATGGGGGGGAAGCGAGGCTATGGCCCTACCCATAGTCAATCTATTGAAAAACACTTTTTGGGTGTTCCCGATTTAAATATTCTGGCGTTAAATATCCGCGTTTCTCCATCTTTGGTATATAAAGAATTATTTAATTCTATAAAATCTCCCACACTTGTGATAGAGAATAAAGTGTTGTATACAAAATTCTTACACACTGAAAAAATTCCTGGGTTTGGTATTTATTATAGCGATGAAAGATATCCTACGGTTAAAATAACTCCGGTAGGGAAAACTCCAGACATAACCGTTTTTTGTTATGGCGAGATACTTGAAGATATAGAAGACGTTATCATTGCCGTCTTTGATGAGCATGATATTATTTGTGAGGTTATCTGTCCAACAGCTATTCAACCCTTGAACCTTCAGCCTGTTCTAAATTCGGTCATGATAACCCGTAAGTTATTAACTATTGAGGAAGGCTCGAGTATCTCTGGCCTGGGTAGCGAGATAGTTGCACAAATTCTGGAGAGAGGTATTCTAGTAGATAGTGTGAAAAAGATGGGCTGCAATTCCTTCCTCCCTTCATCACGGGACGCTGAACAGGCTCTACTCCCGGATAAAGAAAATATAATATTGGCAATTAAGGAGTTGACCAATGCAAGATAAGCAAATTGAGATCATAAAAATCCCTAAAGAGTCTGTTAGTGATGATACAGTGATTGTTGCTATGTGGTACAAAGAAAACGGAGATTCCGTCCAGAAAGGAGAAATGATTGTAACCTATGAAACGTCGAAATCTACTATTGATATCGAATCTCCCTGCGATGGCTATTTATTCTATCAAATTGAATCAGGTCAAGAAACTGCTGTGGGAGAGATCTTGGGTGTTGTTTCTCTAAAAAAAGAGTTTTCTTGGGATTTAATAAAAAAATCAAAAGAGGTCATGCCTAAAACAAATCAGGAATCAGATGCTGAGAGCCCCCGTTTCTCTAAACCAGCGTTGTCATTAATAGAGGACAATAAGTTAGACAAAGCCGTGTTTTCTGGTTTTGAAATGGTCTCTAAAGATGATGTTGTCAGGTATTTGAACCAAGAGTCAACCCCCCCTGTTGTTACTAGCGATTTTTCAAGAATACATAGCAATAGGATATTAATTCTTGGTGGTGGAGATGGAATGGCGCTTCGAGAAGTTTTAAA
>CAYWNT010000078.1:0-2082 GCA_964459725.1 uncultured Gammaproteobacteria bacterium
GAGCGTCAGCGAGGGAAGCCCCGGGGTTTCGGGCTACGCCCTCCAACCCCGGCCAGCCTAGAATCAAGCAGCGACAGAGTACTAGTTCATCACCGCATTACGTGGGCTTTTGAGGAAATGCTCGCATGAGCAGTAAGAAAGCGGAGAAATCCGCTGCTACTTCACGACGCGACTTCATCAAGCGTTCTTCGTTTTGGGTTACCGGTGGAGCCGTCGCGGGCGGTCTTAGCGTCACGCGGGCGGCCCATGCGTACGGCAGTGATGAAATCAAGATTGGCCTCGTCGGGTGCGGTGGTCGAGGTACGGACGCCGTAGTACAGGCGCTGAACACGGCGACAAAGGAAGATCTCAAGCCGAACGGACCTGTCAAGCTGATCGCAATGGCCGATGTCTTCGCGGACAAAGTCCAAGGTGCCTATCGAAGAATCAAAGGCCAGCATCGCGATTTGGTCGACGTGCCGGCCGAAAGACGGTTTACGGGCTTCGACGGGTTTCAGAAGGCCCTCGACTGTGATGTCGACCTGGTGATTCTCGCGACGCCTCCCGGGTTTCGTCCGCTGCACTTCGAGGCCGCGGTGCGCGCCGGAAAACACGTGTTCATGGAGAAGCCGAGCGCGACGGATGCCCCCGGCGTGCGACGCCTGCTGGCGGCGAACGAGACCGCCAAAGACAAAGGTCTGATGGTGGCCGTCGGACTGCAGCGACGGCACGAGAAGAAGTACAGAGAGACAATAGCTCGCCTGCAAGACGGTGCGATCGGCGACATGGTCTGCACACGAGTCTTCTGGAACGCAGCCGGCGTTCGGGTGCACCCGCGGAGTAAAAGGCAGACCGAATTGGAGTACCAGATGCGGAACTGGTACTACTTCAACTGGCTGTGTGGGGATCACATCGTAGAACAGCACATTCACAACCTGGACGTGAGCAACTGGTTGATGGGCGGGCCGCCGGTCGAGTGCAATGGCATGGGCGGCCGCCAGGTGCGAACCGGCAAGGAACACGGCCAGATCTACGACCACCACTTCTGCGAATTCACGTACGCGAGCGGCACCAAGATGTACAGCCAGTGCCGTCACATTCGTGGTTGCTGGAACAATGTCTCCGAACATGTTCTCGGGACGCGAGGCCGAGCGGACATCAGCGGCGGCAAGGTTTACGATGCCAACGGCCAATTGATCTGGAAATACGGCCCCGGTGGCGGCGGTGGGCATCAAGAGGAGCATTACGATCTGTTCACGGCTCTGCGCCGTGGCGATATCTATAACGAAGGCGACTACGGTGCCACCAGCAGCATGACGGCCATCATGGGACGGTTGGCGACCTATTCCGGCAACGTCATCACTTGGGACGATGCGATGAAATCGGACGTGATGCTTGCTGACGTCGATAATCTTCGGTCGTTCGAGGACAAGCCACCACTTGAGCCCGACCAGGACGGCTGCTACCAGATCGCCATGCCGGGTCAGACAGAAGCCATATGCTGAAGACTCCAACGACGGCAATTGTCTTTGTGCTGATCGCCTCCGTCCTCGGCGCCGGGGGCCAGTACCTGTTCAAAGCTGGCACCGACCGTGCAGGTAACAGCCCGTTCTGGTTCTTGCTGAGCCCCTGGATTCTGACGGGTTTAGCCTGTTACATCGCGGTCATGTTCTTGTTCACCAGCGCCTTTCGCGCTGGCGGAACGGTCACTGTGTTGTATCCGATCTACGCCTCGACGTTCATCTGGGCGGCCGTGATGGGGCTGATCATCTACGATCAACCGATTCGGCCGGTCCACGTGCTGGGAATGGTGCTGTTGATCGTGGGAATGTATTGCATGGGCATCGGAAACGCGGGACCGTCGTAAGGCAAGCCAATGGCCGATTACGAGCCCACATCACGTCGGCCAATTGCCGATCTGTTTCGCTTGACGGCCCACGGTTCGGTCCGACTTTGCGTTCGCTTGGGAGTCCATCCCGATCTGGTGTCGTATGCGTCGGTTGTGATGTCGGCGGGGGCGGGAATCTGTTTCTGGCAAGCCAAGTCCATGCCTCGGGTGCACCAAAGTTGCTATAGCGTAAATATTCCGATCGTTCGGGTTTT
>CAYWNT010000079.1:0-2080 GCA_964459725.1 uncultured Gammaproteobacteria bacterium
CATGACCATCATAAATATAATTGTACAAACGTTGCCATTGGTTCAGGCAGTAAGTGCATGGGGTAAAATAAAAGAGACAATTATGAAAGTTAATTACCCAACACTTCCACATCATAATTGGAGGTTCAAAGATGAGCAAAAGGTATACCGGGCAGGAGCTAGATGAAATCGTAAACAAGATCCAAAAATTAGGTTTGAGCTATGCAGAGGGAGCCAGAGAGTTGGGCATACCAGCAAAAAAGATATATGATTTTATTCACCGGAAAAAAAAGAAAATAAGTAATGCAAATGAGATAGAGACGCCAGAAGAAAAGCCACAGTCTTCAGAACCAGATCCTTACGAAGATTCATCACTGCCAACAGAAGTTCAGAACCTTATCATTGAATATAGGAGTCAGAATCCAGATCATGGATTTAAGCGTATTGAAGATCATTTGTAAGCGGCAATTAAACCCCATCTTTTCAAGCTCCAAAAACCCTATATAATAAGGATGAGATGATGAACAAACACTAAAGGAGGAAAATCATGTCATCCCCAACCAAAAGCAAAAATCGGAAAAAACAAATCAAGTATTGGCAAGCTCATATAAAAGCCTACCAGAGAAGTGGTTTAAGTCAGGCAGAATATTGTCGGCAAAATAATTTACGAAGCAATCGTTTACGCTACTGGAAAAAGAAATTTCAAAATCAACAAGATTCCCAAAACCCAAGTTTTGTAAATTTACCTTTAACTATAACAGAAACCAAGCCATCAGCTAAATCAGAATCCGGAGTCAGTGTTATGCTGTCAGAAAAAATAACCCTGTCCTTATCAATCAACTTTGATGAATCTACATTGACAAAAGCAGTAGATATACTTGGAGGTAGATAATGAAACTTTCACCAATAACTAATGTCTATATATCTATAGGTTCTACAGATATGCGCAAATCCATAAATGGTCTAAGCAGTATAGTATCTGAGGTTTTTGAGCTTGATATTTTTTCAGGAAATCTATTTGCTTTTTGTAATCGAAAACGTGATATTGTTAAGATTTTATTTTGGGATAAAAACGGATTTTGCATCTGGCAAAAACGATTAGAGCAAGAGCATTTCTGCTGGCCTGATTCAGAACAGGAAGTAGTAAAAATTGACACAAAGCAAATGGAATGGCTATTATCCGGCCTGGATATTAACAAAGCTCATAAACGCTTAACTTATAGTGAAACCTAAGGTTAAAAAAAACACTCAAAAAGTCAATAAATTATTGAAAAAACAGCACTATATGTTATAGTAACAGGCATGGAATCAATCATACAGGCTTTACCTGAAAGCAAAGAAGAAATAGCAAAAATTATTTGTAGTAAAGATGAAAAAATCCAACATCTTGAGGAAGAAATCCGTGTTCTGCATATGGCATTATTTGAACCCAAGACAGAAAAGAAAAAGTATATTTTAAATAATAAGCAACAGGTGTTACCTTTTTTTGATATACCAGAAAATCCTCCCGCAATAGAGGAGGAAGAAGAACAGGGAGAAGTTGAAATTCCTGGCCATACTCGTAAAAAACGTGGTCGAAAGCCTTTGCCTGATAATTTGCCCAGGGTAGAAATAATTCATGATATCTCTGAAGATGAGAAGACCTGTGCATGTGGTTCTACTTTGGAAAAAATTGGTGAGGACACCAGTGAAAAGCTCAATATAATTCCTGCAAAAGCCCAGGTTGTCGTACATATTCGACCTAAATATGCCTGTAAAACATGTGAGGGGATTGAAGATGAAGGTGAAACCGTTAAGATAGCTCCAGTACCTGTTCAAATTATACCCAAGTCAATTGCAACTGCTACCCTGCTGGCTTATATTCTAGTTGCTAAATTTTGTGACGCCTTACCTTTTTATCGACAAGAAAAAATATTTACCCGCCTTGGGATTGATATTCCCAGGCAAAGCATGTGTAACTGGGCCATGAAGGTTTCCAGGGCATGCGAAAAATTAATGGAATTGCTTTATGACCAGGTTAGGGGCGGCCCGTTAATAAATGCAGACGAAACATCGGTTCAAGTTTTAAATGAATCAGGGCGTACTTCTAAACAAAAATCAT
>CAYWNT010000080.1:0-1042 GCA_964459725.1 uncultured Gammaproteobacteria bacterium
GAAATCGTCATACACACTATTATCTATTAAAAAATTAAACCTTCCTTTATTTGATCTTTTCTTTGGCATTATTTCACTCTTTGTTGTTGTGTTTTTTCTGGCCATGCTTCACAAGCATGACCAGACACAAAATTTTCACCAAGGAGGTGTGGGCTTTTATTAATTGAAACGTGTGTATAAATATATCAATATGTATACTTAAATATAAACGTGTGTATAAAAACACATAATACGATTTAAATATACTTTAATATATATATCTATACACAAATATACACATTAAATATAAAAAATCACGTATAAATCGTGTGTATAAATATATATTTATTATGTAATAATTAAATATTTTAATCATTTCTATAACAAATTAGACAATATATAAGCCACTAGACATTTGTCCAGTGAACTCTAACCTCATAATTCAATTTAATAAGCCGATATAGGAGAAAAAGCACCCACTCCCCGCCCCTAAATGAAGTATATAAACACCTCTTTCGAATTAAGATATATGACACATTTGGACTTGCTAAACAAAAAAATATCAAAACTTGACAATTTAGAAGACAGCTTTGATTTACAGTTTAGCGAGTACTGGGAGAGGTGAAAAAAAATGAAAGCAAGAAAAGCAAGGGTAGTAACAATAAAAAAAGAACATTTTGAACATCCAGACATTTACAATCGAAATTTCTTAGATGAATCTTTAGAAGACGATATGATCTCAATAACAGAACAGGGTTTCATGATGGGGTATTTGGGTGGTTATGATGTTTAAATTACTAAGAAAAACCAACTACATGAATTGGGATGATTACAAGAAGAGAGTAGATTTTCTAGACGACTTTTTCTTTCGACAGCATGTAAGGCGTCAAAGCCTTACAAACCTGTAGTATCCAAAATATAAACCTTTATATATACTTCTGGAAACCCTATTTTCAATAACAACAATAGGGGGAGTAACAAGTGGAAGACAAAAAAATGTTCAATGTTTTATTCAGAGAAAAGCCAGCAAAGATGCTGCTTGCATTAAAAAATGCAAAAAGCG
>CAYWNT010000080.1:1052-2077 GCA_964459725.1 uncultured Gammaproteobacteria bacterium
TATACGCATCATCATTAGCAAAAGTAATTGACTGTACATATTCTCATGTAGTAAAGATTCTTATAGAGATGGAAAAAGAAGGATTAGTTAAATTCCAAAAACTCGGCAGATTAAAGCTTCTAAATTTGACAAAGAAAGGTCAGGACGTTGCAGAATCAATCGAGAAGATCAAGATAACTCTTTAATTTTTCTATAAATTTTTCTTTATATTCTTTTGAGAAGATAGTTCCAGCAGCACTCTTATGTCCACCACATTGACATTCTCCCATGTCAACACATACTGAACATATAATTTCTTTTAAATTAAATTTAGAATTTCTTCCAGATTCTCTAAGTGAAACTTTTATACTTTCATCTTTATTGTTAGAAAGTGCTATTATCAAAACGTTATCATCAAAATATCTTGATTTTGCAATCATAGAGCAGATAGTTCCAATTATAGTAGACCTTATCCTGCCACAAGCATCAATAATAATATAGCCTTCACCATAGATGAATTTTTTCTTTTTATTCTTATCAATAAACCAGCTCATTGATTTAAGTATCTCTTGCCTATAGCTCTGCATTAGGCCGATAGCTTCCTTTGTTAGCTCTTTATTTCCAAGACACACCCCAACGCCAAGTTCTGCTCTTTCTAGCCTGCCACAGGCATTAAGGAGCGTTGACATCTCTTTTGCATCCCTTGTTGGTGAATCTTCTTTTTCGCCAGGAATAAGATACATATTTCCATAAATATCTTCAGGATCTTTTTCGTCTTTTCTTTTTCTAATTAAACCTTCAGCTAATCTATCTTTTTCTTTATTACTTAAATCTCTAAGTTTCCTATAGCTTTTTCCACTCTTTGGTTCAATCTCAAGTTCTTTCAAAAATTCAAAAACATTTTCCTCTGAGCCAGTTACTCCCGGAATAAAAGGATTGGTAGAATGTTGTAGCACCTTATAGAGTGGTTTTGATTTTTGTCCAAATAATTTAAGACCTTTTTTAATTGTAATTTTATTTTCATTAACAGCTTTGTTTAAAATTTC
>CAYWNT010000081.1:0-2052 GCA_964459725.1 uncultured Gammaproteobacteria bacterium
TTACCATAGCACACACTTGAGTTGCGGACTAGATGCTCTTCGCTAAGCGGTTACCTATTACGATCTTTGCAAGGTCCCTAAACCCTCGTAACTTTCGCCATTTTTTTTCGGCACATTCACTCAACTTAAACATCATATTATAGTGGTCTAGTAAAACCGAACAAAAAATAAGAGATTGCTAAGTGGACTCACGAGGGATTAAATATCCCTTACGAAAGGAGTTCAGTATGACTCAAAAACGCAAGATGTATGATGACCACTTTAAGGCCAAAGTAGCCTTGCCAGCAATCAGGGAAACAGAGACAATCGCAGAGCTCTCCAGTCGCTACAATGTCCATTCCACCCAAATTCGAAAGTGGAAATCAAAGTTTTTGGAAAACGCAGCTATTGTGTTTGGTGGCGATAAAGAGGCAGCTGCTGAAAATAAATCGCTTCGGAGTGAGCGCGATGCCCTTCATAAACGCATCGGTGAACAGACAATGGACATCGACTTTCTAAAAAAAAGCTTAAAGAAAGTGAGCCTACTGTGAGAAAATCAATGGTAGAGACTAAATCGTCCATGTCTATCAGCCGACAATGCAATATGCTCAACATATCTCGCGGATATTATTATTATCATCCTGTAGAGCTATCTGATAGGGATCTGAAATTGATGGAAAAAATAGACGAACTATATACCGAAGATCCCACCCGTGGCACCCGGCGATTAAGCCGTGCCTTAGCAAAGCGGTTTAATTTAATCGCTGGTCGCGCCAAGGTGCGTCGACTTATGCGAATGATGCGCATTGAAGCGATTTACCCCAAAAAGAAATTGTCGGTTTCCAATACATCCCATAAGAAATATCCGTATTTGCTTCGCAATCTAGCCATCACCCGTCCGAATCAGGTATGGTGTACGGATATCACGTATATACGATTAAAGCGTGGCTTTGTATATTTAACAGCGATTGTGGACTGGCATAGTCGATGCGTTTTGTCCTGGCGAATCAGTACAACTTTGGATCGCGGCTTTTGTATCGATGCGCTTAAGGAAGCACTGTCTAAATACGGCCGTCCAGAGATATTTAATACGGACCAGGGAAGCCAATATACGAGCGATGAATTTACCGGCATATTGCGAGATAGAGGCATACGCATTAGCATGGATGGTAAGGGTCGATGGGCAGACAATGTCATTGTTGAGCGTCTGTGGCGGACAGTAAAATATGATGAAGTATATTTGAACAGTTATCAGCATGTTCAGGAATGTAAGGATCGAATTGGACGATTTTTTGATTACTATAACAATCGACGGGAGCATCAGAGTTTGGATTATAACTATCCCAAAGAGATTTACTTTAAAGAAATTGAACTAACAAAAAAGGCCGCTTAAATGACAATCTTCTACTTATAAGTTTCTTATTTTTGTTTCGTTTCTGTTTGACATACTAGACCACTATATATTGAGCATGCCAGTGCGAGTTAGGGTCCCTTTGCTGCGCTTTATGCGGTGCCGAATCGTTCCAAATGTGGACTCTATTACATTGTTTGTCCGGATACTTTGCCAATGCTTTGCAGGATAATTAGTAGATAACCACGGGCAAGCCCGTGGTACTCACAGGTCAAACTTCGTTTGACCTGAATCCTGGTCTTGTTGGTACGTAACATATTTAAGAATTTGTTTTTCATTCACGCCAACAGTTGAAACAAAATATCCTGGAGACCATACAATATTTTCTTTCCAATATACTTTCTTCAACCACTCAAATTGTTTACGTAATCTACTAAGGCGTGTCCTCATAAGGGATAACCTATCCATTTGATGTAATTAAACGCGCATTTAAATGTACAAAAACACTTTATGAATTAATCTCATAATAGACCTGTCACCTTCGGACTTGATCCGAATGTCCAAAGGCAATCGTAACACCTAAGATCCCCGATCAACACCGTCTCGGGGATGACAACCTTTACGCCCGATAATAACAACAGTACCTATCCCCTTATGAGGACACGCCCTAGAGCTTTGGCCTTTTAATTTTCCTACAACCTCGGAAACAGAATATTTTGGCG
>CAYWNT010000082.1:0-2030 GCA_964459725.1 uncultured Gammaproteobacteria bacterium
CGCCGAATGCGTTGTCTCTGCACGACGGGTTGGGGGTCTGCGTCGCACACCCGCATCGGGCAAACAAAACCGCACGGGAGGCGCACACATCGCGCCACGCCACAGCGTGCCGGGACGCACGTGACTCGTACGCTGCGGCAGACACGATGCGCGAAACGCCTCGGGCATACATGGTCCAACAGAGTTGACTGAGATCGCTCTTCTTACACGGGGTCACGATTTTTGAACTACAGGATTGCGCGTGTCGTTTTGACAACAATGTAATCTTAAGATTGTGCCTAATTATATGCTCCAAAAAGTCAGGAAGGAAAGCGCGAGATACGGAATTGGAGCGCTCCTTGCGGCTGTAGGCTCAGGTGAAGGCTCCGTGGCGCGGCATCCTGTGCCAACACAATAGATTAACCCAGGCGTCGGGTGCTTCGGGAATCCGCTTTGCAGCTGCAGCTCTAGGAGCTCCGACATCAGCAACGCTGCATTTGCACAAAACACAACTCCAGTCAAACCGAGCATTCCAGAAAAAGTGACACCACTCTGGCAACCGGAAAGGTGTTAAAAACGACAACGCCGTTATCTGAAGCGGCGGCAGGGCTATGGCGACAAATAGTGAACAGCACGTTGGCGATTCAGCTGATGGTGCCATTCCGCCGGCTCAGGCAACCCGGCGCAAACGAACCCACGTGGGGGTGGGGGCTACACGACCACAGCGGCCACGGCAAGATAAAAGCGCACAGAAAGATGTGATGATGGGATTTGGGACACAAGACACCAGGAGTGCAACGTTTGTGGCAGCAGTACCTCTAGTGGCATGCCCGAGTCGACACAGAGACGCGGACCTTGCGACTCCAAGAAGCAGTTTCTCGGCGACCCAGGGGCCCCAAACAGCCCAGCGTGATGGCGTTGCACGTGTCCTATCGTGGGACAGGCATTGTGAGGCAACCGTTGCAAGCAATGACACAAATTGCGGTGCACCAGGCAGAGACGGTGCTTCGTGCGCTGGCGGCAAAAATCGTGTTTCTGGTGGCAGTCACTCGTCGCACGTTGCTCCTGCCCGGTGCCCCCACGGCCCACAAGCACCAACTCCACGCCCAAGCATGCCCTCTGAAATGCGTGCACAGTGCCCAGCACCCATTTTGACACTGAGTCCACCTGCAATGCCCCTTGCAGGGCAACACATCGCCTGTGGAGCACCGTCGGCACCCACACCCGTCTCCACACATGAGCTGCAGACCCCATGCAGGGCAAACCCACGCAGAAACCAGGCCATGGCAACGCCCAACACGCTACCCATGGGTACACCACCGGCAACACCCATGGACTCACCAATGGGAGGTGCAGGTGGGCCGTCAGTGACGTCACAGTGCTCAGGGCCGTCGCCGTCTCAGGCAACGTCACCAGCAGCACAAGGCGTGTGCTCGCGTGCATCACCAGAAGCGAGCACACACTCAGCACGGGAGAGCACTGGCAGCCCAGGTCCTAGTAGTATGGGTGGAGCATCTGTACCAAGCAGGGCCTCTTTGCAACGCAGTGACACTGCATCGACATCAAGCACATCAACATCGACAGTGTCAACTCCACGATGCATCGGAGCGCAGCGGCTGCGAGGGCACAAAACACGTACACGGCTGTCACCGGAGCACGTACCCTTCGAAGACAGCCTGTGTTTGACGAAAAAGCAGTTTCGCACACTCTCAGAACGACTTCACGTGATTCAGCAGGTGATTCGCCTCCAAGACAACCCGGGGGAGCTCCCTCACGACGCTGGGTCTGTCTTCTCTGCGGTGTGCTGCAAGAACAACGTGTCCAGAGCGATACTGTCGGTGTGGTGGAGGGACCGTGACTTGATCTGCGAGGCAGTTGAGAGTGGCTGTGGAGACAACATGACCTTGAAAGCAGGCAAGTCCCGCAAGAAGGCGTGGATGAAGGCCGACTTGGAGGACAGCAGTCTGCGCGAGGTTCCGCGACCTGAGTGGGCGGCATTCGAGCGAGCGTTAGACAAGCGCATTGACGCGGCAGGCGACGAGGGCATTGAC
>CAYWNT010000083.1:0-2026 GCA_964459725.1 uncultured Gammaproteobacteria bacterium
CAGTCATTGATCCGGTCTGTATCAAACAGCCACATAATTATATAAACCGCTCTAGTGTTTATTTTTTCCAGGCCTTTGTGATACCCTCGCCGACTTTATAAGGACGGATGGTTCCTACCACTGAAACCGGCAAGGAGTAGTCAGCATGGAAAAAATGAGAGAACACTGGGGATCACGACTGGCGTTTATTCTGGCTGCGGCCGGCTCAGCCATTGGACTGGGAAATATCTGGAAGTTTCCCTATATTACCCACCAAAATGGCGGTGGAAAATTCGTCATTCTTTATCTGGTCTGTATTGCCATTGTGGGAGTTCCCATTCTAGTCGCTGAGATGATGGTGGGACGAGCCACCCAAAAAAGCCCGGTGGCTGCCATTGAAGAACTCTCAGGCACTGGCTCTCCCTGGAAGATCATGGGATTTCTCGGAGTCGCCTCAGCCTTTGTAATTTTGTCGTTTTACTGCGTCGTAGCCGGTTGGGTGATGCATTATATCGTTCTAGCAGCCAAAGATGTCTTTGCTACCATGCCACCTGATCAATATGGGGCCATGTTTGAAAAAATCTACGCAGACCCCCTGCTCAATGTCTTCTGGTCCACAGTCTTTATGGGCCTGACCACACTCATTGTCTTGGGAGGCGTTAAAGGCGGGATTGAGAAGGCCGCAAAGATTCTCATGCCTGTGCTTTTACTCTTACTAGTGGGTATCTTATTTCGTTGTCTTAGTCTACCCAATGAAGGGTTTGGCAAAGCACTTGAGTTTTTGTTCTCCATGGATAACCAACTGCACGAAGGTGCTGTACTTGAGGCACTGGGCCATTCATTTTTTACTCTGAGCCTTGGAATGGGCGCCATGCTCACCTATGGGTCTTACCTGGACGAAGGCACTGACCTTCTAAGTGCCGGTGTTTGGGTTGCGTTTCTAGATACCATCATTGCTCTGATGGCTAGTCTGATTATTTTCTCGATCATGTTTGCCTACGAAGGTACGGTAGGAAAAAGCGTGGGCCTGGTCTTCATCTCTCTGCCTCAAGAAATCGTGAAAATGTCTGGTGGTTATGCCATCACGATCTCCTTTTTCATTCTCCTTTTCTTCGCCGCCATCACCTCGGCTGTGTCTTTGCTGGAGGTAGCAGTAGCTTATCTCATCGATAAAGGCTGGGATCGAAAAAAGGCCACCTGGGTCATGGGGATCAGCATCTGGGTTGTAGGCGTACCTTCTGCTCTTTCAGGTTCAGAATTCTGGAAGGGAATTTTTGGAAACTTCACCGCCCTCGATCTTGTTGGCAAAGCCACATTTTTTGATAAGATGGATTATCTGGCCTCTAATTGGATGTTACCCGTAGGAGGACTGCTTATCGCCCTTTACGTGGGTTATAAACTCACAAATCCCCTACTTCAAAAGCAGTTTCACCTGGGACGAGGCACAGATTCCTCCATAAACTTCAAGCCCTGGGTCATCTTCACTCGCTACGTGGCCCCCATCGTGATTTTAGTCATCATCGCCATTGAAGCCGAAACCGCTTTTGCCGGAACCACCCATATCAAAGACAGTGTAGATAAAGTCTTTGGAACCACAAAAACAGAAGTGAGTCAGGAGAAGTGATTTGGAGACGGAACTAGAAGAACTATCGGAACCAAAGAACTAGAGAATTGAAGATAGATCCCCCGGTCAAGCCGTAGGATGACAGTTACAGTCACTCCTGTAGTTCCGATAATTTATAGTGCCTTCTTCTCTTAAGGCGTAAACCCTCGGTTTTTTAATTTATCTCTGACGTCCTCTTTACTGTCATCTCTGGCTTTGTATTCTTCGTAAGCCTTTTTTTCTCTTCTATTCCAGGACTGCTCGAAGTTTTCCTTGGTTTCGGGATCTTCTGCGCAAGGGGCTTGAGGTGGGTCGGATTTTGGTGTTTCTGACATGGGTTTATTCTAACCCAAGACCGTCAGACTATTCCATACCTAGCGTGCGCCTATACAGGGCGATTGCATCTAAATCTTCGTGTTTAATGTAATTTTTTAATTGGTTTAT
>CAYWNT010000084.1:0-2010 GCA_964459725.1 uncultured Gammaproteobacteria bacterium
TGGCAAGAAGTTCTGTGGGAAACCTCGCGGAAATTTTGTTATTTAAAAGCTCTGAAATATTGCTCATCTTTTACCCTTTATAAAGTTTAAATAGAGAGAAAAATAGCATAGTTAGCATTATTTGAAAAACTTATTAATATAGAATTTCTTTAGCATGCTTCTCAAGGATCAAATTGCACATATAGTTTAGAAAGTTGTATAAGCACCTGTATTTAAATAGGTTGTTGGCTTTCTGTTATAAAAATCAGCAATTCCCGGAATAACCTCAAGCACCTATTTATAGAGACTATCAAAAATCAACTTTCGTAAAGTTTTCTCTGCGTCAAGGCCTGTTCGGCCCGTATTTTTTTTGCTTTAATGGTCCTCATGAAAATACGAGAAACACAACTATCCGGTGAAAACCTTATTAAACTTTTTTATGAATTTTTTAAAACTATAGAAGACCATCGAGGCCCAAATATTACTATCCGCCTTGAAAATGCTATTCAGTCGGCATTTGCAATGTTTGCTTTAAAGTTTCCATCTTTATTACAATTTGAAAAAGAAAGAAAAGAGGTGGGGATAAGCAATTTAGCGAACCTTTTTCTAGTGGATCAGGTTCCATCAGATACCCAAATGAGAGAAATTGTCGATGGAGTTTCACCTAAGGAGATTCGTAAATTATTCAAAAATATTTTTAAAAAGATTCAAAAGGCCAAAAAACTTGAAGCTTTTGAGTTTATGCGACTGAAAAGTGAACCTCATTATTTATTACCAGTTGATGGAACAGGGTACTTCTCTTCTCATAGTGTTTGTTGCCCTTCATGCCAAGTCAAAGAGCATCGAAATGGTGACATTACTTATTACCACCAAATGCTTAATGCGGCGATTGTTCACCCATCAATGAAAACAGTCATACCAATGGCCCCTGAACCTATTTTAAAACAAGACGGTGCGACTAAGAATGACTGCGAATATAACGCCTTTAAAAGGTTTGCAGATCAGTTTCGAAGTGATCATCCAAAACTAAAAGTTATTATTGCAGGAGATGCTCTTTACGCCAAAGGGGCCTTAATCAAAATTTTGAAACAATACTCAATGAGCTATATTCTCAATGTAAAACCCAAAGGGAATGAAAAGTTATTCAACTTTATCCAAGGCAGTGAGGAGCGTGGGCATGTACTTCATCATGAGACTCAAGAAATTATTGGAGATAAAATCAAGAAAACAAGAACCCATAAGTTCCGTTATAAAAATGGAGCACCCATTGATAATAACTCATCTCTAGAACTCCAAGTTAACTTTCTAGAGTACTGGGAAGTAACAGAATGGATTGATAGTAAGGGGAGAGAGCAAAGAGTGGAAAAACACTTTAGCTGGGTTACAGATATTAACTTAAACAAGGAAACTATATGGAAAGTTATGAGAGGAGGTCGCGCACGTTGGACTATTGAAAATGAGGTTTTTAACACAATAAAAAACCATGGATACCATTTTGAGCATAACTTCGGGCACGGAGAAAAAAACTTATCAACAAACTTTGCAATGTTAATGATGCTGGCTTTTTACATGGATCAAGTTCAAGAGATGGCATGCAAGTCATTCCAAAAAATTTTAAAGCTGTTACAAAAGTGTAGAATTTGGGAAAAACTAAGAACTCTTTATCAATTGGTTAAACTCACAAATTGGACTTCTTTTCTGGAGTTACTCATAGGCATTCAAGAAAAAACAATAAAGCTCAGTTATCAAAACTCATCTTAAAAAAAACAACTTTTCATTTGCCCGTTTATGCTTATCCAAAAATCAATTCAACCTTCAAAATCAGGGCCCATAAAGGGTTTAAGAATTACTATATTTTAAACTTAGAAGGTTATCATGGGCGTAGTGTGCTGCGCGTAGGCCGGGAATTGCTGATAAACTTTACAATTTATACAGTTGGAATTATCCAACAGAAAAATGAGACCTCCCGGGGTAAGACAATAAACTTTCTGCACACAGCTGCTAGATATACACATTACGCTCTTGATAGAT
>CAYWNT010000085.1:0-1991 GCA_964459725.1 uncultured Gammaproteobacteria bacterium
ATCAATACAAAAAAAGCATTTCTATATTGAAGCCCCATACCTTTTTTGCCTCTTATTGGTATTTCAATGCCCCTGTAAAATACTCTGTTTGAGCGAATATCAACCACAATGCGATACTTTTCAGCAACCTGCTCTACTGTAACTTTTATTTCTTCATTTTGCTTTTCAAAATGCTCATTTATCTGTTCCATTTTCTTTGAAACTACTTGTTCTTTTATAATTTTATCAGGCTCAGCTTTATCTGGTTCAGTATGATTATTTATAGAATTAATATTGCCAATAACTACTATGTTTTTTCCATCTTTGTTATTAATATTAATATCTTTACCTGAGCTTTCATTATCACCTGATTTTATTAGCTCAACTGTTTCTTCTATTTCATCACCTGGATCGTTTTCAATTTCAGTTATAGTATGATGATTATTATCAAACAACCCTGAAACATCTTTGCTTTGCTCTTCTAAATAGTTAAAATAGAAACTTTCTTCTTCATCAGTTTGCTGAAGAGCATATTGAAATATCCATTCAGCAAACAGTTTAGAATATGGCTTATAATATCTATTAGATTCAATAACCAATCCCCTGCCTATCAGATTATCCAATGCTGAATCATATTTTACTGACAGCTGAACATATTTCGAACAATTAATATTATTTACATTCATCAAAGACATTGAGTACATCACAACCTTTTCATGGTCATCCAAATGTTCCCAATAGTATTTGAAATGACCTTCAGCTTCCACTCGGAAACTACTTACTATCCAACTGTTATGTTCATCAGGGTCATCTTTTGTAGAAAACTCACCTGATGTATAAGACTCAAAACAGTAATAACATGCAAGCTGTAAAAAAAATGGATGATACCCGCTTAAATCCTCAATTAGCTCAATGTCTGAGTCTGAAAACTCAACTTTTGTACCCTTTAAATATCTTTCAATTAATTCTAAAGCTGTTTCTTTAGAAAATCGGTGCATATTGATTATTGAAAAAACACCGAATAATTGAGATCCAACAGGCTCTACTGGAAAAATTTCTTTATTACTCAGTTCTTTGTAGCTGGAAATAATAAAACTGCAATTATGCTTTGATAAACTCCTTATAGAGCCGAAAAAAGTTAAATCATTATCAGGATTTTTTGTTGCATATTCAAAACCATCAAATAAAAACACCAGCTTTAAACCTGCACGAGATACTTCTCTAACAAACATTTCCAGATCAATACCCATTATTTGATCACTTTTTGATAAATCTGCAGCATATTTTTTAAGCTTATTATGTGAATTTAAATAATAAACCATCTGCCTGAACATACTTTTCCAAAACTGGCTAAAGGTAACTTTTGTATGACTCATAAAGTCACATTCAGCAAATATAAACTGCTTAGGTTCCATATTATGTGATTCAAGTACTGATGGATTGCTGATATAATTCATTAACGAGCTTTTTCCAATCCTTCTTTCGCCTATTATTGTGCAGCTCTGACTTGTTTCTATATAATGCAAAAGCCTCCCAACCTCATCTTTTCTTCCAATAAATTTATCTGCATTTGTTACGACAGTTTTTTGTGTAAACGGATTAGTTATCATGTATAAAACCTCATTTTAAAATTAAAAAAATATTATAATTACAATTTAGTTATTTATTTCATGCTCCTCTTTTTTATGATTCAACCAGCTTGAAACAATTTCCATTGTAAATCTGTAATAACCCTTATCTTCATCCATTATTAATTCCCTGTCTTTTAACTTATTTATTGTGTTGATTATTTTTGAATGTTCAAACATGTTTCTTTCAATAAAGTATTGTTTAAGATCACTAAATGATGCTCTTTTTTTATTTTGAACAAGTTGACTTAAAGCAACTAAAAACTTTTTTTCCTCTATACCTGATTCATTCCATATATAATTCATTTGATGTGTTCCACCTGTGATAACAGTTTTAAGTATTGAATTAACATCTTCATATGTAATACAATTTTTGCCTATGTT
>CAYWNT010000086.1:0-1957 GCA_964459725.1 uncultured Gammaproteobacteria bacterium
AATCGTATTGCTTCGGTTGAAAATGACTTAAAATCATCTGAAACAAGTTTAAAAGAATTCAACGAAAGAAACCGCCAGATTTCATCCCCGGCCCTGCAACTTGAACAAGGTCGCCTCGCAAGGGATGTAGAAATACAGAAAGGTATCTACTTAACTTTAAAACAGCAATATGAGTTAGCCAAAATTGAAGAGCTAAAAGAAACTCCAGTTATAAATATTCTTGATGAGGGAGAACCTGCTATCGAAAAAGCTAAGCCACAAAGAGTGTTTATTGTATTCATTTCAATGCTAGGTGCAGTTTTGTTATCATTTTTCGTTTTAATCATAAGGCATAAAATTGATAAAAGAGTTAATTATTGATATCCTTCCTTGTTTTCTATTTTCATCTTATATATGACAAATTGTTTCACAAACAATTTATCGAACCACTAGTATGTTAGAAGAATTATATTTTTTTGTTATTACTATATATGTTTTGTTTTGCTTATCATTTCCAGAACTTAATTTGGTTTTATTTTTGTTGATTGGTAAAGTTACTTATGAGCCAAGATTAGGATTTTTCGATTTAATAAGTTTGAATTATATAAATGCAGTAATCCTTTTAATACATACAGTGTGGACAATAAAATCAAAAACTATTAAACAGCGTTTTAAAATCGATTTTCTGACTTTACATTTGTTATTTATAGTTTGGATATGTATTAGTTTTCTATTTTTTACCACAAACTATGACTATGCTCTTGATAAGATATTAGTTTTAGTATTTGTATCATTTGTAAGCTCTATTTTTTTCGTTGTAAGACTCCAATATGTAGGTAAGAAAGTTGTTAGAGATTTTGTTTTATTTTTTGCTTTAGTAGGAATTGGAATGGGTAGTGTTGGATTAACTATATTCCTGCAAGGAATAGCCAATCAAAGGATTGCTATTTTGGGAGGTGGTCCGATTGTTCTTGCTAGAATAATAGGTTCAACAATTCTAATCCTTTTTGTATTTTATTCTGAGTTAACAAAAAAGTATTCTAGAGTAATAATATGGGCAATTTTATCAATTTTATTTTTATCACAAATCAGTACACTTTCTAAAGGACCATTATTGAGTTTAGTAACTACGTTAGGAATTTCTTTCATTTTTTTGCATAAAAATCAGTTAAGATTTAGAAACATTTTCTACGTTCTTTTTACGATAGGAGTTATTTTATCAATAATGTTTGCATTTGATATTTCAGAGAGATATTTTCTCAATCCATATGATGATATCTCTAAAGGTAGTTATGGAACTAGATTTCAACATATTGTTAATGCTAGAGAAGTATTTAAGACTCATCCTATTGTTGGAATTGGTTTAGGTGATTTTATTCAGTTTGGAGATGGACATAAGTATCCTCATAATATTTTTCTTGAAATTCTGTCTGAGTTAGGAATTATAGGAATTTTGTTAATTTTGGGAATAATTTCTCAATTTTCTTTTATCTTATATAAATTTACTAATAGTTATAGAAAACCCAATAGCAAGTTTACTAAGTATCTAAAAATATTGATTTTGCTGAGTATTTACATGTTCTTAAATCAGCAAGTTAGCGGCGATTTAATGGATTCAAGATTTATGTGGTTTTATATTATCGCAAGCTCAGTTTATTTCCATTTTGAAAGTGATATTGCCGAAAATTAAAATGTTTAAAAACGAAATCAGTTATGTATCAGCTAGCAGATTAACGGTAATTCTATCTAGAGTTGCTTCAATATATTTACTTACAAAATACCTTGGTGTATCAAGTTATGGAATTTATACTTTTGCAACATCATTGATACTTGTTTTAGCACTAATCGGAAACTTTGGTTTTGGCTATTCAAATATATACTACTTAGTAAAGAAAAAAATAAGTTTGGATAAAATTCTTGGGAATTCTGTAATTCTATCAATGTTGAGTGGAGTTTTGATTGGTAGTATTTTTCAGTT
>CAYWNT010000087.1:0-1955 GCA_964459725.1 uncultured Gammaproteobacteria bacterium
GATTTGATCCCAACACTTTTGATCCCATCATCATTGGTGACCAATATTAGAGGTTTGTCATCAGCCGCATGAGCAAATAATACTAAAAGAAAAGATAAAATATATATAAGTGAAAGTCTTTTTATCATTTGATTTCTCCTTTTTTTATCATTCTTACTCGTCTTTCATCTTGCCTGAGTTGAATCTTACAGAAAAACTCTTTTTTAAGAGATGGAAATATGTTTTTTTGTGATAGTTATTTTTTCGTATTTATAGTTTAATTTGCATCTGCTGGCCTCTCAAATCGGTTATACCATAGCGAAATAACCTGGTCAATTAAGCAGGGATAATCGAGTTGAATGATGCAGAGTAGAGGATTCATCTTATAGCATATGGTAAGCTTTTCAATAAATAGGGGGAAGAAAAAAGTTTTACTCATTCTGAGACAAGATTAACCTAGATGAACTTTAGTAAACTTTTTATTGAAATAGTTAATAATGACTCTTTCGTATATACAAAGAAAATTCAGGGTCCTGGCGGTATGCCGGTTGGCGCGAGTGGTAATGCGCTTGTATTAATTTCCGGAGGTATTGATTCACCGGTGGCAGCATATTACGCACTAAAAAGAGGTGCGCAAATTAGTTTTTTGCATTTTCATTCTTTGCCATACACTAGTCAAAGCTCTATTAATAAAGTAAAAAAATTAATAAAAGCTTTGGAGAAATTTGGTGCGCGAGGGAGGCTGTATTTATTTCCATTTGCAGATATTCAAAAACAGATCATGATAAAAGCGCCTGAAAAATTAAGAATAATTTTGTACCGTCGATATATGATGCGTATTGCAGAGATTTTAGCCAAACAAAAAAAATATCTAGCACTTTTTACAGGAGAGTCTTTGGCACAAGTTGCGTCTCAAACTTTAGAAAATATACGAGCAATTGAAGAGCCTGTGGTTATTCCTGTTTTGCGTCCGTTAATTGGCTTTGACAAAGAAGAGATTATAGCAAAAGCTTGCAAGATCAAAACTTATGATATTTCAATTTTGCCTCATGAAGATTGCTGTGTTCGTTTCATGCCAAAACATCCGGAGACAAAAGCCAAGTTAGGTGAAGTGAATAAAGTGGAGCAAGATTTAGATATTGACGGTATGATTAAAAATGGCACTTCTAGAATAGAGGTTTATTAATTTTTATGATAATAATTAAGCCGAAAAAAACATTTAACATAGAAGATTTAAAAGAACTCTGGCAGTATAGAGAACTTATTTATTTTTTTACTTGGCGAGACTTGAAAGTGAGATATAAACAAACTGCCATAGGTGTTTTGTGGGCTATTTTTCAGCCTTTAATTGCGATGATTATTTTTACTATTTTTTTTGGTAAATTAATTGGAGTTGATTCTGATGATATTCCTTATCCAATTTTTGTTTATGTTGGATTATTGTTTTGGCAGTTTTTTTCAAATTCTCTCTCGCAAGTAAGCAATAGTTTAGTTGCAAATAAAGACGTGATTACTAAAGTTTATTTCCCACGTTTAATTATACCAATATCTTCGACAATGGCTTTGTTTATTGATTTTTTGGTAGCTTCTTGTATTCTTGTTGTTCTAATGATTTATTATCAGTATTTGCCAAATTTGTCAGGCTTGCTTCTTCTGCCTATTTTATTGCTTCTTTCTTTTATGGCTTCTTTAGGCTTAGGATTGTTTTTGGCATCGCTTAATGTTAAGTATCGCGACGTGCGCTATGTTATGCCATTTTTTATTCAAATGCTTTTTTTTGTTACCCCTGTAATTTATCCAGCAAGTCTTACAGGCATTTATTCTTGGTTTTTGGCAATGAATCCAATGACAGGAGTCATCAAGTCAGCTCGCGCATCACTTTTAGGAAATTTTCCAATTAATTGGGAGTTATTATTTATTTCAGGTCTTGCTTGTTTTGTTATACTTTTAGTAGGGATAGTTTTTTTTAATAAAAC
>CAYWNT010000088.1:0-1907 GCA_964459725.1 uncultured Gammaproteobacteria bacterium
TGATTAAAGAAGCTAAAGTTAATAATAATTTGAAACAAATTATTTTTTCATCGGCAAGGATGTTGTTAGTAACAAAGGGGATTGATACGCAGACAGATACTGACGTTTATAAACAATTTCAAAAAGCGTTCATCAAAACAGGGCTGATTTCAGACACGTATTCCCATGCTATAGAAAAGGCTGCAAGCGGTGATGACCTTCAATCCCTTGAAAAAGATGTTATCGGATTATCAGATGCGGTCATCGCCTTATATGAATCCATGGATAATTCCTTGCGATTTCCAGGGGAAACGGATTCAACGAATGTAAAACAATTAACCGTAGAGACGCAAAATATTACGTCTCCACAAAACGAACGACAGTCCAAGGAAGAAACCATCACCCCCGATAAATCCAAAGATTATCGCGGTGTGACCTGTCCCATGAATTTTGTTAAAACCAAACTGGATCTGACTCCGATGCAATCGGGGCAAATCCTGGAAATTTTATTGGATGACGGCGAACCCATTGAAAACGTCCCGCGTTCTGTGGAAGGTGAAGGGCATACGATTTTAGCGCAGACAATGATTGATAATTATTGGCGAGTTGTTATAAAGAAAGGATAGTATGAACGAAAAACCGCATCGCAGTATTGCCAAAGCCATTTCCTGGCGAGTGACAGGAACGGTGGATACCATTGTGATTTCCTGGTTAATTACCGGTAAACTCACCTGGGCCCTGTCCATTGGCTTTGTAGAGGTATTCACCAAAATGGTGTTATATTATTTCCACGAACGCACCTGGAATCGAATCAATTTTGGAAGAGAAGTACCACCACCGGAGTATCAGATTTAATCGCAACACAAAGGAGTTCACCACATTGGAAGATATCCGAAAATGGCAGTCTCATCTAGATCAAAAATCTCCCCAGGAGATTCTTTCCTGGGCACTAAATCACTTTGGTCCGGACAAGGTCGCGCTCGCCTCCAGTCTGGGGGCCGAGGATCAGGTGCTGACGGACATGTTGCTGTCCATCAATCCCCGGGCCAGAATCTTTACGCTGGATACCGGCCGGCTTCCTCAAGAGACCTATGATACAATTGCCGAAACGATGAATCGATATTCCATGAATTTTGAGATTCTGTTTCCCGACACTACCAACGTCGAAGTCATGGAATCTGAGCATAGTCCCAATCTGTTCTATAACAGTATTGAAAATAGGAAGCTTTGCTGCCATGTCCGAAAGATCGAGCCGTTGCAGCGCAAGCTCAAAACCCTGGATGCTTGGATTTGCGGGCTCCGCCGGGAACAGGCGGTAACAAGATCATCCATTGAGGTCATTGAGTGGGATGACTCCAATGGTCTGGTGAAACTGAACCCACTGGCCGAGTGGACGGAACAGGCGATTTGGGATTACATCAGCGAACAGAATGTCCCGTATAACAAGCTTCATGATCAGGGCTATCCCAGTATCGGCTGTGCGCCGTGTACGCGAGCGGTAAAACCGGGTGAAGATCTCCGGGCCGGACGGTGGTGGTGGGAAACGCCTGACTCTAAAGAATGTGGGTTACATATGATAGATGGGAAGCTGGCTAGAAAGGGTTAGTAAGTTTTATGAGTTTAATGGGTTTTATAAGTTTAGTGGGTTGGAGGAAGAGATTTTCTGATGACTATTGAAAAATTTGAGGATTTGGAGTGTTGGCAAAAAGGAAGAGAACTTGTAAAACAAGTGTATGCATTAACAATGGAGCGTGAGTTTTCAAAAGATTTTGGACTGAAAGATCAGATTAGAAGAGCTGCTGTTTCTGTTATCAGTAATATTGCTGAAGGCTTTGAAAGCTATTCAAATAAAGACTTTATACGGTATCTTGGCTATGCGATTAGCTCTATGTCAGAAGTTCAGTCTCAGCTATATGTTGCAATTGATT
>CAYWNT010000089.1:0-1902 GCA_964459725.1 uncultured Gammaproteobacteria bacterium
CAAATAAAGAGGAAAGACAAGGAAGCTTTTGCCAAGGCTTATGACTTGTATGTAGATCAGATTTATCGATTTATTTATTTTAAAATAAATGACAAAGAAGAGGCGCATGATTTAACGTCGCAAGTTTTTTTAAAGGCTTGGGAGCATATTCAGCAAAAAGGAGAAATAGAAGTTAAAACAGTCAAGGCTTTGTTGTATAGAATATCTCGTAATTGTGTTATTGATTATTATAGAAAAAATAATAAAAGAATTAATATATCAATAGAATCAGATGACGAGAATGTTGGGATAGATATAGTAGACGAAAGCCAGAATATATTGAAAAATTTGGAAATAAAATTAGACATAGAGGAAGTAAAGAAAAAAATACTAGAATTAAAAGATGAGTATAGAGAAGTAATTATTTTACATTTTATAGATGAATTATCAACAAAAGAAATAGCAGAGATCTTGGACAAAACTGCCGGCAATATAAGAGTATTAATTCATAGGGCGCTAAAAGCTTTAAAAAAGTTATTAAAAAATTATTAAAATGACTAATTTAGCATCACAATTCAATAAGCTAAAGAAAATAAAACCTGATTATCAGTGGAAAAAAGATAATCGGGATGTTTTGTTGCATCAAATTAATATTGATTATGTTAAGCAAGAAGATGTTTTCATGAGTAGATTTTTTAATATTTTTGAAATATTATTTAGACAATTATCACAGCCAATTGGAGTTGTATTGCTTTTAATGTCAATTATGATAGGCGGAGGCATTTTTAGCCTTTCAGCATCTGAGAATGCAAAGCCCGGTGACTCATTGTATATAGCAAAAATAATAAATGAAAAAGCTCAGCTCGCACTTACCTTTAACAAGGACGAAAAAATAGAATTAGCTCTTGAATTTGCAAAAAATAGAACAATAGAGATTGCAAAAATTATAGAAGAAATTAAAATAGAAAATAATAAAAAGCAAGAGCAAGTAGACAGATTAACTAAGGATTTTAGAGAGGAGATTGTAAGAATTAAAAAAGCCAAATCCAACAATAGTATCATACCGACAAACAGTGGAAAATCAAATAACAAAGTTCAAGATAATATAGCGGTTGAAGATGTAATGGTGTTTAGCGCTTATATAGGAAAGTCTGATAAAGGCATGCAGCTTTCAGAAAGCTTAACTTTTAACAAAGTTTTGGATCAGGCTGAGGTTTTGATTAATAATAAAGACTATGAAGGTACGCTGGAAAAGCTAGAGCAAGCTAATGTTATTATAAAAGAAGAGTTGCCTTCTATTTCTGGTGGCAATGAGGCTATGGCAGACAATGATGATTATGCTATAATAGTGGATAAATCAGATAGCACTATTAAAGATAGTGTCGCTTCTAGTTCTGACGAAGTTTTAAAGGAAGCAGCTGATTTAAGCAGTGAAGATGATCATGTTATACCGCAAGGGCACTTTGTACCGCAAGGGCACTTCGTAAAAAATGAAGAATCAAATACAGAAAAATAGAATATTAAATTTTTTCATAGTGTTTATTGTTTGTTTATTTTGTTTTATACCTTTTAGTTCTGTATCAGCATACTATTCACAAATAGATAAAAAAACAGGCAAAGAAGTAGTTGTTTTTGACATGAATGACGTTTTCAAAAAGCTAGAAGCGATAGATGAAAAAATGGCGACCAAAGAAGATTTAAAAGAGTTGAGAGAAGACATGAGAGGCATAGAAAGTAGTTTAAGAGAAGACATGAGAGGTATAGAAAGTGGTTTGAGCGAAGACATGAGAGGCATAGAAAGTAGTTTAAGAGAAGACATAAGAAATATTTGGAATATGTTGATTGGTTTAATTGCGACTATAGTTGTTGCATCACTAAGTGTTAAATTTATTTTTCAAAAAGAAATAAAAGAGATTGCTACCG
>CAYWNT010000090.1:0-1893 GCA_964459725.1 uncultured Gammaproteobacteria bacterium
TTGATAAGTTAAACTTATCTTGAATTTCTTCATTAGCCATTTCTGGAGATAAAATCCCCGCATTAACGTCTCTTAAAGTATCTACAACCTCTTTAGCTTTTTGAGTGGCTGTTTGGCCCCAGCTATCCCACATTCTTGAACCATTAGTTAGTAATACGTATAAACCTCCTAAGGCTATACCTATACCAGTAAAAGAAACTAAGGTAGTTGAGAGAGATATTCCTAATAACGCCATTGAAGTTTCGGCCGCCGCTGCTGCTGATGCTATACCAGTTAGCCAACCTCCTATCCCTAGTAGCCCTGCTCCTGATGCTGCCCAAAGACCGCTAGCCATTGTAGAGTCCGTCTGGGAGGTTTCGAATGCAGTGCTTAATCTCTGCTCTAAATTCATTTGAGCCATAGCATCCTCAAACATCTTACCGTCGAGAGCGCCAGCCATGCCTGTTAGTGCTTTAGATATAGAATCATTCATCTTATCCGCAATACCTTCCCCTACGGCACTAAATAGTCCGTCTATGAAGGATGCGTACCAAGAATCTTCTATTCGTTTTATATCAATAACCCCTGCTGCCTCTTCTAAAGCTAGGGATAATTGTTCTGCTAGATTGAATTTTTGCTTTCTGAAATCAAGAGAGCCAGCCAAAGTTTCTGCTATATTATCTTTTGATTTACCTAATTTTTGTCTTTTTCCTATAATTTTTATAGATTGGTCCAAAGAGTCATTCAGGGCATCTACTGCGTCATGAGCAGCCTTAGCTGCTTTACTCCAGCCTAAGAACTCTTCCGCGACCCATTTAAGCATTGTAAAACTACCTAGAATCATCACTAGGGAATTTAACCCTTTGGATAATCCATGGACAACCATTCCCATGCCTGCTCCCATACGGGCTATAACGCTATTATGTACTTTTCCTAGCTTTTTCACTAAGCTCGAATAGTCTTTTATCTCCTTTTTCAGCTCTCTAATTCTACCGCCTTGCTCTGCTCGCCACTTGGCTTTTTCTCGATCCCCCATCCCTGCTTCAGCATCTGCTATATCTTGCGTGAACCTTTTAGCAGTATCTAGCTGTTTCTGATAATAATCTAATGCCTCTTTGGAGCCTTGCTTAGTAAACATTCTAAGTTTTGTTTTTAGAGGCAGTTCATCCTCTTGCATAGCTACACGAGCGGCGCGGAACCCGTCGATTATACTCGTAAGAGCGGTAGTAGCAGATACTCCCATCTTGGCAAAGCCCGTTTTCAGGCCACTAACCAACCCTAACATTTCAACACTGAAAGTACCTTTAGTAGCTTTTCCGATTCCTGTTATAGTTTTATTTAGTCTACCTAAGATGCCTTCTAGAGCCATTAACTCTTTTTTGGACATTCCCATCATCCCGGCAGTACCTGCAGCGGCTTTTCCGTCACGTATCTTACCCAAAGATAATTTAGTAGCCATAGTAAGGCCTTTTAAAGCTCCCTTACTTAATTCTTTACCTGCTTGTAGTGCTCCAGCTTTTACTTCTTTAGCAAAAGCTTTGCCTCCTAATGTACCGTTAAGAAGTCCCATTGATTTAGCTTGTGTAACTAATTCTTTATAAATTGACTCTTTTTGCTTAGCTAGTTTATTTAACTGGTCTTTTTGACCCTTTAATAATTGTTTCTTATTAAATGCTGCAAGCCTTGTCTGAAGATTGGATAACTTCTTAGTAAAATTATCTAGTTTGTCTCCTAACTTCGTGAAAAAAGGGAACATTTTTCCTAGCAGGCTTCTACCTATTAAAGCCATAATAGATATCAATAAGGCTTCTGAATCTGCTAGTACTCTAACAAGGCCTGATAGTTTGGAAGCAATTACACCTGCTCCAGACATTCCTAAGTCCATTACTGCTGTACTTAATTCTTTAAATGCAT
>CAYWNT010000091.1:0-1878 GCA_964459725.1 uncultured Gammaproteobacteria bacterium
CGATGCTATCCAGGCAGTGGTTGATCAACTCGCCGGAACCACTTTGCACATTTACGGCGACGGGCCCCTTAGGGATCGTTTGCAGTGGCTTATCGACCAGCGTTCCCTCAGCACCAATGTGATCATGCACGGAAACATCCCCTACAGCGAACTACAGGGGATGCTCATGCGGGAGACCGACGTATTGGTTCTCTGCTCCCAACGCGACGATTTTGGCGCACGGGAAGGATTGCCAATGTGTCTCGTCGAGGCCGCATCCATCGGGTTACCGTTGGTAGGATCGCGATGCGGAGGCATCCCAGAAATCGTACGCGATGGGGAGACCGGACTGCTTGTGGACCAGCGTGATGCAAATGGCCGGGCCCGCGCACTGCTGCAACTGGGCCCGAACCCGCACCTTCGCCAGAGGCTCGGCACGAATGCTCGTGCGCTCGCAATTCGGTCTTTCGACGTGGAAAAGCAACTCCAGCGACTCGCAAACGTCTACGAAGAATTGGCCGAGGAATCCGGAAGGCAAGAACCATCGCTCAAGGACGCCTGCGCGCGGGAAACGGCGCCATCCTCGTTCGCTTGACGCTCGATTGGTCGTGATTGGCATTATCGACTATGGAATGGGTAATGTTGGCTCGATCGCCAACATGCTCAAGAGAATCGGGGCCGCTTCCAAGATAACTCGCGACCCAGCCACACTTGAGGCGTGCGAACGCTTGGTGCTGCCTGGCGTGGGCGCATTTGACGCGGCGATGAGACAGCTTCAATCGCTTGGATTGATCGAAGGATTGCACCGACTGGTCGTAGAACAGCGAAAGCCCATTCTCGGCATATGTTTAGGAATGCAATTGATGACGGAAGGCAGCGAGGAAGGCGTGTTATCCGGTTTGGGCTGGATTCCCGGACGGACCGTCCGGTTTCAAGCGGATGGAGACGCGCAGCTAAAGATTCCGAACATGGGCTGGCGCCACATCCGGCTTCGGAATGGTTCCCCAATCTATGCATCAGAGATGGATCATCGGCGATTCTACTTCGTCCATTCCTATCACGTGCAATGTCGAGATGGCAAAGACGTCATCGCAATGGCAAATCACGGAGGAGAATTTGTCGCGTCCTTCAGTCGCAATAATGTCCACGGCGTTCAGTTTCACCCCGAAAAGAGCCATCGCTATGGTATGCAGTTACTGGCCGACTACGTGTCCATGCAATGTTAACGAATTCGGACATACCGCGCGTCATCCCATGTCTGCTGATCGACGACCACCGATTGGTGAAGACCGTGCGTTTTCGCCGGCCCACCTACGTTGGCGACCCAGTCAATGCAATTCGGATCTTCAACGATAAGGAAGTTGACGAAATCCTCGTTCTCGACATCAACGCCGCGAGAACGCGGAAACGTCCTGATTTCGACTACGTGCACGAATTGGCCTCTGAGTGCTTCATGCCAATGGCATACGGCGGGGGTGTCAGCAGCGTTGAAGATGCCGATCGGCTGTTCTCGCTGGGAGTCGAGAAGGTTGCGCTGAATACACTTGCCGCCGAGGATCCGGAACTAGTTCGACAGTTTGTGGACAAGTTTGGATCTCAATCCGTCGTTGCATCGATCGACGTCAAGAGAAGATTGCTCTCGGGCTACTCGGTTCGCTCACGCGGCGGCCAGTCTCGGGTGCGCACTTCCCTGGCTGATCACGTGCGGCGGCTCGGGCGAGCGGGAGTAGGTGAAGTCCTCATCAACTCGATTGATCGCGACGGTACGATGATGGGATATGACCTTCCGCTCATCCGCACCGTTACAGAGCGCGTAGACGTCCCGGTAGTCGCGTGCGGCGGCGCCAGCACTTTGGAGGACTTCTGTGCGGCATTGAATCAGGGCGGGGCTTCGGCGGT
>CAYWNT010000092.1:0-1865 GCA_964459725.1 uncultured Gammaproteobacteria bacterium
CAGAATGAGGGTTAAGGGAAAAGAGCCGCAAACGCTCCTGCAAAATCCGGATGATTTCAAAGAAGTCGTTGAACTATACGGAAATCTTTCATAATAGGCCGAAAAGAAAATAGGTTGTAGCCATGTTAAAACAGAAAAGAACTACCAAAAAAAAATGTCCGGAATGTGGAAAGGACATGCTAATTCGTTATACCGGTCATGAACGTGAATGGCGTTGTAAAGACTACTATGGTTTCCGTTCTACTTGTTTTGGCCGTAGTCCTATATCAACACGAACCGTTTTGACTAAAGAAGTTATTGCTGAAGATTTGGCCAGGGAATCTATTATAAACCGAAGCAGCGATCAACAAAAGAAACAGACAAATTTTCGGCGATTAGCCGGAGGTATTGGCAGGGTATCACACGAAAACGAGTATTTATCCGAATCTGAACGCACAGCCTTATTGAAAGCTTCAAGTATCCTTGATCGCCTTGGCGGTGCCGCAGAATTGGCGAAAGAGATATTAAAACGAAAAGAAGAAGAATCGGAGATTCGGCGAAAAACCGAAGAAAGAGAGATGTATTTATCTCTGGCCAAGTCTTTTTTGAAAGGCATTTCCGGCCACTCTATCCTTTTAGAATGTGAAATGCTGTGCGATTACCTTGATAGCAAGAAGGAGTCTTCACATGGTATGAGATATGAAATCAAAATTCTTAAAACCCAAGCAACCAAAAAGAACTTTTCAAAACTTTTTTTGTTGCTTGGTGAAACGATATATAAAGAATTTGAAAATAGTATTTCACATGCCTCTTTTGATGAATTTGCCTCCTTTAAAAAGGAAGCTGAAAAGCTCCGGCAACATGACGAAGCCATCGGCAAGTATGACAATGTTGTCAAGCTGTCAAGAGCGAGGTAAATAGATTAATATTTTTAAGGAGAACCACATGACTATTCGGATGCGCATGTTCACAATTTTTCTTGTATCGACCTTTTTTCTTTATGGCTGCGGTGGTGGAGGCGGTGACACCCCACGAGTGCTCATCAGCTCCATAGAGTTCACCGATGCCAATTTGGCGACTTGTGTCAGTGATACCGGTTTCACCTATGCTGACGAGGTGACATCTTTAGATTGCAATAGTAGGGTGATTAGTGATCTAACAGGAATTGACTCTCTGACCGACCTGACTTATCTGGTTCTTGGTGATCATTTCATTGGTTGGGATGATACACCTTTAGTCGACATCAGTCCTCTAAACACTCTGACAAAGCTGACTTATCTTGATCTTTTCCAAAAACAGATAGTCGATGTCAGCCCTCTCAGCTCTTTGATCAACCTGACCGAACTAGATCTTGGCCGTAACCAAATAGTCGATATCAGCCCCCTAAACTCTCTGACCAGCCTGACTTCTCTTAATCTTAGCGAAAACAACGGCATTCTCTGTGAAGATCTTGATGCCCTGGAGGCATTGCTGGTTGATTGTGATATTGCGAGGGACGAAGAAGGAGCCTGTAACACTGGTAGTGGCCATGGAGGACGGTAGTGCCAATTCTTTTTAATTAATAGGTCACAAGTGAAAACAGATTTGCCATACACCTCTTCGGGAGTATATTTTTTTGGCCGCAAAATAGCGTCGAATAAAGGACGTTATCCAATGCTATTTATCTAATTAATTATTTTTGGGAAATTATGAAAAATTTACATCAAAAAATACAAAATGGTCTTCCGGCTGAATTGCACGGGGCGATAGCCCAAGCCGGAAACCAGGCCGCTAAAAGATATGTGGAATTTTTTACAGCTGAAATCCGCAATCCAAATACCCGCAAAGCCTACATGCAACGGATTAGGCATTTTCTTTTATGGTGTGAGGACAAAGGCGTGGCCTTA
>CAYWNT010000093.1:0-1856 GCA_964459725.1 uncultured Gammaproteobacteria bacterium
GTAACATGTAGTTCCATTGGTTTGAGTCTCCACTGCATTCACACTAGCACTAGTACGCAGTCTATCTGAGATAGGTCTGTTCACTGTTCTTTTTTTGAAGGGAGCTTTGAAGTTGGAAATTCTTCTTCTGAGGTTAGCCTGATGATAAGCAATTTCCAAAGCATCTGCGAAAGTAGCTAGGTCTTGTCTTTTCAGTTCTTCCAAGATGGGAGCTCCATTGGTGGTTTCCAAGGCTCTATCCAAGAAAGTGAGTTTCTCTCTTTCAGAAGTCTCTTCCAGCTTCATCAGCTTAGAACTCAAAGCATGTAGACTTCTGGGAATGTCATCTCCTACAACAAAGTCCATCAACTCGAGACGAATCTTCTTTTGAGGATCTTCACAGACAAACTTGCTGGAAAGAAAGTTAAGAAGTCCATCGAAATTGTGCCATCCTTCATTTTCCAAGAGATATCCTTCAACTGTAGTTCTGGCAAGGCCATCAAGCATCATCATGCCAATTCTGACTTGGTATTCAGGATAAATGATGTTGTGAATCTTGAAGTGAACCTTTAGACGAGTAGACCACTCTTGAAGGTCAGAATTTCTGGTAGTGAACTTAGCTCCTCCAGGAAAGTTAGCTGTAGTAAGAGGCTTTCCAAAGTACTTTTTGGTGTTGTACTCTCTGATGGCCAATTCTGCAGCACTTGGCTCTTTGGCTTTCTTAGCTGTTGTAGAGATTGTCTTTCACCGTTTTTAAAGAACTTCTTCCTCCTTTTCCAGAAAAACAATAAGTCTATAAGATCCACTGATTCTTCGAATTCCTGAGGTGACCACTGGTTCTGTTTTGCTAATAGCAAGTAGGGCTTCTATTTCGCTTTTAGCAGACTTCTTAGAAGGAATGGAAAGGCCAAGTTCTTCTTCAGCTTCAGAGCTTCTTTTGAAGGTTACAGAAGAAAGGTCTCTGCTTTGTCCATTGTCATCATCCTCAGAGTCACTGAGCTCGTCATTATTATCTTTATCTACATATCTAAAGATCTTTTCTTTGGGGATGGAATCCTTCTTAATTTTAATTATTTCGGACTTATGTTCTTTTTCCATGACATCAAGCCTAGCAGAGAGTTCTCTGATATCTCTAGCAGCTTGTCTTTTTGTTTCCTGGTGTTCTTCTTGTAGGTCTTTAACCTGGTCTTCTCTTTCTTTCATAGTCTCTTCCATCAATTGTGCTGCTGCTGAGAGTTCCTTTTTAAGGTTGTCATTGTCCTCTTTGAAGTGTTGAAGCTGTTGAAGCAAAGCAGAGGAAGCTTGAGAGGTAGAGTCTGTTTTCTTGGGAATTTGGGACATTGTGTGATTGAGTGAGTTGTGTTTGAGGGTTTTGTTTTCAGAAAGATAGAAAGGTATTTCGAAATGGTGGTTTGCTATAGAATGGTGGTGTTTAGACTGGAATAAGTGTGAACTGGACCCCTGCTACCAAGTGTGACGTTACTTAAATAACTTGGAGTTATTGTTGTGAAAGTAGTCTGTTCTCTGAGTTAAAGAGATGAGCAAATCTCAGGTGTTTGGGCTTGTGAAGAGTAATAAAATTACAATGGTCTTTTATTGAGAAAAAGTGCTTGAAAAGCACACAAGTTTTGGAAACAAAATAGTGACACATGAGTTTGCATCACACCACCTTTTGATTGGACTCAGAGCTGTAAACTCTTTACAGCTGGTGTGGTGTGGTGTTTGGAGAGAGTAGGTTGTTTCAGATTTGGGTCTGAGGTTGCCTCAAACTCGGTGAATTAAAAGAAAAGTCGGGGAATTAAGAGAAGAGAGAAAAGAGGGTAAAAGTAGGGTTTTTATGTGTTTGTTACAACAGTCTTACAAGAAAAACTAAGAAC
>CAYWNT010000094.1:0-1835 GCA_964459725.1 uncultured Gammaproteobacteria bacterium
CCGGTCCCGAGCGCGTGAAGTTCTGGAATGAAAACAAGCGCGCTATTCTGGCGTGTGAACCCGAAGAGCAGGAGGACAAGTAACCATGAAGAAACTCACACTGATTGCAGGCGTTTGTCTTGTCGGGGCTGTTGTGTTCGCGCAGAGCTTCACCGATGTTGACGATTCGCAGTATTGGGGCAAGACGGGCATCCCTGACTTGACCGAGGCGATTGACGCGAACAACGCGCTGCTCGAAGACGGAACCGTGAGCGTCACTAACGGGCAGGCGGTTACGCTTGCGGCGAGTGCCTACGTCGTGACGGGTACGGGCGGCGCTAACGACACCACAAACACAATCACGCTTGCATCCGTTGCGTCGACTCTGGTCGGCAGCAAGGTTACGCTTTCGGTAGCGGCTGCAAGCTCAAATCTTGTCGGCATTGCAGACAGCGGGACCGCCAATCTAACGGCGGCATGGGCTGGCGACAATCACGACACGCTGACTCTGTACGTTGCCGATACAAATGTATTCCAGGAAATCAGCCGCGCCGATAACTAGGCGCAACAACAACAAGGAGATAAGACCATGGCCAACTCACTAACATCACTCAGCCCCACGATGGTTCAGGACGAGGTAATGCCCGCCCTGAAACTCGGACTCAGCCCAATCAAGGCAATGTCCGTCAAGATCGCAGAGAAGCCCGTCGAGGTCGGCGGCAGCCAACTCGTACCGATCATCGCAGGCCGCACGGCTGGCGAATATTCGAGCACCTTTGCAGACAATACCGGCAACACGCTCACGAGCGCATCCGTCACCTGGACGGCCCCGAAGTTTGCAAGCTGGTACGTCAACCCTAACACCGAAGCGATGCCAACGGCAGAGCGTTTTCTGGCAGAAGGCAGCGAATGCGCATACGCCGTTGCCAAACTTTGCGTGCAGGATGTGCTCGGAAAATTCGTTGAGGCCAACATCGGCACGACGGAAGACGAGGACGAGTTGGTTGTCGCGGCTGCAAGCTACGACGTTGACGATCAGGCCGATCTGTGGGGCATGATCAAGACGAAGGGCGTTGCGGGTGGTGTGTCTGCGATTCACGACATCAGCTATGCAACGAACCTGCTGAAAGACAATGCGCTTCAGGACCGTAGCGCGTCTGGATCGTCCATGCTGATGACGGGCGAGCTTGATTCGGTTCTGGGCGCTGCTCAGTACTACACGGATGCATTCCCGACTGCCGTCACGAACGAGAACACGGGCGTAATCTACACGGGCAAGCAGACTTGCGCCGTTGGTCTTGGCGTGCCGAATGCCGTCGAGGATGGCCTTGAGAACGCCGCAGGCGTGCGTATCGAACTCATCACCGATCCGGATAGTGGCGTGCAGATGGTTTGGCGCACCTGGGTTGACGCGAACACCGGTATTTACTGGGGTTCGGTCTACGTGATGTGCAACAGCGCATTCGTGCAGGATGCAGCCGTCCGCGTCGTTAGCGCATAGACAAACATCGGGCGGGGCGGGTGATACCTGCCCCGCCTGTTATTGGAGGCAAAACCGATGAAGAAGTTTGCAGTAACAATCGGCGAGACGGCCAAGGGCGAGCTCGTGGTCGTAGATGGGCCTTCGGAGGACATCAGCGGACTCAAGACAGGTGTACGCGAACTGGTTGCCAAAGGCGGCAAGCAGGCTGGCAAGAAGCCCGCGATCGCTGAGGCTGTCGTGATACATTCGGCACGCGGCATCATCAAGAAGCAGAAAATGCGCGCAGTGGCATCAACTCCTGCGGCATCAAGCGACTAGACCCCGCGCGGGGGCGGTTAAACCCCCGCACACTTTAGACATGGCCAACACGCTA
>CAYWNT010000095.1:0-1830 GCA_964459725.1 uncultured Gammaproteobacteria bacterium
ACAAAAAATAGGTTTCAAAAAATATAGTTGAGGTTAAAAAATGTTAAACGATCCACTAGCAAATGCATTATCAGGAATATTGAACGCTGAGAAGACAGCAAAATCAGAATATGATATTAAACCAGTATCAAATGTCATAAAAAAAGTTCTGGATATAATGAAAGACAATCAGTATATCGGAGATTATACTGAAAATAAAGATAGTAAAGGAAATAACATAATAGTCAATTTATTAGGAAACATAAACAAATGCGGCGCAATAAAACCTAGATTAGCTGTAAAAAAAGATAATTATGAAAAATATGAAAAAAGGCACTTGCCTGCTAAAGGCATGGGAATATTAATTGTTTCAACACCAAAAGGTATCATGACAAATGAAGAAGCCAAGAAAAAAGAGATTGGTGGAAGATTATTAGCTTATTGTTACTAAAAATGGAAAAGAAGAAAATATTAAAACAAGAAATAGAAATGACTGAAGGTATAGAGGCATCTATAGCTGATAAAGAAGTTAAGATCAAAGGACCTAAAGGTGAATCTTCAAGAAATTTTAAAGATCCTAGAATAGATATCAAAATTCAAGATAAGAAAATAATCATAAGTAGCAAATTTAATACCAAAAGAGAGAAAAAATTAATAGGCACATTCAAAGCACATATAAAAAACATCATGAGGGGATGTACAGAACCATATGTTTATACATTAAAAATATGCTCTGGTCATTTCCCTATGAATGTAGCATTGAATAAAGATGAGTTTGTCGTTAAAAACTTCTTTGGAGAAAAAGTTCCTAGAGTTTTGAAGATAAAGCCTGGTGCTGAAGTTAAAATTGAAGGAGACCTTATCAATATAACTGGTGTCGATAAAGAAGTTTGCGGTCAAATTGCTGCCGATATAGAAAAACTTGTAAAAAGAACAGCTTATGACAGAAGAATCTTCCAAGATGGCATATATATAATCAAAAAAGATCAAAAAGAGATAAAATGAAAGAAGTAGAACTAAGAAATAAAATAAAGAAAAAGAAACCTAAATTTATTAGGCAAGATGCTCATAAAAAATCAAAACTTGCAAAAAATTGGAGAAAACCTAGAGGTTATCATGCAAAGATGAGACTAGGAAAAGCAGGTAAAAGAGTTACTGTTAAAACAGGATATGGTTCTCCTAAAAAAGCAAAAGGACTTACAAAAGAAGGCCTAACTCCTGTATTGATTACATCAGCAGATACATCAGATATCAAAGAACAAGGTATAATCATCTCATCAACAATTGGAATGAAGAAAAAACTTGTTTTATTAAAAGAAGCCAAAGAAAAAGGACTTAAGATCATAAATATCAAAGATATTGATAAAGCCATTAAAGAAATAGAAGATAAGATGGTTACAAGAAAAGAAGCTAAGAAAAAGAGAGAGAAAGTAAAAAAAGAAAAAGCTGAGAAAGCAAAACCGAAGAAAAAAGAAGATCTCGCAGAAAAAGTTAATGAAGAAGATAAAAAAGAGAAAGAAAAAAAAGAAAAAGATAAGCTTCTTACAAAGAGGGATTCAAATTGAAACTTGAAGTTCAAAAAAGACTAGCGGCAACTATAATGAAATGCTCAGCAAAAAAGGTTTGGGCAGATCCTAAAAATATGAGTGAAATAAAGGAAGCTATAACAAAAATAGATATAAAATCACTAATCAAAAAAGGATTAATAAAAAGAAAGCCTGATATAGGAATCTCAAAATTCAGAGCAAGAAAAATCAAAACCCAAAAAAGCAAAGGAAAGCAAAAGGGTGCAGGATCTAGAAAAGGTAAAAGAACTGCTAGATTAAATAAAAAAGAAGCTTGGATTGGAAA
>CAYWNT010000096.1:0-1810 GCA_964459725.1 uncultured Gammaproteobacteria bacterium
TTGGGTTTCGTGGGTTGGCTCGGAGCAGTCATCATCAAGATCAGCACCCGCGATATGGAAGTGACGGTGCGAGTTGAAGGGGCAGTAGATGGGGACGTTGACGGAAGCAAAGAAACGTTGCCACGGCGGGAGATTCAAGATCAGTCCGGCTCGAACCCTGGCAATCCACAACCCCCAAGCACAGGAGGCGTTGCTGGGCAGGCGCACTCTCTGCCCTCGCTTCGAGAGATCCATTGTTTAGTGGGAAATCAGGAGAAGGCTTTTGACGTGGCGTTTCATGCCGATGGGAGACTCCTCGCTTCGGCGGGGCAAGACGGGGTTGTTAGACTGTGGAATGTCCAGACGGGTGATCTGCTGAAATCAATACCCGGTGAATCTGATGTCGTGAACTGCGTGGATTTCGACAGCCAAAGAGGACTGCTCGCCTGGGCAGGACGAACTGGCGTTCTGGTAATCTGGGACATGAAAGCCGAACGAGTCAGATGCATCTTAGAGGGCGATATGTCGACTCGTTCTATCCGCTTTTCTCCGAACGGACAAATGCTGGCTACCGTTAACGGGGACTTGGGGAAAGTGGCAATCTGGGAGATCGCCCAAAGGCAGTGCGTATGGGAAGACACATCCCATCTTGGTACAGCCAAGCCAACAGGGGATGTCTGGTATGCGATATGCTTGGGATTCAGCAGAGACGGCACGCTATTCGCGTCAGGGGGAGAGGAAGCGACTTGCATGATTTGGGACGCCAAAACGAAACAGTGCCGTCACGTACTGCGGGAAGGCCGCGCGCCGATCCGCTCATTAGATTTCAGTCCTGACGGTACGGTGCTGGCAACTGGGGGGCGTGATGGATTCGCAAGGTTGTGGAACACAACCACCGGAACATTGGAGCAAGTGATTCCCGGTTTTGGCGGTTCAATCGCTTTCAGTCCCGATGGTTCGCTGCTCGTTTCTGCGGGCGGCAGTCGCCTGGTCCGGCTTTGGGATGTTAAAGCTGAGCAGGCTTTGGCGACTGAAGGCCGGGGGCACACCGATGTAATTGACGACGTTGCCTTTAGCCCGGACGGAACAATGGTCGCGTCAGCAAGTCATGACGGAACAGTTCGACTCTGGGAAGTGCCGACTGCTGAGCAAAGAGCTTGTCACCTCGCTGACCTGGACGCGACTGTGATCGAAGTCAATGTGTTTCCCGGTCACAAGACAGTGGGTGATCAGATCCGTCATCCCCATTCTGTCGGAGGATCGATGGTCCGGCACAGTATTTCGGCACATCCACTGGCCCGCAGACAGTTTTCTCGCGTGGGCTTCAATTTAGACGGCGCATACCGAGAGCTACACGGCAGCGTGGGGATGAACGACAAAGTGACTGTCGTTCCGCACGCTGTGACGTTTCGAGTCATGGGTGATGGTATCGAACTCTGGCGATCTCAACCGACTCGGAACGGAGGCATGGGCGAGTCCTACCGGGTAGACGTGCGGGGCATCACCAACTTGGAGTTACGAGTGGAGTCTGCCGGTGATCCTTTCGGTGCCCATGCAATCTGGATCGACCCGGTTCTGCTGAGGTAACGCGAAGACGAAGCCTCCACTAACCCGCGCACGGTTATAAAACGGCGTGTCGGATAACAGCCCAAGAAATGTCGGATAAGCGCCAATTAAAGCCTCCGTTTTGAACCCTGAACGGCGAAGGCAGATTGTCGCAAGATGCGGGTTCGATTCGACTTGCCTCCACTATTCGGAGAGACAGCCGGGGATCGACCCGCCGCCTCCACTGAAACGCCGCTTGACCAGAAATCGCAAGCGGCGTTTTTCT
>CAYWNT010000097.1:0-1806 GCA_964459725.1 uncultured Gammaproteobacteria bacterium
GCAGTTTAACCTATCTGTCTCCAGTTTTTTAAGTGGAGTTTGCGAAACTTGAGTTTTAATTACAATCAACTGTTTGTGCAAAAAATATATACTATGCAATAATTATCGGGAACAATGCACCCCCATTAGTTACCAGTACTGATGAAAATCTGGCAAAGCTGGAATATTCAGATGATGATGCTGTCCGTTTTTATCAGTTCTTTAACATGTTTACAGATAATATTACTTTGTTAAGTCATTTAGATCTGGAAACCCAAAAGCAGTATCCCGAAGTTACATCAGTTGCAAAATTACCATATATGAGTGAATTAAAAAGAGCTGTAAAAAAATATAAGCAAATGATGTTAAAAGATATTGAAAATGATAATAATCCAATATTCTATTTAACATTCAGTGGACATGGGGCCCAAAATAAAAATGGTATGGCATTTTTATCACTGCTTGATGGTGGCGAACTTACACAAAAAGTTTTATATAAAGAAATATTAAAAGATTTACCTGCAACAAACGGTCATTTGTTTATAGATGCATGTTATGCTGGTGCAGTAATAGGTTCTAGAGGAATTTTTGATAGTGAAGTTGATGGAATTCCAGTAAAGGTATCACCTGAAACAAAAGCAAAGATCGATTTAACAGAAAAACTGGAAAACTATCCAAAAATCGGTGTTATTTTAGCAACCACATCAGAGCAAAAAGCTCATGAATGGTCTAAAATACGCTCAGGTGTTTTTACTCATGAACTATTGTCCGCATTAACCGGATCAGCTGATGTTAATGGAGATGGAAAGATAGAATACACAGAGGTACAGGCGTTTATAGCATCTGCAAACAGAGGGATTAAGGACCCAAGAGCAATTCCGAAAGTTATAGCTTATCCTCCATCAGTAAATATTCATACACCAATAGTTGCGTTGTCATGGTTTGATATGGCTGGGTTTATTTCAGGAAATCCGGCAGTATTAAATCATTTTTATATTGAACTTGATAATGGCCAAAGATATATGGATGCTTATTTGAATAATGATTATGATACAATTATAGCTCTACCTGCGGGCAATAAGGCATTTATACTTGCTGGAGAAAAAGAGGCTGCAGTTGATATTAAAAAAGGTGAGACTTTAAGTTTTAATAAAATTAAATTAACTAACAAAAAAGAAAAAAGCAGAGGCAGTATAGAAGTTTCATTTGAAAAAGGTTTTTTTGAAACACCATACAACTCAACATATTATAAAGGATATGTAGACAGCCTTGGTATTTCAAGCATTTCATTTAAAGAAAATAAAATCAATACATCATTGAAAAAAAGGTCCTGGCATAAAAATAAAAACCTGTCAAAAACTACCTATGCATTGGCAGGATTATCTTTGGCCGGTACACTATCCAGTGTTTATTTAGCATACAAATCAAAAGAAAACTTCGAAAATACAACTTTACAACGTGAATCAAGACAAGAAAAAGCAAATTTTGAAAAATACACCACTATTGCTGTTTCAACCGGATTATCCACAATCATATTAGCTGCTGCAGGTCAATGGTTCTGGCCTGATTCAAATGAGGTTAAAGTTGGTGTTTCAAGTGATTTGTACAATAAAAGTGATATGGTTGTTATGACAATCGACTGGTAAAAAAATATTTAGGGACAGAGCATTTACTAAATATATAAAAATATTTGGGGACGGAGCATTTACTAGATATATAAAATACCCTCTGTCTCTGTGGGATTAATGAATATAAACTGGAATTTTATCTTTGTCTGTTAAAGGTGTTTATAAGTCCTCTTATCCTAGACTTAAGTTTTTTATCACC
>CAYWNT010000098.1:0-1804 GCA_964459725.1 uncultured Gammaproteobacteria bacterium
TTTAGAGGGAAAGAGCTTTCCCTGCCCACATTGCGATGAAGTTTCGTCAGAAAGACCTTATTTAACCCATACTTACAACAAGTTCAAGAAACGGTGGCGGGGGAAATGCAACCACTGTAGTAAGAAGTTTACTTATTAAAAGCTTTTAGGTAATGCTTTACAGCCGGTATAGCAATACACATTACTGCTTCAACATCAATTACAACATCAATTGATACTATATCCTTTTTTTGTTCTTGTATAGCAACATCAAGAATATATTCTAGATCATCGATATCGTCGTAAAAATTCATTCCTTTTAGTCTTTTAACATCAATTGTTTTTGCATTAGGACTATCTGTTTTATACAAATGTATTTTGTCAAGGAAGGTTGCTTCAAACTCGGTTTTATTTTCAACTGAGTTTATTATTCTGGACCACTTATTAAATAACTTGTCGTACTCAGTGTTTGACAAATACATTATCTTTTTGTTCTTGATCTTGATTTAGGTACAGACATTCCTAAAAATAATCTCATACCTCTATTGAAACTTTTGCTATGCGAGCTAAAATCTCTTCCACCACGACGAGCATAATTGTATCCTTTTCTGTGTCCAGCACACGTTGATTTGCAATTAGCACCCCTAAAGGTAAGTGGTTTTGCTGTTTTTCTTATTTTAGCCATTGCTCATACTCCCACTTACATATAGATCGTTCAAATTTGATACGGTTTTGTTTTGATTTGATAGCATATTAACCTCCGTTAATTAGAATGATTACAATAGTACTTAGCAATCCTGCAATAACTGTTCCTGCTGTGCCTATCAAAACTTTAGTCATTGAACTATTACCCTTGGTAATTTCTTTAAACAATTGATCTAAGCCAGTTTCGATTTTATCTAATCTAGCATTAATAGATTGGTATCGAAGTTCGCACTTCTCAACATGTATTGCTAGGTTTTCGTGTTCTGCTTCTGTTGTATCTGAATGTGACATACCCTTACACTCCACTTGTCTTTTAATTTAATTGCCATTTACTTTGCTTGTGTATCGCATTTGCACACACAAGTTTGTTGTGGGCTCATCATATGCATCATTTGTTGTGGCATTTGCATCATTTGTTGAAAGAACGCATATGTGCTAACACTTACAATCATTAATGTAAGAAATACAACGGTACACTTTGACCACTTTGATTTTATTTTCATTTTAACTTTTCCACGTTAAGTAATTCATATTTTATGGACAGTTTGAATTAGTGTAATTTAGTCCGCTACAAGCAATCGTTTGTTGCTGTGTAGCTGTTGGCTGTGTTAAACTAGTACATCCTTGAAACATAGTGTTTAAACTACTAGAACATGTAACTGAGTTATCCGGTGTGCCAATAACGTTAGAAGTATTAATACCAGCTAAACATTCCAGATTCGCACAATCTCTTACAAAATTAGCAAAACTACCAGTAGCAGTTGCGTTGCTTGTATCATATGCTGGCAAATATTCTAAATCGTCGCAACTGTAAAACATTCCGATAAAATTACTAATATTACTAGTGTCGAATGCTGGAAAAGTTGTACAACTATCACAATCTCTAAACATATATTCGGCTGTTATACCACTTGATAAATCAAACGAAGGGAAAGATGTGACAGAATTATTACCATAAAATGTTCTATAAAAATTAGTACCATTCGACAGATCATATGTAGGATAACTTGTAATACTCGAACAAGATATAAACATATTAGAAAAATTTGTGCCGCTACTAGTATCAAGTGAAGGTCCAGTAGTTAAACCCGAACACTGTCCGAACATACCGCTAAAGTTT
>CAYWNT010000099.1:0-1770 GCA_964459725.1 uncultured Gammaproteobacteria bacterium
CGAGCAACTGTGGCAAGGGGTAAACGAAGTCGCGTGTGTTCTTGACTCCAAGGCGCCTGAAGACCCCGATCCGCAGTTTGACACTGCAAGCGGTCAGGTGCGCGCGTTGTGGACTCCAGACCGCGAGCTATTCGACTTCGACGTGATCGAGATCCGTCACGTCACCGACAATGACGTGGAGCAGTTTTGCATCAGAGTTGGAAACGACGAGGACCCCCGCTATAAAGGTTGTTGCGCACAGGTGAAACGAGTGGCTGGGTACTGCCGCTTGTCGGATTACATCTGGGCGATGTTGCGCGACCGGTTTCCGAATGCCGACGTGCAGCGGAAGGACCCAGTGCGTCAGGATTCAGAACAAGTTGACGTGGTGCCATGTTGAAGAGATTACGAATGTGGCGTTGGAAGCGATGTCTTCGTGCTGACTCCTCGGACATTAGGATCAAAGCTGCCAAGACGTTGGGCCAACTGGGCGGATCCCCGTGCGGTAACAGGAGTTAGCAAACATCAGTACGACAATCCGCGAGATGTTACTCGCGACCCTGGAGGGCGCTTCAGGAGCCGATCTGAGGGCACGCATCAACTCGGATTGGAACAAGTACATCGGCATAGTATGTGCCGACCACCTGTACGTTCAAAGAAAACCGCGGCTCCATCGAAGGGGGCCTGAAAGATGAACCCGACAGATGTCTGAAGACTTGGGAGTGGATGGCTGGCTGCGTCGTCTCAAGGACAAATCGCCCCATATTCGATCCGAGGCATGCAACGCATTAGGGCAATTGGGCAATGCTCGAGCCGATGCCAAGGCAACGACGCGGTTGATCGAACGCTTAGGAGATTCGGATCGTGGCGTACGAAAGGCGGTGGGCGAGGCGTTGGGTCGGCTTGGGGACGAGGGGGCCGTGGTGCCATTGCTCGAACGCTTGGAAGATCAGGATGGTGGTGTGAGGCAGGCTGCCTGCGAGGCGTTGGGCCATCTGCGAGGCGACCGGGCGGTGGGGCCGCTGGTTGGATGCCTCGGCGACAAGGATAGTGCCGTGCGGCACACCGCACTCGGGGCGTTAGGTCGACTAGGTAAAGGGCCTCTCGGCGTGGCGTTGTATGGGGTGGTTGAGGGTCTACCGGAAGGCGTTTCTCGATTGAAAGCGTTCGCAACGGCGGGAAACCCGAGTCTGCGAGATGGCATTCTGGCCCTCGCGAAAAGCTCCCAGAGTGCGTTTCGGAGACGTGTGCGTACAGCGCTCGGCCAGTTAGACGTTGCTTGGCCCCTTGAGCCGCTACTCGAACGCCTTGGAGATCAAAATAGCGAAATGCGGTGCGCGGCATGCCAGGCGTTAGGGCAGTTGGGCAATGCCGAGGCAACGGCGCAGTTGATCGAACGCCTTGGAGATGGCGATAACGGCGTGCGGCTGGCTGCGTGCGGAGCTTTGGCTCGACTGGGCGACGCCCGGGCCGTGGAACCGTTGATCAAACACCTCGGAGCTGAGGATAGCGAGGTGCGGGCGGCGGCACGTGAGGCTTTGGGCCAATTGGGAGAAGGATCTCTTGCGGATGCCTCGTGTGCTGTGATCGAAGGGAAATCAGACGACGGAGCGGGGTTCAAGCAACTCGTGGCTAGCGGCAACGGTCATGTGACCATCGCGTTACGGGTACTTCTCAAGAGCGACTTGGTCGAAGCCCGTAGGGGCGCATGCGAGGCGTTGGGGCAATTTGGCGATGCTCGGGCCGTGGAACAACTCATAGAAACCCTTGGAGACAAGGATCGCGGCATAC
>CAYWNT010000100.1:0-1770 GCA_964459725.1 uncultured Gammaproteobacteria bacterium
AGCCTGGAATTATAGAGTTGAATTTTTTATAAAGAGCCCTGCCAAGTTCTACAGCATTTTCTTTCTGAACCTTAAAGTACGATTCGAACATATCATTTTGATACAAGCATTGCCCTCTTTTGTCTGCAGATAAACTTGAACACCTATTTTGTCCAATTTTATTTTCAAACTTTTTCCATGCAGTGTTAGAAAAGTCCATTGTGTTATTATAAGAACCTGCCTGGGTTGGCGCATGATAAAGCTCTAAATCAAGAAAGACTCCACTAAGCGGAACACCATTACCAATATCTTTTTGCCACATGATAGAAAATTCTTCCAGTGGCTTTACACATTCTGGTTCCCATAAATTTTTGTAATCTAGGGGAGCCGGAATTTTTGTGTAATTTCTGCCAAAAATATCTGTGACAGAATCAGCAACCTCTGCCTTATTAAAATTATTGGTAAGGTCAATTCCAACAAAAATATTAGGCAAAGCATTTTTCTTTTTTGAATACTGCTCTTTCATTTGCTTGGTAAAATCTTTAATTGTTTTTAACCAAAGCTCCTTTTGCTTTTGTGTCTTTTGTGCTCTTGGGCTTAAATACCACTCTGGATTTAGTGTTATCCAAAGAAGATTTAAACCTGAATCATAAATATTGGCAACCGCAACATCTTCTTTTCCATTATAAGTTTCTATATCCATCCAACCGGCAACAATTTTTTCTTTTTCTATCCATTTATACTCTGGCTTTACAACTTTGTGCATTTTCTTCGCAGACACTTTTTTTTCATTGTTCATAAATTCTTTTGTCAAAACAAAAGGCAACTGCGGAGACTTGTGTTTTTTAGGCAAGTCACCACTATTGTGAATTTCTACAACATCTTGGACAATCGACTTACAAACTTTAAAAACTGCTCACGAATTGACTTGTCTACAGGTGTAAGCCAAAAGTTTTCTTGCGGATTAGCGTATGAAAATTGACCAAGCTTACCGATAAAAAATGTATTTTTTGTGTCTTTATTGTACATAAAAAACCCAAACGGCAAAGACGTCTGTAATTTTTCTGGCAAAAAACTTGCGTCTAACGGCATAGTTGACGCCAAAACTTTGTTATTTTTTTTGTCAACAGCCTGGCTAGGACGATATTGCACACCCGAATGACTTTTGCCAAGTGGCGAAAGAAGTGTATCGTAATTACGCAAAACCTGGTTGTCATGCTGCAAAGCTTTTTTTAAATATGCATTGAATACTGGCTCAACATACGGCCGCGATTGAGCTGAAGAAGAAGAAAACATATCCAACATTAAAGTTTGGAAAAATATAAACAACTCCTCAAAATATCGTGCATGCTGCGGAACAAACACACTAATAAGCTTGCGATTGCTCAAACCAAACTGTGCAACCGCTTGAATAGTATTTTGAACCATTGGACTTGTTGGATTGGTTATAAATGGAATAGAACAAACTAGTATAACCCCTTCGTACTTGGACGGATCTACTTTTTTTATATTATAAAAATGTTTGTAATCAACTTTGAAATTTTCAGATTTAAAAAGTTCTATATAATCGTTCTATTATTGTAAGCAGACTCTCCGTTAGTATCTATAAACAATATTTTTTGCCTGTGTTCGTTAATCTCCATTCGGCCTTTAGCCTCAGTCGATACGAACGGATTGGCAAACGATTGGCATTGAACCACAATTGTTAAAATGCTTGCAAAAAAGATTATAAATAAGCGCTTTATTCCCTTCATAGCTATCCCCCTTACATTTTCTCCCTATTCATTTTTT
>CAYWNT010000101.1:0-1759 GCA_964459725.1 uncultured Gammaproteobacteria bacterium
GTCGTCCGTGAGCCGGTTGTATCGCGGTTTCGGTTCAGTCCTCAGCCGTCGTGTCATCCGCGGCATTGCCATCCCAGGTGATTTCGCAATCGGGAAGGGCTTCCTGAAGTTTGGCGATGCCTTCGGCGGTGACCTGAGTTCCTCTAAGATCCAATACGTGTAGCCGCTCAATCTTCGCAAAATGCCCCAAACCGGCATCGGTGATTTGCGTGTCTTTCAAGTACAGGCGGCCTAGGCTTTGCACGGCTTGCAGGTTGAGGATGCCTTCGTCCGTTATCCTCGTCCCATTCAGCGAAAGTTCATCGAAGGCATGCGATTGTAAGTGGGTGAGACCAGGATCCGTAATGCTCGTGTCGTCAAGATAGAGACTCCAATACTGCTTGCGTTTCGCCAGGTACTGCAGTCCTTCATCCGTGATGCCCGTACGCTGCAGACTCAGGCGACCAATGGATGTGATACCCCCAATGACTTCGATCCCTTTGTCTGTAATCGCCGTGTCAAGGAGTTCTAAACCGTGAAGCTCCAAGTCTTTCAAGTGGTCCATCCCCCGATCCGTGACCCCCGTCCTACCGAGGCCGAGGCTCTTCACTGGCAATGCTGCAACGTGTTCCAATCCTGCGTCCGAAGTCTGCGTTCCCGTCAAGTAGAGGGCAGATAGACTCCTCGCATCGCCCAGAGCAGCGAACCCTAAACCGGTGATCTGAGTTCCCATGAGGTCGAGCCGCTGCAGTCGAGTGGCTTGCTGTAACTCCCGCAAACCTTGGTCCGTCAACTGATTCCCATTCAGCGTGATGTATTCGAGTTCTCTCAGGCCACGTAGGCACTTCAAGTCATCATCCGTCAAATCAGTTGCGGTCAGATGGAGCTTCTTAAGCCTTGTTAGGCTTCCGATATCTTCCAACCACGCATCCGGCACAGAGGTGTATCCCATATACAGACCCTCCAAATGCCTCAATGCTGCGAGTTCTTTCAGCAGACCATCAAAGGGTTCCGTCACTTCGTACTTACCCTTGTAGGTCACATACACGATGTGAAAATCACCCGGCGGCAGATCTACAACCCTTGCAGTCTCAACCGGCTCATCGCCGTCAACGGTCACGCCAACCGTGCCACCGGCCGCCAATACTCTCAATGCCACCCCACGATCCACCGTGCCTCCCGGCGCCACCTCCTCCCGTGGCACGAACGTCACTTTGACATACCGACCATCCTTGGACTTCAGGCTGAACGATTTCGCTTGGATCTCGAACCCTTCTTTGCGTAGCGTCAGTGTTTTGTTTTCAGCATCGACGGTGACGAACACGTCCTTGCCGTCGTTCGGGTCGATGATCTTGATCGTGCCGTCCTGGGTGACGATAACTTCACGTTGCTTTTCCGAGCCACCGATTTCGATCAACACCGTGCCGTGGGGCGTCAATATTTTCAGAAGAACGGCCGCCAGGAGAATACCGCCAAACAGAGCGGCTACTACGACGATTCGACGGGTCGGGATGCCTCGGCCCGTGGAGGATGTCTTCAGTTTCGTACGATGGCCCTCCGAGGCCGTCGATTTCCTAGAAACGGTTTCAGAATCGGGAGGGCGAGGCTCCCGCCTAGCCGAAACCACGGGAAGACACGGCTCAGCAGGAGCTTCGCCCTCCCGAAATCCTTCCGGCTTCGACGGGCTCGGAGGCCCATCGTACGGTCGACTCACGGGTTTCGACGTGGGTGCTTCCTCCTCCGGCTTCGGCGTCAGGTCGAGTGTTTCGTCCAGTTGAGC
>CAYWNT010000102.1:0-1745 GCA_964459725.1 uncultured Gammaproteobacteria bacterium
TTTGTTTATTTGTAAATATTGATCAATGTTTTGAGGAAACACTTTAAATGCTGTAACCTGAACTGAATTTACATTAACTGCTTCAAAAGGTACTGTAAATTTATCATTTTCTGGTAAAATTGTTTGCTTGCCTATAAAACGTACATAAGGTTTGGTGCTTATAAATTTAATATTTTTTTCAATTTTATTTTTCAACTTTTTTTTCTTAATGCTTTTAATCCCTTTTTCAACAATTATTTTGTATTCACCACCTAATTTTAAATTTGAATATGCTTTTACAATATTGTCTTTAACTGTAAACTTTAAATTGTAATTACTTAACCTTATCAATCCCTTAAACTTTTGATTTTTTTTAACAGGTTCTGAAAATGTTATGGCTATATACTGCTTTTTATCATTTACAGCTTTTATGTCATAAACTTCAAACTCATGTGTGGGAATAGGAATGCTAATTTCATTTTTTTCAACAGCCTTAATTGGAGAACCATCTAAATATAGTTTAACTCTGGATAATTTGTTTTTTCTTTTAATCCCATTTATTTTAAATTCATGAACCAAAGAACCATTTGTATGTGTCCACCCTATTATTAAATTTTTATCATTTTGAAATGCTTTTAGAGTTTTCTCTACTTTTTCAGGTTGTTCTATATCTGCAGTGTTGAGTTTTCCATTAATTTCTAAAATATCCATATCATTATTTACTGTTCTCAATTCATAATTTAACAATTCAATATGTTGATTCATTACTTTAAAACTAAAGGAAAAGTGATCTGAATCTTTTATAAGTGGATAATGAGCAGCTAGATTCATTTTTAATAAATATTCCCTGCCTGTTTCAAAAGTCTGTTCCGGTTTAAAAACTATTTCATCAACATCTGTCCATATAGTTGTTCCCTTTATGTTTGGTTCTATTAAAAATGTATTTTTATCCTCTTTACCAATTTTATCTTCATTTATAATTTCTCTGTTAAATAAAAATTTTATATTAGAATGTTTAGATATTATTTTTCCAGGGGTAGATAGTATTATTTCTTTATAAAGGTTTTTTGAAATAACTGCCTTGTTTTCACTTTCCAAAGAGTTAGGTTCTTTATTCTTTGTAACATTGCAGGATATAATACAGAATAATAAACAGTTAATTAGCAAGGTTTTAGTAAGCAGTATTTCTTTTTTCATTTTCTCCCTTTCATTTTACTAAATTCATATAAAAAAGCATATATTTTAATTGGTTATAATCTTAGTTCTTAAAGATTCAGCCATAATTTTATTAAGCTGTTTAAAAAACAGTTTATAATATTGATATGAAGATAATGGGTTTTAGATAGACAGATTTTATGAAAAAATGTGGCTTTTTTGTGGCAGGATTCCAAATGCAGGGCAATTGCATTAAAATTTTTTAAAATTAGCAAAGTAGCCGCAGGCTTTAGCCTGCGTTTCTAAGCCAATGTGATAATTCAACGCCAGCTAAAGCTGGCGGCTACAGGTCATTTTGTAACTTATTGAATTATCAAACAATTAAATTTATACCAAATTTTAATGCGATTACCCTGATTCAAGGAGCAAATCATAACAATTTATCAACAGAATATGTTAAAAGTTACTGGTCACCTATTTATGAATTTGTTACCAAATAGGGTTTTAAATAATGAGAATGTATTATTTTGTTTTTTTTATAATTCTTTTTCTATCTATAAATGTAAATGCTAATAGTAAATCTAATGAAGATTTAAATAACAGTAAAGTTG
>CAYWNT010000103.1:0-1738 GCA_964459725.1 uncultured Gammaproteobacteria bacterium
CAACTTTCGCATTATTTTGAGGTATAATAAGTTATACATTTTTAAGGGATGAAAAATATGAGAGTAGTCAAAAATCAGCAAAAGGAATTAGGTGAAGTAGATATCTCAAAGATAGAAATTGATATAAAGAGTAGAGATGACATACCACGCATTCTGCTAGGATTACAGTATTTATACACAAATGAAGATATTAGAGAACAGTTATTTAAAACACTTGAGACAATTATTCCACCTAAAATAGATAAAAATAATGGTCGTCCTGGCATGCAATTGTGGCAAATTTTTGTATTGGGCATGTTACGTTTAAATTTAAATATCGATTATGACAGATTACAAAGTTTAGCTAATGAATACAGAAGTCTTAGAGAAATGCTAGGTCATGGTTCTTGGGATAAAACGTATTATCATTGTCAAACGATAAAAGACAATGTGAAATTATTTACACCGGAAATCCTAGATGAAATAAACAAAATAGTGGTTAATGCAGGCTTGGCTCTTGTAAAAAAAAAGAATTGAGAGGCAGATGTGACACATTTGTAGTCAAAACAAATGTACATTACCCAACCGACATTAATTTATTGTTCGATGCTGTTCGCAAAAGTATAGAATTAATATCATCTCTTAGCTTAAAACATAATCTTACTACCTGGCGGCAAAGTCGTTACAATATAAAAAAAGTAAAAAGATTTTATAGAAAAGCCCAAAAATCTAAATATGGAAATGTAAAGCAGAATAGAATCAACAAAGCTCATAATCAATATATAATACTATGTACAGAATATCTAAATCGTGTAAAAACAACAATAGTGGAATTAGGCAATAATTTATCATTACTGGATGTTGCGCAGATAGAAGTAATAAAAAAATATATTGCTCATGGTGATAGACAAATCAATCAAATAAAACGTAGAGTATTGCAAGAAGAAAAGATACCTCACAATGAAAAAGTATTTTCATTATTTGAACCTCATACAGAGTGGATATGTAAAGGGAAAATGGGTGTACCGGTTGAGTTAGGTTTGCGAGTTTGCATTATGGAAGAACAAAATCAATTCATATTACACCATAAAGTTATGCAAAAACAGACAGATGAGAAAGTTGCCGTATCTATGGTACAAGAAACAAAAAAACGTTTTCCCAATTTCACGTCTACAAGTTATGATAGAGGTTTTTTCAGCAAAGAAAATCGAAGAAAATTAGAGCAAGAATTAACTGATGTAGCATTACCTAAAAAAGGTCGTCTATCTTTACAAGATCGAGATATAGAAAATACTGAAAGTTTTAGAAAAGCAAAACACAAACATTCAGCTGTAGAATCAGCAATTAATTCATTAGGCGTTCATGGATTAGATATATGCTTAGATCATGGCCTCCAAGGTTTTTTGCGATATGTTTCTTTGGCAATAATCGCTCAGAATATTTATAGAATAGGTAGTATTATATTAAAACGCAAACAACGTTTAATGGCTTTATCTTACGCCAGAATAAAAAGACGTGCAGCTTAAAATCATTTTTATTGAAAAAAAGTAGCGTTGCAATAATATGCCAAATTAGCTGTGTCTACGATTTCAATTATTGACTCAATATTAGACAAACTCAAATCAAATCAGAAAAACAAAATAAAAAAAGCATTCGTCATTTAAATTTATGACAATATTTTTCATAAAAAAATAAATTTTTATAAAATTCGAGGGTTTTCTGTCTAACACTAATTATGTTTAAAATAAAGAACAAAATC
>CAYWNT010000104.1:0-1729 GCA_964459725.1 uncultured Gammaproteobacteria bacterium
AGGATTGCTGTTACAGAAGCTGGTATAGATACTTGTGAATCTATAGGAACTGGTGTTTGAACTTGAGCAGGAGTTTTTACGCCAACGATTGTTGAGGCAGGGGTTTTAGTTTTTGTGTCTACTTTAGACATCACAACATCACCAACCTTTACAAAACTACCAATCTCTTTTGCAGCTGTTGTTGTAGTCGTACCGAATTGTATTGTTTTATCTCCAGTTTTTACTATTGTTGGTGTTATTGTAGGAACTTTAAACAATCTTGTACCTATTTTTGCAACTTTATCTGCTCCAATATCTCCAATCTTTTCAAATGGATCTGAAACATATGCTCCAACTTCAACTATACGTCCAACTTTCGCAGCTGGTTTTAATGATGAAAATTTGACACTACCAAAGATGTTCTTTTTAGGTGTTATGGTTTTTGTACCATAAGCACCAAGTCCAGCAATTAAGCTTCCTACTGTAGCTGCTGAAACAGCACCAAAAGTCGCACCAGTTACTAATTTTTGTGGTGTGCCTGTTTTAGTTATAGTACCTTCGTATTTAGGAATATTAATTTTAACTTCTTTTTCAATACGTTCAATACCTTCAGGTGTTTCTTTCGCAAAGCCAAAGGTTTCTATAATTTCTTGATCTTTCTTTCTACTAGGTGTAAATGTTATATCACGTTCAACCATTTCTCCGGTGTATGGATCTTCAACTCTAATTGTTTCTGTTGTTGGTTCAAACTTAGTATAAATGTCAGGTATTTCTTCTTTCTTTAATCTTAAACCTTCTTCTCTAGCAATATCTTGAGTTAATACAATACTTGTACCTTCGATAGCTCCTGCCTTTGCTAAGGTTGGTGCTACACGCTTTGTTGTTTCCCAGAATGTTTTTATTCCTTTTCCAGCAACTGGTGTTTTACTTGTAGCAAACTTTTTTGCTATAGCCTTTCTTCCAAATTGCTCTGTACCAATATTTATTGATAATATCGCTAAGGCTTCTCCCAATGATTTTGATGTACGTTCACGCCTTACAGCTTCTAGCGCAACCATTTTTTCTTCTCCTTCTAATCCCAATCCTTCAATCCTACGTTCTGCATGTTCAAAAAATACATCTTTTTTAGGTGATAGTTTTGGACTTATTTCATATCCAATTTTACCTAAAAAACTTGCTTCTTTCATTGCTTGCCTTTCCGCCTCGTATGATTCTTTGGTTATTAATCCAATATCTACTTCTTTTTTTATTTCTTTTATTGGTTTTGGAGCAGTAATATCAAACGCTACTTCTGTGCCCTTTTCAATACCAACTGCTATAGCAGCGGTTCTAGCAAGTGCAGCTACAGCGCCTGTAGGCATAAACATTGTTACACCTGTTTCTTGCAATTTCCCAACTTCCAAACTTTTAACATCAACGCCCGTTTTCTCTGCATATCTTTGTGCTCTTGAAACATTTGTTGTTATTAATTCCCCACCAAAAATATCTTTTACCTTATATCCCTGCTTGCCTGTCTCTTCACCGATTTTAAAATATGATTTAATACCGCCAACTATCTTTGACCCAAATGTTTCTTTTTTCTGTGGTCCTGGTAATGGGCCAACAAAAGTTGTAGGATCATAAGAACTTTGTGGTTGTTTTTTGCCTAAATCTAAATATGATGTTGTAGTAGTAGAAGGTGGTGCAACATCTTGTGTTGTTGTTGTGGTAGATGTTTTATCCAGACTTGTACCGCTAAAATATGATTCGG
>CAYWNT010000105.1:0-1724 GCA_964459725.1 uncultured Gammaproteobacteria bacterium
TCCTAGACCCTATCATGGAGCGTGAAAGCGTCGACAGCACGGATTGGTCTCCGTCCTTGGCGAACATTCCAAAGCATATGCGAGAGGCGTTTGCAGGGGATTGACGCCTTTTCGCTAGCGAAAAGAGGGCCGTTTGAACGTGGGAACTGCCGATCGGGTTGAAGCCGTGTGGAAGGCAAGTGGCTAGTGAACATGCTGATTGCGTGCTATGCTTGGTGACTACGAACCGCTCTTGCGTGAATTGGTGCACGAACCGTAGGAGGAAATCATGATTAGAGTTCTATGCTTTGTGTTGGCAATGGTTCTCCTTGCCGGCGGAATCCTCGGTTTCCTTGCGTCTTCAGTCATGCTCGCCTCTGTGGACGAAGTGCCCGACGTTCAACCACGCGCAACATCGCCTGACGGTCCAACCTTTGACATCAGGTTGTCACCCGACGATCCGATTGTACAACGACGGAACGAGCAGGCTCAGACAGTCCTTTTCGGAAGCCTGTTTGGTGTTTTCGTCGGACTTGTCATTTTGGTCGTTGCATTTCGAATCCCACGACGTAGGAAGACAGGGGATTCTGCAACAGAAGATTCCGACGAGTAGGCATCTGGTGTCTGCGCTGTGCCATGTGACTGGCGGCCAGTTTCCCGATGCAGCCGGTTGGATAACGCCGTAGCCGTGGCCAGAACTCATCGATGCATGGTTCGAATTCGATGGATGACATTTCGTCATTGGCAAAGTTTGATGGCGTCTGTTTTCGATATCCCAACAGCTCAAGTGATCTGTTTCGGGATATCACGTTTAGGATTGACGCAGGGCAAGTCGTTCTGCTTGTTGGGCCAAACGGTTGTGGAAAGAGCACCTTTTTTCAGTTGATAACGGGGCGTCTTCAGCCGTCTGAAGGTTCAGTGACCGTTTTCGGACAGAATCCGGCCCGGGCCACACGTGCGCCGGACTTAGGACTCGTGACTGAACCATTCCACCCAAGCCAAAGCCCTTTGCCAGCCACGCATACGGTTCGAGAAGTGCTTCGTTGGCTGTACGTATTAGACAATGTGACTGAGGCCGACGCTTTGGATGTACTGGACCGCCTGGGGCTTCCCAAGAGGCTGCTCAAGCACCCCATTCGCGACTTGTCAAAGGGGGAGCGTCAACGAGTAATGCTGGCAGTCACCCTTTTGCGACAACCCACGTTGATCCTTGCCGACGAGCCGTTAGAGGGCATCGACAAGAAGAGCAGAAGGATCATCGCCGAATGTCTGGGGGCCTACGTAGAAACCAACCGAGGTCGGAGTATCATATGGATCTCCCATCACGTGGCAGAAAGCGGCCCATTTGCCGATCGGCTGTTTGAGATCGAGGACCGGAGAATACAAGAGCGACCACTCGCGTATTTTGATGCGTCTATTGCGCGGAATGGAGAGCCTGATGCCCATTTTGAATTGACTGGTTTACACTCCCTTTCATCATTGGCGGAAGAATTCTTTGAAGGTTCGGACGTTGTCCACATCGATATCAAACGCAAGTCAGATGGTTGACACTTGTCGGGGTTGTCAGTGAAGAGAATCGCGATAGCCGTGTTCTTATTGCTTCCCCGGGGATTCACCGTAGTTGTCTATTGGCTCCTCGCTGGGTCGCTGATCGTTTTGGCTTCACTGGGCCGTAATGTGCAAACCGAAAACGCCAAGAACAGTGCGGGGCCCCCCGCGCGGGCAACCGAGCAAGTCGAAGAGGG
>CAYWNT010000106.1:0-1724 GCA_964459725.1 uncultured Gammaproteobacteria bacterium
GGAATGCACAATGATGAAAATTTAGGACAACTTGAATTAGCTCAAAAGTTAAATAATGTATGGACCCCATGGATAACCAGTGCAAACACAGAACTTGATGTTAAGGAAAAACATGAATTTGTTATTAAAAACCATAACAAAAAACTAATTATTGAAGTAGATGGGATAATTTATATTGAACATACTTACACCCAAGGTCCTAATGGCCAGGGTATTGGATATAGATCATTATCTGCTGTGGAAACAAGAATTGACAATATAAAAGTTCAAACATCACCGGCTTATCATGAACTGGCAAATCCGCGAGCCGTTAAAAGAATTGGATTTTCAGGTTACGCAAGGGGACAAATGGGAATTGACCCAAGGGAAATTGTGACTTTTGTAAATGGTATACGTGATCAGGTAAATAACTTTTTACCAAATGTTCTAATTAGTGTTGATGAAGGGCAAATACTTTTTGATGAACATGGAAAATATTTATGGACAGGAGATGGAACAGAGCAGGGTGCGGCATGGAACGCTGCTATTTTTAAACTTGAACATGATGTAAATTTAGAAAAATATGTTCAATGGGGTTATATGGTGGATAATCTTAAATCTCCAACCTATAATGTAATTGAAATGTATGAAAAAATGCGTGGGGATAAAAGAATTAGTGTCACTGTTGTTAATGATAAATCAAATGAAAACAGGTATTTTGATATAATTTCATCAAAAGGATCAGATGAAAAAATTAAAGCAATTATTTTCCACTTTAGTGAAACAAGAGATGATACTGAAAATCAGGATATTACTGAAAGCTATTTTAGTTTGGCACATTGTTTAAAAGTTTCTTCTATAAATAATGTTACAAATATTGATAATACTCAAATATACATTAAAGATATAGATTACAAAACTGATAGTGATATTATTGAAAGAGTAAGCGCAAATGATGGGGGAAGTATTCCAGAAGATTCCGAAGTTAATGTAAATTATTCCTTTGAAACCTGTGCTGAATAATTGGATATATACTTTACTTAAGATAAGGATGAAAAATCTTTTCTAAATCCACTACCCAGTTTTCTTCTATCATTGAAATTGTGTAAATGCTAAAGCAGCTAAGTTTTACAATTGCATTTAAGTGGGCATCTGATGCATCTTCGTCATCTGAAAATCTTTTAATAAAATGTTCGTTTACTAATGCAATATCTTTATAGAGCTGTATTAACCCTTCTAATTCCCAGTCAGGTTCATTACCATATTTTTTTACAAAATACTGGGCAAGAATATACATAGACATAACTCTATATGCTGTTTCTTCACCAGTTGCAAAGGGTAAATGAGTAAATACCATTGGTCTTAATTTGTCTAGGATAGGACATCCACTGGTAGTCATAATAATTCCAAATAATGAACTTAATCCCTCTTGCATAAGTACTTTTTTATTAAATTCACGTTCATCAGTTATAATTCTTAAGGTAACTTCGTTATATGAAAGATAAGAATTAAACTCATTAATTACGGAAACCATATTAATGGCTATGGGACAGTATTTATTTGTTTTTTCATCAAGCTCGCAGCAAGGACATTGATGACAAGTAAGTTCTGCCCAACGTGGGTGGTTATCTCCAACTTCTTTTATAAGTGTTAAGTCTGGAAAACTTAAAGTTAAATCAACCTCTTTTATACATTCATTATCAATTTCAAAAATATATTTTACATATTTTTCTTTTTTTTCCTCT
>CAYWNT010000107.1:0-1713 GCA_964459725.1 uncultured Gammaproteobacteria bacterium
ATTTGTATCATAATGCAACATTTAGAGAGATAGCATGCAACAAGAAGCTATTCTACCGTCACGCTTTTAGCCAGGTTTCGGGGCTGGTCCACATGACAGCCGCGTAAGACGGCCGTATGGTAGGCGAGAAGCTGCAGCGGGATGGCGGAGGTAATCGCGGTGAGTTCTTCGGCGCTTTCCGGGATATAAATCACGTCATTTACTTTTTCTCTAATTGTCGTATCGCCATGCGTGGCAATAGCGATGACCACCCCTTTACGTGACTTGATTTCGGCAATATTGCCCATAATCTTATCGTAGCGGCGGCCTTTAAGCGCTAAAACAATGACGGGCATGTTTTTATCAATCAAGGCAATGGGGCCGTGTTTCATTTCGGCCGCACTATACCCTTCCGCGTGAATATAGGAAATTTCTTTCATTTTAAGCGCGCCTTCCAGTGCGAGGGGAAACCCTACTCCACGACCGAGATAAAGAAAGTGGTTTGTTTTATAAAATTTCTTGGCGACTTCTTTGACGATATCTTCTTCCTCGAACATTTTTTTAATCAGCTTGGGTAATTTAAGTACGGATTTAAGCATCTGCCGGGCTCTTTTTTCCGGGAGCAGGTATTTGAGACGGGCCAAATGAATGGCAAACATATACAAGGCCACAATTTGAGTGGTAAACGCTTTGGTCGAGGCGACACCGATTTCGATGCCCGCACGGGTATAAATAACCCCGTCTGACTCTCGTGTAATGGTGCTGCCCATGACGTTGCAAATAGAGATGACTTTTGAGCCGTGGCGCTTAGCCTCGGAAATGGCGGCCAAGGTATCCGCTGTTTCGCCGGACTGACTGACCGCGATGACTAAGGTGTTTTTGTTCAAAATCGGGTCTCGATAACGAAATTCCGCGGCATATTCAACCTCTACAGGAATCTGACAGTATTTTTCAATAAAAAACTCACCTACCATTCCGGCGTGAAAGGAGGTCCCGCAGGCGGTGATAACAATACGATCAATGCTCAATAGATCTTTTTTGGGAAAGTTGAGATGTTGAAAAATGACATTGCCTTCTTCCAGGTCATACCGGCCGGCCAGGGTCTCCATAATACAATTTGGCTGTTCATAAATTTCTTTAAGCATAAAATGCTCATAGCCGCCTTTTTCCGCCGCTTCGATGGAAAGGTCTACCGTATCCACCTTTTTTTTGATAATTTTCCCTTTAATATTTTTAATAGTGATCTGATCATGGTCTATGTTAATAACCTCATTCTCCGCCAGATAGATGATTTTGCGGGTATGCGGTAATATCGCCGAGATATCGGAAGCGACAAAGGTTTCCCCTTCGCCCAGCCCTACCACCAGCGGACTTCCCTTTCTTGCGGCGAACAGTTGTTGGGGATTGTCCTCATTAATCATCACAAAGGCATAGGATCCTTCAATGGTGCGCATGGTCTCCAACACAGCGGTTTCCATATCCGTTTGCTGGCTGAATTTAGCGATCAAATGGGGCAGAACTTCAGTATCCGTTTCAGACATGAACATACTGCCATCGGCAATCAATTGTTCTTTTAAAGAAATGAAATTCTCAATAATACCGTTATGTACCAGCGAAATTCTTTGCGCCGTATCGCAGTGAGGGTGTGAATTGGCCTCAGTCACCTCGCCGTGAGTAGCCCAGCGGGTATGCCCGATACCAATGTTTCCTTTCACCGGAGACTCTTTTAGTTTT
>CAYWNT010000108.1:0-1683 GCA_964459725.1 uncultured Gammaproteobacteria bacterium
GCGTAAAACCCAAGAAACCATAGGGACAGAGAACTACAATATAGAGCCGTGGCTTCTATTCTTTATGCATACTTTGGAAAAGCAAAAAAACATCTTACAGAAGAAACTAGATATAGAAAAAGCACTCAGCACACTGCCTATATTGTCCCAGCGATTGTTAAACCTTGCTCAAAGTGAAGGCCAGCTTACCATTGCGCTTGCCGTTCAAACTACAGGTGCTAACCGGAATACGATCAAGGCTCATGTGCAAAGGCTGCTTTCTGATGGATATTTGGAGAAGCAGGGGATAGGAAAAGGGACGTGGTATCGGGGAACCACTAAGTGAAAAATACTGCGACTCCTTCTAAAAGCATGCGCAGTGATGATGCAATTGTGGAATTCAAACTCTATTCAGAAACTTTAAACGCCTTAAAAGGAAAAAAGGAGAACATTAATTGAATGATTAATATCTTGTTAATATCTTTAGGACTTATTGCTCAGGGTCTAATAATGGTATCTGGATAAGAAAAATGGATTTATCTGGCACGGTGGGGTGGCAAACAGGACAGTATTACGAACCTACGGCATTGTTTCCTTGAATGGTATAAAGCGGCATAGGCCAATAACCATATTCATAACGTCAAAATAAGAATCAACCGCTATCACTTAGATTGCTTATGGAGAGAAACTGGGGGATTCTTTAGCCCCTTCTGAAATTGGAGCATAGCTTTATAATTTTTTTCAAAATCATGTCCATGTTCAGCTTCTATCTTTTTTCGAGTATTCCTAACTTCTTGAACAATTGGATCCCTAAACACATTACACCTCCATTAACTCTTCAAGAGTACAGATTACTGGAGTCGGAATTTCTAGTTCTTTATTTATTTCTTGTACCATCTTAATAATAACCGCACTAGCAATATGGCTGCAATTCCAAGAGACCAGGTAATCCATATTGTGCCAAGACGCAAGTGCAAGGTGAAAAGCGTCTGCTTCTGCCTTTTCAGGAATACTAAGTTTCTCAAAATATATTTTGGCGACCTTCTTAACATCATCATTCAATTCCAATACCGGAAAAGTTTTGATAGCGTTTAAGCGTTCTTGTGCACGACCGGCATCCCCACGACCTACTTCCTGAATAACATACGGTGACACATAGCAGTCCAACTTAGGGACTATTGATGTCCACCAGTCTTGAGTGATCTGTTGATGGCCAGCAACAATAAGGTCTCTACTTGGCCGTGACGCCAAGTAGCTAATAACGGTTGTTTCAATATAAACAGATGATTGCATTGCTGCTCCTTGTCGGCTTTTTACTATGGCACATTTATTATCCTAAATTATTAGATAACACGCCATCAGGTTTTGACATAGGCGTAGGGTTATCGCCTATTGAGGCAATAGTATACCCAGAATATTTTTCTGCCTGAATTTGGCCCACAAACTCTTCCCGGGTCATTATAACGCCAGAAACTAAATCAACAAATAGTTCGTTTCGACCTGTATCGTTTTCATGTAGAACGATTACTGGCTTTCCTGGATCAACAGTAAAACTCATATCTCCACTGTATTGACGAATCTCGTTCTGGTCGATCGTGGTAATCATTTCTCCATTGTTTATTGCTTCGTGAAGATTCTTAGCTAGTTATTCTCGTGACGATGTCTTTTGTCCATATTTTCGTCCAACAGCATTATTCCAATAAT
>CAYWNT010000109.1:0-630 GCA_964459725.1 uncultured Gammaproteobacteria bacterium
TATTATCCCGATATTAGGCGAGTATCTGGACAATAATTTGGACTTGGAAATCCATCCTAAAAAAATTTATTTGCAACACTATACCAAGGGTGTAAAGTTTTTAGGGGTTGTCATCAAGCCCCATCGGATTACCATTCAAAATCGCCTCAAAGGTAATTTCTATCACACGATTCAGAATTGGAACCAGCATATTCAGGCACAGCCCGTATTAGACAAAGAAGAGGGTAAAGAATTTCTGACCAGCATCAACTCCTATCTCGGCATGATGAAATCCTATAATACCTTCAAGCTGCGCAAAAAAATACTCAAACAGGAGGTTTGTACAAAATTTTGGAAGTATTTCTATATATCAGGATGCTACGGGAAGATTAATGAAAGAAGGAATGCCTGGCCTGTCCATCAATACATGACGGCTTTGAGGATGCAAAAAAAATAGCAGAACAGTTTGTTTAAAGGAGTATCAGGTATGCTTATATACATGATCACGTTTCTGATCACCATCTTTTATTCGATAGCGCTTCAGGCAACAACAGCTGTGGATCTGCACCTGATCACTCGACCGGAAGTGCCAACGGTGTCTCAAACAGTGATGCTGCAGCGTTTAACTAGGCTTCCTGGTTATAATGTCAC
>CAYWNT010000109.1:640-1672 GCA_964459725.1 uncultured Gammaproteobacteria bacterium
TATTACGCATAACTATAGCGTTTTCCCTGAATTGGAGGTTCTGCCCGCATTCTTTTATAGCGCTGACTTGGCCCGGGAAAAGAAAATATTTCAGGTGCTGACCCGAAACCGGATGGTCACTGAAAATCGGACTGTTTTCCAGAAGCGGATGTATGAAGTGCCTGCGTCAACCTATGACGCCAGTGTTTATCTGCGAAACCAGCGGCAGCTTGGTACTCTTGAATTATTCTATCGGCCGTTTTGCCCTTACGGGATTCAGGCATTAAAAGGTCTGCTGGCGTTAAAACGACATCAGAATAGCTCTTTGCGCAGGTTGGTGCTCACTCCGATAGTTCGTAAGCGGACAGGAAAATCAGGAGTTGCTTTAAACCAGGCCTATCGGATGAGCGGAGGGCTTCCTGAAATGGAGGAAACCATTCGTCAACTGGTGATTTATGACACCTGGCCGGATAAATTATTGCCTTATCTTTTGCAGCGTAAAGCCATTCAGTCCTCCTATTGGACCCGCGCGGCCCGAAAAGCCGGCCTGGATAGTGACACGATCATCCGTCTGGTCGAGAAAAGAAGCATTCCGCTATTAGAAAATGCGGTCCGCCGGTCGCAGCAGTTTCATATTAAGGCATCACCCACCTATCTCTGGGAAAATAAACGGAGGTATAATTATACCCAGGAACTATTAGCCGAGCCGGTATTTAAAAGTCTGGCGATTCAGTCTGGAAAGAGCCAATGCCGCTAGGCAGGATATAATTAATAAATGTATTTGGACGTCTTTTACAATTCCGGCTGTCCGTCCTGCGAGCGAGTCAAACAGGACGTTTTAATCCCGCTTGAGCAGCAGGAGAAAATAAGCATTACCTGGCGAAATGTGGATGACCCGGACCACTATTTCCCATTGCTGGAAGCCCAGGCGAAATTCAATAAGACATATCATTCTCCGACTGTAGTGGGTCCGGATTTTATGCTGACCGGGGAGACGGAAATTCGCGAACAGCTTCATCAATACTTATCTGAAATTCAAACCCAGAATCAAAA
>CAYWNT010000110.1:0-1619 GCA_964459725.1 uncultured Gammaproteobacteria bacterium
ATTTGTTTCATATCAACTGGGACACGCAAATTGTATTGTTTGAAAAAAAATGATACCCCTTCTAATCACTATAAGAGTCTAAATACAGTTAATGACTTCAGAATTGAGTATGAGTTGATTGATTGGATAAATCAAAACAAAAGAGAGGTGGTTTATGAGTGGCTAGACACAGAACCGGAGTATAAAAATTTTAACGAAAGGTCAAAAAATTGGATAAAGGCAAATAAGTTTTGTATAATAGTTCCTTTTGTATATAATAATTTAATAATTGGACTTCTTGCTTTGGGAGAAAAAAAGAATAAAAGTGCTTATACAAAAAACGAATTATCTTTTTTGAGAAACTTAACAAAAGAGACAAGCGGAATAGTGTTTTACACCTTGCGACACGAAGCGCTCATGCAAGAGGAAATAAAGATAAAAAAAGATTACGAAGAAGAAATTTATAATAATACTGTCAAGATAGAGAAGTTAAAAATCATGGTTGCAAAACAGGCCAAAAAAACCAGAAAACTACAAGAAAAGGTAAATGATCAATTAAGCTACCATTAATATTTAAGTGCCTGTATTAGCACTGCTAAAAAATAGAAAAAAATCTAAGTTGGCGTCGTTATTTTTTCTTAAAGCGCAAAAAAGCAAATATCCAGTTATAAAAAACTCTGCTATGTACAAAATTTAAAACATATGGTATTTTCTTTTTTATAGAGGATAAATAGGGTGTTTTGTATATTTAATTGGCAAGAGTAATTGGAGGTATTTAGGAGTATAAAAACACTGTTCTTTTTTATAATATTATTATACTGTGAGACTCTTTATTGTAGAAAGGCTTGGGTAAAATAAAAATTAAATAATTTAATTAATAGAGGGGGTGAGCTATTTAAATACTAGCTGTTGATATTTGTTTTGTGATTAGAAAAAATGAAATATGTTGAAAGAAATATTCAATTCCACTAATTATGAGTTTAATATATATGCTATTCCGGTACTAATTACCGCATTGTTTATTTTTTATTTCGGCTCTTTTGTTTTTGTTAAAAACAGAAAAGAATTAAAAAATGTTACTTTTTTTATACTGACAACCAATATTTTTATTTGGTTGTTTTTTACTTCTTTGAATTTTTTTGCTGTTGATTTAAAGGTAGCGCATTTTATTAATAAATATATTGTCTATAGCAGTGTTGTTTTTTTGCCTTGGTCTACTTATATATTTGCTCTTAGTTGGTCAAAGAGTGCGTGGAAGAAGCAATCAAAGCTTGTTTATATTTTTTTGTTTGTTATGTTTTGTTTCTTTTTTCTTAACTTACACCCGGATTATATTATAAGTGAGGGTAGGCTTCATTTTTATGGTTATAATACTGCTTATGGTAAGTTTGGAATTCCTTCAATATTTATAACGTCTAGTCCTATAATGCTGGCAATTTATAATCTTTGGACTTTTTACAAAAAAGAAACAAATAAGAAATTAAAAAAACAAATAAAAATAATTTTAATTTCATATTTTGTTTCTTATACTGCCACAGTTGATTATCTTCCGGGGATGTTTGCCGAATTTGATTTTTATCCATTTGGATATATTTCAATACTCCTTTTTGTTATCTTAATTTTCTACGCCATAAACAAAT
>CAYWNT010000111.1:0-1618 GCA_964459725.1 uncultured Gammaproteobacteria bacterium
CATCCCGGTTGGGCCGCCTGGATAGTTGCGCAGGCTTACTCGATCCATTCGTGCCATTCGTGGCGCACTACCGGGAGAAAAATAGGGGAAGTACGCCCCTTGTGAAGGATATGGAATGGAAGTCGGCGGTTGCCGGTTCGCCACGTTCTGCGCGACAAACAAAGGATCGATGCAGAACGATCTCGCTTGATATGGAGTGGTCGTATCCGGCCGCCACAAGTACGTGAGGCTGGATGCCCGCAGCCCGGTCACTGAGGTGTCCCACCAGGGTACTCCGTATTGTTCATAGGCTTGAGGAGCTACTGGGTTGAACCGCGTCCACATATTCGGCTGACGCATGTTGCGAAGGTCGAACTGGCGGATGACATTGCGGCCCAATCGGTCGGCGTTATCGGCGATAACGCCTTGGGTCACTCGATTCCCGGCCACGGGGATAATCGTCAGCGTGCCCAGCAGTCCAACGGCTACGATGCCAATGGCAAAGATGACCTCCAACACGGTCGCACCGTCGCGGGAGTGCAGTCGTCTCGCTCCGCGAGACGTTCGTTCATCACGCGGAGCGTGAGGGCTACACTGCTGCCGACGCATTGGGCGAAGGTTGCAGACTGCAACGAGGGTTGGAGTTCTCATGTTACCGTCCTCCCATCGCTTTACCGGATTGAGCGAATTCGCGAGCCAATGCCATGTTCGTTGGGTCACTGATCGTCCAGCCGTTTTCGGCCGTCGTCACGTGGCCGGTCTGATGCCCAATGGAAACCCACAGGCTCTCCGAGTTTTCAATATTGGTCTTCAGGTCATCCGCAACGTTCACATTAACAACGTCGTTCAGCAACACGCCATCGATCCTGCCAATCAGCAGGTGCAGGGTGGCCGTTGGCGTATAGACAAGGGGGGGGATTAATGTTCCGTTTCCGGTGTTGTCAACCTGGACTCGATTGACTACCACACGGCTCATTCGTCCCGCAGGGTTGAACGTGATTAGCACTGATTCGGGTATGATCTTTTGGGTTGGACTGACGACGACCATGTCGAAGGGATCCGGATACGGATCGGGGGGATTTGAAATCAACTCGTCCAAGCCAAACCCTGACATGGACAGGTCGATCACAGCCCCTGGTGGCATTTCCATCGGCATCGAGCCGGATTTCTCGGGCTGCCGAAAGATTTGGTACGGCATAGTGGCGCCCGTTGGTGGCAACGGCGATCCGCTGAACGTAATCGTGTGCGGTGGCGCGGGAAGAGGGGACGGGGGGGGAACCAGCCACGAAACCGTGGCGATGTCATATAGGGGACCCTTGTAGTCAAACCGGATCTGGTCGCCCGGCTTGACCAGAGCGGGCAAGGTTGCGCTCTGAACATTCGCAAACGTTGCCGTGTTGCCACTTATCGTAGCCCGCGCGCCAACCATGTCGCCCACGTAGGGCAACGGCGTTTGAGCCAAGAACACCTTCGTCACATAAGGCAGACCGTCTTCCGGCAAGCCGTCAAACAGCGGTAATGTCTCCACCTCCAGAATCAATCCTGCCGGCCGGCCGGTCTCGGCCGCCTGCGACTTGGCCAATCCCACATACGTGTTCAATTGACGAGATGCCTCACGGATCCTACGTCCCTCCAGCCC
>CAYWNT010000112.1:0-1614 GCA_964459725.1 uncultured Gammaproteobacteria bacterium
TGGAGTCCCTCAAAATGATCCCCAATCGTGAAGAGAATCTGGGCCGCCGGATTCGTAATCGTAGAGCACAACCCCATACCACCTCCTAATCGCCGCCACAGCCTTTCTCTGCCGTTCAGCCTCACGCAACTTATAAGCAAACCACCCCAACCCCACACCCAACACCACAAAGACGATCAAAAGCGTCTTTAAGCTGAATCTAAATCGTCGGCGTTTGGAACGGGTGGTCATGGGTCTTTAATTTGTCGGGGGTGGGCCGAAGAGATCATCCATGTCAATGGTGTCTGCGGGGTCGGGCCTAAATCCACCTGTTTCGGGGTCGATTAGTTTCTTGATTTCCTTTAGTGGCTTTCGGTCACGCACGCAATCACGAATGCGTGTGAGGGTCAGCTTGTCTTCTGGCTTGTGTTTGCCATTGCGCAAATCGTCCGTCAGAAGTTCAACGATCCGCTTCTCAAGTGCGGAGTGTTGGTCGATTTCTACCAACACTTCCTTCTTACCTCGTTTGACCAGCACGGCAACGGGTTGGATGGTTTGCTTCTTGGCCCTTTCAGACCAATAGCCGGGATGTGCAAAAAAAAGCTGCAACGAGCCTCCATCATGGCGTCGGAATTCAGCACCATGTGATCCGCCGTCAAAATAGATGTCCAGATTGAGGAAGTGGAGGGCTGCGTTGTTGGCGAGCTTAGGCGGCACTTTGGAGGCTCGCATGATCTCTAAAGGGAGAGACATACGTGCCTTCGCATCCAATAGTTGCGTGACTTCCGCCCTACTCGCCTCCACAGCCTGCCGTTGTCGTTCAGCTTGTTGCACCTTCTCGGCAAACGGGGCAATCACCAACAGCGTCAGCATTGGATATTCAAACATGACGGGCCTCCAGTTCTGGCAACTCCATCCTACCATTTTTCATCCCACCAAAGAAAGAAAACATCCAGGGAAATCACCAGAGTATTGGCCCGGCTTCGTCCAGGTGGTAGAAATGGCTTCCGAGGGATTACGAATGAACACCCGACGCTTACGACCGAAATGGACCCTGGGGACGATGCTGCTTGTCGTCGGTTGGTCTGCTGTTGTGGTGTGGTTGAATGTTAGGCCACGCAGTTACGAATTGGTGGCCCACGAACTGACAGGACCGTACAAAGAGGAAGCGAGGGAGCCGACCCGGATTTACCCCGTTGAGTACGGCTATCCGTGGCGTTGCGCCTTTACGCATTTCTGGGACGCCGAAGAGTCGAAACGAGACCTGACGAAAACGAGTTGGTCACTCAAGTCCGACAGACGCTTAGACGTAGTTCCGCTTCACTTGCCCCGATCTGAGTACAGACTCAATTACTGGCTCTTAGCAGCCAACATAGCCATCGGCCTTCTAGCCGTCATTATTCTCACTTGGACATCAAGAGCCATCGTAGCCCTTCTAAGAGCGTTTATGAGCAAGCCGCCGCCAGAGCAAGAGAATGGCGATTAGATGCCAAGGTAGAGCATTAGAATGCCACGACCACAATTCAGCTTGAAAGCCATAATGGTCATCGTAGCGGTGCTGTCCGTGCCGTTGGGGATGATGGTGAGTGGACACCCTGTTCTAACACCGGTAGGTGTGCGGCTTGTACTGCTCCT
>CAYWNT010000113.1:0-1607 GCA_964459725.1 uncultured Gammaproteobacteria bacterium
TATCATAAATGATCGCAATGAAATTTTCGGATGTGGATATAATAGAGATGGAAAAAAAGGTAAAAAGCAAATAGTAATAGGTCTTATAACAGATGAAGATGGACTACCGATATCAGTAGAGGTGTTTAAGGGTAATACAAATGACACAAAGACATTTATAAATCAGGTTGAAAAGGCAGCAAATAGATTTGGAGCGACAGATGTTACATTTGTAGGTGACCGTGGAATGATAAAAAGTACTCAAATAGAGGATTTATCGGACAAACATTTTCATTTTATAACAGCGATAACAAAGGTTCAAATTGAAACACTATTAAAAAACGATATTCTACAAATGTCATTATTTGACAATGAAATAGTAGAAGTTGAAAGTGATAATATAAGATATATACTTAGACGTAATCCAATAAGGGTATTAGAAATAAATGATAGCTATGACAGTAAAATGAGGCGATTAAATAAACTTACAGCTGAGCAAAATAGCTATTTAAAGGAGCATAAGCAAGCAAAGGTTGAAGTAGCAGTAAAAAAAATAGATGAAAAGATAAAGAGATTAAAATTGAACAAATGGATAGAAGTTGAGGTTCATGATAGAAAGTTAGACATTGTAATTGATGAAGAAAAAAAGAAAGAAGAAACCAAGCTGGATGGCTGTTATGTAATAAAAACGGATTTAAAAAAGGAAGTTGCATCAGCTGATAAAGTGCATTCACAATATAAAGGATTATCAGAGGTTGAATGGGCATTTCGTACAATGAAAACAACTTTTCTGGAAATGAGAGGAATATTTGTCAGAAAGGAAAACCGAACAAGAGCACATGTGTTTACAATAATGTTGTCCTATTTGGTGGTTTATTATCTACGAAGACTCTGGAGTAATATTGATGTAACAATTGAAGAAGGAATAAATGAATTATCAACAATATGCGGATTAGAAATAAGAATAGCTGATGAAGTATCTTCACAAACAATTCCGGAACCACGTGAACTAGGAAAGATGCTGCTTGAAAAAGCAAATGTTACTTTACCGGATTCCTTGCCTTGCAAAAATATAAAAGTGTCCACTAGAAAAAAACTGGTTCCCACCCGAAAAACAAAGAAGATTCAATGGGATGCGCCCTGATCTACACTTAATTTAAAATGGAAGATCCGTTGTAAGACAGGAGAATATAATAAGGGTTATGTCATTTTAGATAAAAAGACAGCAAAAGATATTACAGGACTTAGATGGACTAGTTGCGGTAGTCAATAATTGCATTTACAACCAACTTTACGGTTAGATCATCAAATCCTTTTTACATATAAATATTCATTTATATCTGAAATACTTAACCTCAACCATTTAGGTTTATAACCAGGATAAGATTTTAAAAGTTTTTGAGATTTTAGCTTTAGTTTCTCTATTTTAATTTTTGATTTATTAAGTTTTACTTCAGCAATTACAATTTCTTTTTTTATATTGTTTACAGCAACAAGATCAATTTCATTAATGTTACCCTTTTCCCAGTAAGAACCAATCTTATTATACTGTTTGGTGACTGCAAATAATTCAAAATAAAATTTTTCAAGGATTTTACCACAATAGGTTGAATAATCTCTGTGAAATA
>CAYWNT010000114.1:0-1604 GCA_964459725.1 uncultured Gammaproteobacteria bacterium
AATAGACGCTGTCAAGGCCTCCCGCAAACTCGCGGGCCGGAGCGACCATGCAAGTCTAATGATTAGTCACAAGTTTTAAAGTATCGGTTTTATGGGTGTTTAACAAAATCGTGTCACTAGCGAGAGGGCCTTTAGGCCAGCGAAGTGGGTCCAGGCATTGATGCCTTATGGGGTTGTTGAAAAACACCCATCTTCGGTGTTTCCCGCTGCACCCGCAATCCTCACGTACTCGCATGTACGCTCCGGTTACAGGTTTGCGGGAGCCTAGAATCTGGGTATTTTTGAACAACCCCACTAATTGCTATTTCTCAACAGTCCCCTTATAAACGAGACTTGGATTTCGACTTCACTTAAGACCGGATTGCAGTTAAAAGCCAAATATTCTGGATTGCTTCGCTGACCTACGCCCATCTCGCAATGACGTTGCTGTATCTGGATTGCTTCGTCAGATTTCATCTGCCTCGCGGGTGACGCTGTTTTTTTCAAAGAAGTAGTAATGAAGGTGTATACACAAAAAGATGTGACCAATCTTTAGACATGCGAGTACGTGAGGACCCACGGGTGTTATGCGTAGGGAAACACCGAAGATGGACGTTTTTTGGGCAACCCCATTATTTCATATTGAATATTGATACAATTTCACGTATACCCCAAACCCAATGACAACACTCATACAAAAAAATAAATGCTTAAAAGATTATACGACATTGCGAGTTGGCGGGCCTATGCTTTTTTTTGCAGATGTTGATAATCAAGCAGACCTGCTAAAAGCCATTCAATTTAGCCAGCAACAGAAAATACCATGGTATATTATCGGTCAGGGATCCAATATTCTTGCATCCGATACTCCGATCAACAAATGTATCATTCGTTATACATCTCAAACGGCACCTGTAATTAACACTCAAATGACTACAGTAGACATATCCGCAGGTTATTCACTTACGCAACTTATTGACGATTTAGCCAGTACAGGCTTTGGCGGATTTGAAGAACTTGCAGGCATCCCTGGCACTATAGGCGGTGCCATTGCGGGCAATGCAGGGGCTTATGGAAATAATATTGGATCACGTGTAATCGCATTAAAAATTATAACATCTGTAGGTAATCTCATCACAAAAACTGCATCTGAACTTACGTTTGATTATCGCTATAGCTCAATTAAGAATAATGGCGATGCAATTATTTCTGCAAAATTGCAGATTGAAAAGAAATCACGTGCACAACTTCAAAGTACCATTGATGAAAAAAAACGCGATCGCATCAACAAACACCCTGACCCCACCCATACACCTACGGCAGGTAGTTTTTTTAGAAATCCAACCGATTCAAATGGAAAACGAATCGCAGCAGGCAAATTACTTCAAGAAGCCAATTGCCATTCACTGACATTTGGCAATGCACATTTATGGCATTCACATGCCAATATTATTATTACGTCAGGCTGTGCAAATGCAAACGATGTGCAACAACTTGCTTCAGAGATGAAATCACGAGTATATCACACGCATGGTGTCACTCTAATGCAGGAAGTTGTTTATCTGGATTAAATTATACCAATTACGTAAATAAATCGTGGGTTAAATACGTGCCCAACTTCTAGA
>CAYWNT010000115.1:0-1594 GCA_964459725.1 uncultured Gammaproteobacteria bacterium
ACAACACAGGTCATTCCAAACATGGCCGCCACAGTGGCGGTAGCGACGCCATGCATCCCGGCTCCGGTCTCGGCGATAATGCGTTTTTTGTCCATGCGTTTGGCTAATAAGATTTGACCAATGGTGTTGTTGATCTTATGGGCTCCGGTATGATTAAGGTCTTCCCGTTTGAGGTAGATTTTGGCTCCACCCAGCTTTTGAGTAAGCCGCTCGGCAAAATAGAGAGGAGAAGGCCGTCCCACATAATGAGTCAGGTAATAATTGAACTCGTCTTGAAAGGATTTTGTTTGGGAGATTCGCTGGTACTCTTTCTCCAAATTCATCAGAGCCGATATTAAGGTTTCGGGAACATAGCGTCCTCCGAATATACCAAAATGACCGGATTTATCAGGAAATTTTTGCATGCGTTTATTATATGTGGTGCAAAAGGATAGTACAAGGAATGTTTGGATTATGTTACAATTCGGACAAAATATGAAGGAGTTTTGTCATGAAAGGGATTGTTCTGGCAGGGGGAACGGGCTCCCGAATGTATCCGCTTACCAAAGTAACTAATAAACATCTGCTGCCCGTGGGACAAAAACCTATGATTTATTATCCTCTGGAGAAGATCTTAAAGGCCGGGATCACGGATATTTTAATTGTTACGGGTGTGGAACACATGGGTGATATTGTCAATTTATTGGGCAGCGGTAAAGATTTTGACTGCCGGTTTACCTATCGGGTTCAGGACGAGGCGGGAGGGATTGCCCAGGCCTTGTCTTTGGCTGAGGATTTTGTGGGCGATCATCACTGCCTGGTTATTCTGGGCGATAACATTATTGAGGATGATATTGCACCCATGGTCCACAATTTTATTGCCCAGGACAAAGGGGCTAAAATTTTAGTCAAGGAAGTTCATGATCCGGAGCGCTATGGCGTTGCCGAAGTGGTAGGCCATAAAATTGTCAGTATTGAAGAAAAACCACAACAGCCCAAGAGTAGTTATGCGGTGACGGGTGTCTATATGTATGATCCCCGGGTCTTTGAGATTATCAATACCTTGAAACCATCTGCCCGTGGGGAATATGAAATCACAGATGTCAATAATGCCTATATTCAAGCCGGTGAAATGACCTTTGACATGTTGCAGGGATATTGGACGGACGCAGGGACGTTTGACTCGTTGTATACGGCCAATGAACTGGTTAAATAGACATAAGACCTATGACCTTAGACCTATGACCATGGACCAAAGACCCTATAGGTCCAATGTCTTAGGTCATATGTCTTGTGTCATAGGTCTATGGTCATACTAAAAGGAGCGTTTTCTATGATAGAAGGTGTACGCACAAAAGATCTTAAAGTCATCTGCGATGAGCGTGGTCGCTTGATGGAAGTCCTTCGTAACGATGATGACTTGTTTGTTCAATTCGGGCAGTCCTATGCGACGACAGCCTATCCCGGTGTCGTGAAGGCCTGGCATTATCATAAAAAGCAGTATGACAATTTTGTGTGTATAAAAGGGATGATGAAAGTGGTTCTCTATGATGGCCGGGATGAGTCGCCTACCCAGGGTGAGGTCAACGAATTCTTCCTGGGAGAGTACAATCCG
>CAYWNT010000116.1:0-1568 GCA_964459725.1 uncultured Gammaproteobacteria bacterium
AGTCGTCTAATCTTGCTAATGGAGCCATCCCCTTTCTTCTTCAGTGAGAAGCCGCGGGAACGACACCTCCATGATCGAGCCCACACGCTTAAAGTTGATCCACCCCCTGCTGGCTGCCGCTTCCGCGAGTTCCATGCCTTGGCTAGGCTGGCAATCCAGCAACTTCATGTACTCAGACTCGAAGAGTAGCTGTCCCCGATCTCCGCTGACGTAGCTTAAGAGCAGCGCCATCGCGACACTTGCCGGAGTCGCCTCGACAAAACGGCGAGTCTTCCTGACCCGTCCATGCAAGTACCCGGCTTGCGTCCACGTGCCACCGATATTCTGCGCGGTGGACTTCAACGTAGCCTTGCTGAAGCGGCCAGGTTCGAGCTGGTCGATGAAGAACTCCAGTGATTCCCGTTGGAACGGCTGGCCGTCCTGCAAGCCCAGAATGAGCGGTGCGCTCGACCTGAGAACTGCATCCCGCACGTACGCGACTAAGAATGCCAGCAACGGTCTGCCGCCGGGCTCTCGCTGCCATAGGAAAACGAAGTCACGGTAGAGGGGCACCTCGCGGTCCAATGCATAGAGTTTACCCAAATGCCTTACCGCGAGCTTGCGCGACTGGGCGGACCGTTTGCCGAGGACGTTATCGTATTCGATCGCTCCTACGAGAGATTCTCGCGACTGCTCGATTCGATCTTCATTCAGAAGAACTGTCAGATCATCCAGCATCATAGTCCGCGCAAGATGCGGCCCCCCTTTTTCAGAAGAGAATCCAAATCGTTGCAGAGCAGTTACTGATCCATTCAAGTCATTCATAAACAATACGATCGTGTGAGAGTCACCCGTCGAAGTGCGAGCCATTCACTCCTTCCTGTCCATTTCATATTCCGCAGCAATGTTCAAGCCGATCGACCAATACGTCACTTTGCCTTCTTCGGCTGGTTGCGTGATTGCTCGGCAACGTGCGAAAGCCGCTCAAGATCGGACATCTTGAGAAGCCGTTGGCCGTTCACCGGAGTTCGGAGCATTAGCGCCGTGCCCCGCGGTACGAGGCAATCACGGTTACGGATTGTGTTCGGCGCCATCCCGACAAACTTGGCGCGTTTCTGTCCCCGTAAGGTAATCGTCGAAACCGAGTGTACTGGCATTTCCGTTCGCTTGCGGCCCATTGGCACTAGACTCAGACCTTACCATTTCTCGTGCAAATGTGAAGCGTCCGCGGGTTTTATATAAATCGAGCTACATGCTTTCGACAACCTGTCCGGATAGCCCAGACTGCACCAGCAAGGCTTCGACGACATGGATGCGGACTATCATGCCGCGTCACTGTGGGCGCCGTCGAGCGACGCGACTGCAACGGAGGCGAGTGGTATCTTCTGAACCGATACGAGCCGAGAGATAGCGCAAGTCAAAGAACATAGCCCAGTCCGCTCGGCTGAATCCATTCTGATCACGTGGCCAAGGAGAGCCTTCGCGCATCCCGCAGGTTTTCTCGCCGCGCGATGTTAGTACCTGCATGGAGACTTCCGATGCGTTCATCCTTTCGTCGAAGTGGCTGCGGTCATGCTACCAGACCAAGG
>CAYWNT010000117.1:0-1142 GCA_964459725.1 uncultured Gammaproteobacteria bacterium
AAAACGCTGGGCGATGTGGCCTTTCAGGAGGGACGCTACACAGATGCCCGGAAATACTATCTCCAGGTAGAGACGATTAAAAAGAACGTTTCTGTATCCGTGAAGGATCAATGAGGCTAACCGTTAAAGAACTTGCCGTTGCGCTGCCTGAGACGATTCTCCAGGTCTGTCAAACCTTCAAAGATCATGGCTATCAATGCTGGTTAGTCGGTGGTTGCTTACGGGATTTCTTTCTTCAGCATCATTTTACCGATTTTGATTTGGCAACGGATGCCCGACCGGCAGACATCCAGGCAATTTTTCCGCATACGGTGGACATTGGCAGCCGGTTTGGGACAATCCTGGTTAAGGAAGCCGGATTGGATCTGGAGATTACCACCTTTCGGCAGGAGAGTACCTATGAGGATGGTCGTCATCCTGATACCGTCCAATTTTGTCAGAATCTGGAGCAGGACCTGGCCCGTCGGGATTTTACGATTAACAGCTTGGCTTATGATCCGTTGAAAAGGGATTTAGTCGATATATTCAATGGCCTCAATGACTTACAGCATCGTTTGCTGGCCACGGTGGGCGATCCGTATCAGCGTTTTTCCGAGGATGGCCTCCGTTTGATGCGGGCCTGCCGCTTTGTGGCGCAGCTGGGCTTTGAACTGGCGGACAAGAGCTACCTGGCACTGCAGGAAACGCGAGATACACTGACACGGGTTTCCGGGGAAAGAGTAGCCCGTGAGATGCAAAAGTTATTGAGAGGACCCTGGGTGGAGGAAGGCCTGCTGGTCATGCAGGAAACCGGTCTTTTGCCGCTTTGTTTTCCGGAGTTGGATCAATTGCCGGACGAAAACTGGTCAACGCTACTGGGATTACTGAAGCAGGCGGAACCGGAGTGGCGGGACTTGGTCGTCGCTGCAGGTATAAACGATGCCTTTAACGGTAAAGAGGAAGTTGAGGCCTTCTGGGAGCATGTGCAGTGTGATAAAGCCACGGCCACCCGTTATTTTCAGATCATAAGCCACCTGGACTTTGACTATGCCAAACAACGGTCGGATTCCTCTTTACGTTATTTCATACGGTGTCTTCGGAAAGAAAATCTGGAATTGTGGTTGAAATTGTATCGTCTATACCATATCAGTGACGGTCGATAC
>CAYWNT010000117.1:1152-1556 GCA_964459725.1 uncultured Gammaproteobacteria bacterium
AAAGGCGATGGAACGGCGGCTGAGTAACCTGGTTCATGATCCTTTAACTCTGGATGAATTAGCGCTTCGCGGGGATGACTTGGTGCAACTGGGGATTTGTCCCGGTCCCCGCATTGGTCACATATTGACCATACTCTTGGATATTGTGACGGAATATCCTCAAAAGAACACGTGGAGCCAGTTAATCGGATACGCTAAAGAGTTAAAAAAATGTATAAATCCCGAAAAAGGTGGGAATAATATGTTGGGGTAGTGTTATAGGACAACCATATAAATTAGAATAGGAGGTAAGCAGGTATGATGAAAAAAATATGTATGGGATTTCTAGTATTAGTATTGATTATCGGATTAGTCGGGTGTGGATCTACCGGTGGTGGTGATGACGATAGCAGTAGCGACAGTGG
>CAYWNT010000118.1:0-1548 GCA_964459725.1 uncultured Gammaproteobacteria bacterium
GGAAATATCTCAGTAAAAAGCCTTTCTTTAAATGTTCTAATAATGGTTCTTATCTGATCCGGCGCAACCACATCTCTATCCAGTTGATTGGACTGATACTGCAAATCCTCATCCAACTGTTCCCAGCGCAGTTTTCGAGTATCCTTTTCTCGGACATCCACATAGTTACCAGCCTCAACCGTACTGCCCCCATCTGTTAGCTTTGTTTTGATACTGTAAATGTCATAGCCTACATTGACCCCATCAGCTACAGCTCTTTCATGACTATATTCCATAACCAAGTTCTTGTTGAAAAAACCTAGCGTTTGCTTGGATGGTGTGGCTGTAAGTCCAATGAGGAAAGCATCAAAATAATCTAAGACTTGACGCCACAGGTTATAGATCGACCGATGGCACTCATCTGTTACAATAAAATCAAAGTATTCAATAGGGATTTTTTTATTATAGGAAACATCCTTCATCCGTCCATCTGGCATTATATTATAGAGCGATAACTCCTCGTTTTCCGGATCAAAATCATCCTCCCCTCGCAACATGGAGTAAAGCCGTTGGATAGTGGTAATACAAACTTTACAGACGGGGTCTAATGTATTTGATTTAAGGTGCTGGACATTGTAAAGCTCTGTAAATTTACGACCATCATCAGGAGTAATATATTGCTGAAACTCTTTTAGTGTTTGACGGCCTAAGTTGCCTCTATCCACAAGGAACAATATGCGTTTCGCTTTTGAGAATTTGATTAGACGATAAATGAACGTGATAGCCGCAAAGGTTTTTCCACTTCCAGTAGCCATCTGAATAAGTGCCCGTTCTCTGTTTGCGGAAAAAGATTGCTCCAAATTTGTTACAGCTTCGATCTGACAATCTCGCAAGCCCTTTGTGTTAAGAGCTGGTATCTGTTTTAAGCGATTACGCAGTGAAGTCTCCTCTTCTATCCAGTCCAATAATGTTTCCGGTTTATGGAATGAAAATACTCTGCGTGATTTAAACTCTGAATCTTTTGTATTGCGAAAGAAGGTCTCTACTCCTGTGCTTTCATAAGCAAAAGGTAACGGGTTCTGATAACACGGAATCGTTTCGCTGATCCCTTCGAGGTACTTATCTGATTGTTGAGTGACTCCACTAAGAGTAATCCCCTCTGCTTTTGCCTCAATTACTCCAATAGCTTTACGACCTACAAAAAGCAGATAATCGGCCTCGCCAGTTTTTAAGGGGAAATAGGCAACAGCCACACCTAGCCCAGCACCCAAGTTGAGTTCTTTGTAGTGTTGAACAATCCACCCTGCTTTTTCAAACAGTTGGTCAATGGTCTCTCTGGCTAATTCTTCAGGGTCTTTAATCATCATACTCATCCTTAATGATATTAAAACCATTATAGCCTAAATACTTTCATGGGTCAGATTGTGGTTGTGGATAACTACGCCGCTTGCAGATATACCTTTTCCCATATTCAGGTCAAATTATACATCTATTAATCTTGGCATAAGGCGATTAATTATTTATTATTCTAATATATGCATCCGGAATTGATAACCTTCGGCAATGTTA
>CAYWNT010000119.1:0-1548 GCA_964459725.1 uncultured Gammaproteobacteria bacterium
AATAATCGACAATATTAATCTTGAGCCTAAAAACTATATTTTAACTTATAATTTCTATTTATCATCTATGATTTTATATGGAGTTGTAAAAAATGAAAATGGTGATCGACTTGAAAATGTTAAAATTGAATTAAGACCTTTAAATAAAAGAAATGTAAATATTAAGCATAACAAAGGTTACTTTACTTCTATTACAAATTCAAAAGGTGAGTTTACAATAAAAAAACTAGTAGAGGGTAAATATTCAGTAGTGCTTTTTGCTAAGAATTATATGATTCATGAAGAACAAATATCATTATATAGTAATAAAAAAATCAATTTTCTTTTAAAAAAAGGAAAGAATATAGAAGGTTTTGTATTTACAAAAATAGATGGCAATAAAATACCATTATCAGGTGTTCAGGTTCAATTATATAATATAGATTATACAATCAATTATTTTTCTACCAAAAGTAATTCTAATGGTAAATTCTTTTTAAACAATCTTCCTGATATTACAAACTTAGTATTAGAAGCTAGTTCTAATAGTAATGGTAGGGTGCTAAAATACTTATCTACTTTAGCTAAGAAAATTGATATAGAATTAAAGAATTCAGCTTCATTAATAGGGTTTGTTTTAAATAGTGATGGAAGTCCTGTACCTGGTAAAATTGTTAAATTGACAGATGTTTCTATAGATCCTTTAAGTGAGGATGCAATTTATTTTGAAACAATTACTAATGAAAAGGGGTATTATTTTTTTAATTATGTATCTTCAGGTAAATTTGAAATAGTAGTTAAAGGTGATGGAGCATTAATAAATGGTGGTATTGTTGAATTACAACCAGGAGTAACATCTGAATTTAATATTGTATTATCAGATGGGTATTTATTAAGTGGAGTTATAGAAGATACTAAAGGCAATCTTGTTAAAGAAGTTGTCATTCAACTATTTGGTAATGCAGGCTTTATAGCTGAAACAGTTTCGGATTCTGAAGGAGAATTTGAGTTATTTGATATTGCACCAGGTTCTTATTCTATTAATATTCATGAATCCAATAGATTTAAAAATTATTTCAAACAAATAGCTGTTAATGATGACACAAAAATTTTAATAAAATTAAAAACAGCTGATAATTATTTAAAAACAAAGATTGATAGCAATATTATTTCAAGTATAGAATATATAAACCTTGAGTTATGTAATTTGGAAAACAAGCAGATCAAAAAAATAATTTCACATAAGTCAGAAGACCAATCAAATGTTTTTATTTCTAAAAAATTAGATGAAGGTATTTATATAATACGAACAAAAATCAATAATATAATATCAAATTCCAAATACATAGAAATAAATCCTGGTTCTAATGAAACTAATCTTGATTTTTTAGGTAGTGGTGATTTAACTATTAGATTCTATGACAAATCAACTAAGAAACCATTTTTAAAAGAAATACTTATTGGTGTAAAAGAAATATTTGAGCCTAAAGATAAATGCTTTGAAAAAAAAATTAGTAAACTAAGAAAATATCATCATGTAAAAGAAGGTAAATTAATTATTAAAAATCT
>CAYWNT010000120.1:0-1545 GCA_964459725.1 uncultured Gammaproteobacteria bacterium
ATTAAAAACTTGATAGAAGAAGGAAAAATACCAAATTGGACATGTTGGTCTGAAAAAGTGTCATCAAGTAATTTAGCTAATAAACTAGGATTTACTCTAGTTTCAAAGTTGAATGCATATATTTGGGTTAATGAGTTCAGTGAAATTAGCTAATAAACAGTATTTAATGTTTTAGAAGTGCATCTATTTTATAGTAGATTTGAGGTATAGAACGATGGAAAAAGACTTAGAAAATAAGTATAAAAAAATAGCCTTAAAAGCATTGGAAGAATTCGATATTGATTACGATCATATTGATTTTTTAATTGAAGAAACTAATGTGTTTTTTGAAGTCTTCGGAAAAGATCATTGTGTTTTAAAAATATTTCAAGAAGAATCTTCCAAGATTGAAGATAATCTAATTGAAGATTTTTTATTAGATGAAATCGCTAAAAGAACCGATATTGTTGTACCATCTATGATACCAAGTAAAAATGGAGATAAAATTGTCTTTATTGATTCAGAAAACTTTGATACTGCAAAACGAGTTGCCGTGTATCATTATGTAGAAGGTAAAGATTTTGATGGTATTGAAACCTTAGACTTGTTTGTGAAGTTAGGGAAAGTTACCGCACAACTCCACCTGGCATCAAAAGAGATTATAATCCCTCATGAAATGAAACCGAAAAAATGGGATAAGGTCTTTTACTACCGTGAAGAAGTGGCTGTTTATCACCAAAAAAAGTATTTACATATTTTTTCAACAGATGATCTTATATTTCTAGATCGATTTATTGAATACTTAGATAATCAACTACCCACTTATTACAAAGAAGAGAGTTTTTTAATTCATGCCGATCTGAACCCATGGAATGTAAAAATCCATGAAGGTGCAATACGATTACTAGATTTTGAAGAAGGTATGCTTGGATGTGCCCTGCACGATATTGCGATTATGCTTTTTTACTACAGATATGATCCCAACTATAATTCAATCTGCAAGTTACCAGACTTTACGGATTATGATATTGATTTATTAATTATGGCTCGAACCACTAACTTTATCAATTACACACTCTTAATCCATGAAGACCCTAAAGACTATATCCAGGCTCGAATTAAACGAGTAAAAGATTTTATTCGTGACTATGATATTCAAATATAAATGTGAATAGCATTAGATGATTTATATAAAGTAATTATTTCTTATTTTTAGAAATTATTGATTTATCAGCATATTAAAATTAGTGACTAGATAGGAGTTTAATGATTTCTTAATAACAAAAATTGAAAACAGCGCAAAATTATAGTTTTTTGGCTTATATAAGGGTTTGATACCCAACACTAAGAGGGGTGTGGAATAACCTATTTTGACACACAAAAATTAGCACTAGAATAAATCGGAAAATAAAGCCACTAAACTAAGCCATAATTTAGGGGTGCGCTAGTTTTAGCAAGGGTGCGTGAATAAAAGCAAGGGTGCGTAATTGTATTAAAATAGGTCATACAACCCACGTTAAGTGAGGGGATTTAAAGTCATAATAAAATCAATAAAATATAATAAGG
>CAYWNT010000121.1:0-1541 GCA_964459725.1 uncultured Gammaproteobacteria bacterium
TGTGCTTATCTCTTGCTATATTCTCAACTCTTTCAATCTCCCTTCCTTCTGTTACCTCTTCATCACAATTGCTACAGATCCATACTGTCATACTGCCAATATCATAATCTCTATTTTTGTATTTATAAGTAACACTATCTTTTTGTGAAAGTTTTAAGTTAGCTTCTTCACAATTAGGACATATTTTATTTTTTAAGATCTTTAACTCCTGGTATGGAATGTAATAATGAAAAGTCTATTATTAACAATCTTACATGCTAAATACATTGGAGTTCCGTCACAGGAGAACCCATGTATTGTATATTTGTATGAAGATTCCTTTTTTTCATCTCTCTGTTTTTTATGTATAGAACCATTCAATGTATATTTAATATCTGCTAATGTGTAATTTGTACTAAAAATAAAATTACCAGCTTTATAAGACAAATCAAATAATCCAGCTTCATACAAACTAACAAGTTTTACAATAATATCAGTCATGACTAACCTTTCGCATATCAATAAATATCATTGTATATACAATATATATCAATGTCAAGCAATTTTAATTAATTTTTTATTAAAAAAGCAATTATAATAGGGTAGGGGATTACCCGAAAGTCTTGATAATAGTGACAATCAGGATGGTATGAAAAAAGAGTAGAAATACAATCGTTCTTCTAAATTTCTTTTTAGACTCTTTTAAAGCCTTTTTGATATTGTCTTCAGTTTCTTTTGTCTGAAAATCTTTCATAATATGATTATATCATATTTTAGAAAACCTTAAGGCAAAAAAAAAGACGACCCTCATCAGAGACGTCTTAAAATATTTAAAATACTTTATACAATTTTCTGCGTGTATTTATACGCAATTCTTTTTTTAATAATTTAAAATTGTTCTTCTTAGCCTGCTTTACAGCATATTCAGCTATACTGTGTTTTTGTATAATTATACCTTTCCAGGCAGGAAGACCATTAATTTTATCGTATTCTTTAATTATTAAAGGTTTCTTTTTAGTTCTACATACATCAGCTATTACAAGTTTAAATCCTTTGTAAGAATCCTTATTAAGCCATACAGACAGCTTTTTATCTTCTGAAGTTTCCTTCACTTCAAACTTTATGTTATCGCTGATCTTTATTAACAAGGGCTTTTCTCTTACATCAAGGAACTTGTCGTCTATATTTATATTAAAATTGCCGGATGTATGCAGCAACAAGGCGCAACTCTCCCATCTCAAGTAATAAAAGTTCGCTTGACCTTTAGCTTTTTGCCTTGCTCGTTGAAACTTTGATTTACCAATTTCATATTTTGTTATTAGTTTTTTATCAATTTTTAACCATTTAGATTTTTTCTTTTCTGGTAAAATAGTTAAGCAGTAATTATAATATCCTCTGCTCATCATATAAATAATAATTTGTAAAAATCCTTGCCAGTTATTGCATAAGTAATTTGTGTTCATTTTATAACCTCCCGATTATGTTTTAAGAACGGTCTCCCGACCAATCCTCAAAGTCAAACAAAATTCCAGAGTAAAGGCTCAACTTTTTTCCAGAGTTGA
>CAYWNT010000122.1:0-1536 GCA_964459725.1 uncultured Gammaproteobacteria bacterium
ATGTTCCACCAAGTGTTATTACTACAGTAAACATAACAAGTCCATTAAACATTTCTTATTCAGAAAATTATTTAGATTTAAACTTTACAACAAGCGATTCAGATAAGTGTTGGTATTCAAAGAATAATGGATTAACAAACTCAACCCCATTAGAGAATGTTTCTTATTTGAATATTGAAACAATACAAGGTTCAAATAATTGGATAGTTTATTGTAATAACTCATTAAATTTAATGACACAAGACAATGTATCATTCTTTGTTGATAGTATTGCACCAGCTATTAGTTTTGTTGATCCTGTAATAGATGAAGGGACATATGTAGGTTTACAGTATATACATGCTAATGTAACCGCTACAGATAGTGGAATGTTAGATTATATTAATATTACACTTTATAAAGATAATTCAATTGTTAATTATACAGATTGTGATAGTTCGCCTTGTTATATAAACTTTACAAATCTTCCTTATGGAAATTATCAATTAAATGCTACCGCTTATGATGAATACGGTTTAAATAATTTTACAGAAACCAGGAGTATAACTTTGGTTATACCACCAAGTAGGATAATATTTGAATTTTGGAATACAACTAACAGAGTTGGATACATAGATGAAACTGGAAGTTTATACATAGTTGGTGAGATATATACAAATGATAAATACATATAATAAAATAAATAAATGCAAAAGTTTAAATAGTTTATACAATGAGGTATATAAATGGCAGTAGAAAATACTACTTTAATTATTATGATAACTATATTCTTTAATTATTTTATAGTATATAAAAAGAATAAGTTTTTTGGTAACATAATGTTTATACTTAGTGGTGTGTCTATATTATATTTTGGTAGTTCGTTTAGTGGTGCTGATAAAAATATTTCTATTTTGATGGGAGTTATTATATTTGTAGGAAGTGTTATAAATTTTATTTATGATACATTTTATTCTAGTTCTGTTAAAACAGCTTCAATATAGTTTTTAAAGAAAAACGAAGGTTTTATATAGTTGCTGTAATATAGTATATTAAAATGGCTTTTAAAGTTAGAGCAAGAAAAGGCATCAATATCGGAAGAGTAGTTGCAAAACTAGTTTCTACAGTACTAGCACTTTATGTTGGTGGTACAATTATGATAGAAATTGGTAATGTAATGAACGGTACAACCAGTCCATTTTATAGAGGACTGACATTAATCGGATGGACAGTTAGTGACGCTGGATTAATTACAGCTACTAGCGGATCTGGTATCCTTGCGGTTATTGGTATCATAGGTATTGCTACCATAGTAATGGAATTTGTTCAAATATCTTTTTAAGATAGTTGATTAGTTCTGCTCGGTTGACGAGCTTTTTTCATATTTGAACGAAAATGGTAACTAAATTACAATCTGTCATAAAGAACGTTCAAACTAGTTCTAGAAATAGGTCTAATGATTCTAATAGAATTAATAAATTGAAAAGTTTATCTTTAAAAGGTAATCCGGTTACTAGTAAGTTAAAGAGTGCTGATACGTCTACCCCCGTAGAAAGT
>CAYWNT010000123.1:0-1534 GCA_964459725.1 uncultured Gammaproteobacteria bacterium
TGGGTGGCCGGCTTCGCGTGGAATAGGTGGCCGAGATCAGTGGAATACGCATCTTAAACTCGATCTTGCTATGTTCTTCTTTTATTAGATCATGAAAAAGGTGAATACTAAAACCAGTATCCACCATAACGCGGCAAAAAGTCTTAATTATTTGGTAATTATCTAGGGATGAGTGTTTGGAGTTCTAGAATAAAAATAGAGCTGTTTCGGTTTTGTGGAAAACAATTAAGTAAGGTGTACCTTTAATGCTTCCCAGGAATTGTGTCAATTAATTGTGGAATTATGTGAGAGGCTGTTATGGTGCTGCTCGTCTATCGGACTTGCGTCTATCAGTTTGACGTCTGTCATTGAAAGTTGTAACTTTTTTATCATTCTTTGGGCACACAATGTTATAAATTGCGGGAATATTATCATAATATCTATGCCACCTGCTCCTCTCGATATGCCGTAGTGAAAAGTATACAATTATTAGAATTGATATTTTTAGTAATAACTCTATTTTAATAAATTCAGAAAAAGTGTGAACTTTAAATATATCCAAGATTACAGCTAGCGCGCTGATCAGTATTAGAATGCCTGTTCCTGTTCGTGTCGCTTCGATCATCCTTGCTTCTGCTCTTAATTTGACAACTCTAAATCCTGCCTCTGGATTTATAATTCGTAGTTCTTGAAACATGCTACGAATGGTAATACTATTTTTTTCATTTTTGCGTAGTTTTTCATTGTGTTCCTTACGAATTTTTTTTCTATGACTTTTATAGGTTAAAGAATGCAATACCCAGCCAAAGAGATAAAATAAGAAAAAATAGCCGATACCATCTCTCAAAGATGTAGCAAAGTTAGCGCTATTATCATTACCAAAAAGCGCAACGTCACCATTTGTTCCTATAAAAACTATTTTTATAAACAACAAAAAGAAAAATCCAGGCAAAACCCTGGCAATAATGTCGTAAAATATTTGCGGCACTGTAATCGCTAAATTCATTTAAATCCCCATTTTTATCCTAACGCTTAAAATTGTCAGATGGGCAAACGTTTATCCCGTATTTCTGCCAAGCTTTTCCAGGTCTACAGAATTTATTTGTTGAACACTATTTTCTGGATTATCAGAATCTGGTTGTTTTACATTCCAAAAATCAATATTTGACTTAGAATATGTAACTTCAGTTTTCCTAACATTTTTAGCTTCAATTTTGCTCGAAAACGAATCCAAAGCGTTTAAAACCTCTGCAACTTTATTATAAGTGTTTACATGCTGTGAAGAGTATAGCTGTAGCTTTTTTTGCATATCAGATTGTTCATTAAAGTCTTTCTTTATTTCCAGTAATTTTATGGTTATTTCGATTGCATCTTTGTGTTCCGGTGTAACATCATTCCATTCAGGAAGATCTATCAAATTTTGAAAATGTACAGGTAATATTTTCTCAGGAGTGTGCTTTAATCCCAATCCTAAGTGACTATATATTTCAGCAATTAGTCTTGAGTTATTGTCAAATGTGGTGTATGAGCTTCAAGCGGCTTTCCTGTCAGGATG
>CAYWNT010000124.1:0-1531 GCA_964459725.1 uncultured Gammaproteobacteria bacterium
GTTACATGTTGAATATATAGGGAATATTTGTAACTATTATAAGATTGTTTTTTGAACTAAAATTATTTTAACTGCATTAATTTATAAAATATTCTAATATATTATAAATAATTATAAACAATGATTGTGTTTAATTTCATAGCTGGATTTTTTAATGAAAAAAACAACTTTAATTGGACTTTTAGGTCCAGTACTTGATTTTGGTAAAAGTATAAAGCGCTGGAGAAGCTGGAGGCCGTCAGTTGCAGTATGCCAGCAAGAAGATCTGCTAATTGACAGATTTGATTTACTCTATTCACAAAAATTTGAAAAGCTTAAAGATACAATTGTTAAAGATATTAGCTCTGTTTCACCTGAAACCAAAGTAGTAACTCATAAAATAAATTTTGAAGATCCCTGGGATTTTGAAGAAGTTTACGGGCAATTACATGATTTTACAAAATCCTATAAATCTGATTTGGAAAATGAAGATTATCTGGTTCATATTACAACAGGAACACATGTGGCCCAAATCTGCTTGTATCTTTTAACAGAATCAAACTATTTGCCCGCAAAACTATTACAAACCAGTCCTAAAGGAAATAAAAAAAGACATGACAAAATAAGTGGTGAATACTCAATAATTGATTTGGATCTATCTAAATATGACCGCATTGCAATGCGTTTTCAAAAGGAAATAAAAGAGGATTTAAATCTACTAAAATCAGGTATTGATACAAAAAATAAAAAGTTTAACAGATTAATTGAGGAAATTGAACATGTATGTATTAATTCAAATGAACCAACATTAATATATGGGCCAACCGGAGCTGGAAAATCTCATTTAGCTAGAAGAATTTATGAACTAAAGTTGAGGCATAAAAAGGTAAGTGGAAAGTTTGTAGAAATAAACTGTGCAACATTAAGGGGTGATTCTGCAATGTCTGCACTTTTCGGACACAAAAAAGGTGCATTTACCGGAGCTTTGGCTGATCGTGAAGGCTCTTTAAAAAGAGCAGATAAAGGTACTTTGTTTTTGGATGAAATTGGTGAACTTGGAATGGATGAACAGTCCATGCTTTTAAAGGCAGTAGAGGAAAAGCAATTTTTGCCTATGGGATCTGATAATGAAACCACTAGTGATTTTCAGTTAATATGTGGAACAAATAAGAATTTAAAAGCAGAGGTTTTAAAGAATAATTTTAGGGAAGATTTGTTTTCACGGATAAATCTTTGGTCCTTTAAGCTGCCTGGTCTTTGTGAACGGCCTGAAGATATTGAGCCAAACTTAAAATATGAACTGGACAGGTATGCAAAGAATAATAATAGAAAAGTAAGTTTTAACAAAGAAGCATTAAATCTATTTTTAAATTTTGCAAAGTCAAAAGCAGCTTTGTGGTCAGCAAATTTTAGAGATTTAAATGGTGCTGTAATTAGAATGGCAACGCTTTGTAAAAGTGGAAGAATTACTGAAGATATTGTTAAAAATGAGATTAAAAGGCTTAAAAATAATTGGTACAAAGCAACCGATGATATAAATAATGATTTAATA
>CAYWNT010000125.1:0-1529 GCA_964459725.1 uncultured Gammaproteobacteria bacterium
AATCCAGTTCGGAGTGAACAACTGCGTGGCGGCGGGGATGTCCTCACTCTTGACCACCTTACCGATGACCTGATCCTTCTTCTCCGAAATGTAGAACTGGTACAGCCAGCCGATGATCTCGACTTCCTGCCACTGCTCCTCGGGGATGTCGTTCACCAGCGTCCGCACCAGCGAGTCAGTGTGCAGCAGATTGTCAGGCAACAACAGTTCGGTGCCGTCCTTGATGGACTCAAACAGGAACGGCATCGCCTTGTGCAGCGCATTGCACTGGGCCAGTAGCAACATCTGGTAAAGCTGCTCGTCCTTGCCGCCATCGAGCTTTAGATCGACGACTTCGTCTCGGTTCAAGCCCGGCAGTTCGATCCGTTCCGCATTCTCCAGAATCTCCGGGGTGGAGTTCCCTTCGGGATGGCTGAGAACTCGGTAGCCATGATCCAGATAACCATGAAGCTCCATGTACCGAATGGCGACGAAGCGGTTGAACCATGTATAGGCGATAGCCTCGATAAACTGCTGGAAGCCTCCCTTGGCTATCCGTGCTTCTAATTGCTTTGGCTGCTTTGACACCGACCGAGGAAACGGACGGTCCCCGATGATGACCACGTCACCTTCTTCCTGCATCGGAAGAATCTCATCGGGCACCAATCCGTAAACCGCCGCCTTGTTGGTGACGGCTTCAATGAACTCCCGGCGAGCCTCCGGGGCATATGTCTTGAGGTGTTTCGTTTCCATGGTTATTCCATTTCGCCCTTTTCGACACCGAGCAACTTGACGATTGATTCTCGGAGTGCTGTCTGCCGTGCGTTATAGAACTCTCTAAACTCGGTGAGTGACTTAGGCATATTGCCGAGTAAGTGATTGTCGCAGTAGTTGGTCCGTGCGGCGTCTGTGGCAAACGCCCCCTTAATCCAGTCGGCGGGCATCGACGCCTGCTTCTCGATGTTCTCTGCGCCCTCCAACAACTGGAGGTTGGGCAGGCTGTTGGCCATTTCCTTGAAGTCATCGATATCCTCTTCGGGAACTCCAGCCTTTTTCAGCTTTGGCTTCGTGAAGCGAGACTTGGGGAAGATGTGATCGATGTGGAAGTGGTGGTTTGTGACATCCACAAACGGGAACAGCAGGGTCAACAAGGCGAACAGCCGCTTGTCGCCGTACTGCATCTCAACAAGCTCGTCGATCTCATCTTTATCAAACATCAACGACTTACCACGACGGGCCATCACCTCTTGCAGCTTGGCCGTGGGGAAACCAACTACGCCATGCTTCGTAGTGGTTTCACGCAAAGCTGTCAGAAGGGTGTCGAGGCCGCTGCCCCAGATGCCTGACGCTTTCAGCAGACTGCGAATCAGCCATGTGCGAATCGCCTGACGATCCGAGGCGTAACTGCCCTTGGAAATGTACTTGCTATCGAGCTTGCGATGGCAGACATAATAAGAGATGGGCAGGAGGGCACTGTCTGCTCGCAGGGTCTTTTCAGTGAAGCCGAAGCTAGCCAGCAGTTGCACGGCCACCTTGAGCGCTCGCTTCAC
>CAYWNT010000126.1:0-1518 GCA_964459725.1 uncultured Gammaproteobacteria bacterium
TAACAAGTCAAAGACTGGTGTCACTGTTTAGCTTTGAGAATGAAGAGTTCATCTTCCCCGCCGTCCATCATTCGATGAAGTTCTGCCTGCTCGTCGTGTCTGGTCGCGACTCCCGTCAACACGTGGGCGAGTTCGCATTCTTTCTGCGACGAGTTTCACAACTGCAAGACGCCGAACGTGTCTTCACGCTCGGTGCTGCAGCCATCGCTTTACTAAACCCAACAACACAAACCTGCCCAGTCTTTCGCCGGACACAGGATGCCGAGATTTGCAAGGCTGTTCGACGCACGGTGCCGGTTTGGGCCTCGACGTCTGACGACAAAGCTGCAGCTTGGTCGCCAGCCGTAAAACGCGTCATCGATATCAACCTTCGCGGTGACTGGCTCGAAACACCTTCCAGTAACCCGCGTCTCGATGACGGTACGTTGTTGCCTCACATCGTCGCTGAAGATCATACATTTTTGCGGATGTATGAAGGCAAGATGATTGGTGGATTCAATCACCGCCTTGCCGATGCGTATTCGATCGATCGGGGGCAACGGAGCGGCCGATCGCGCGCAATCGAGAATCCAGAGATTCTGTCGCCTTCGCGATTTGCAGGGTGTCGCGCCTGGATCGATCAAACTCACGTTGCCAAACAACTATCAAAATGGAGATTCAAATGGTTGTTCGCCTACATGGATGTTTGCAGCGTGGCGAATGAAAGGACGGTAATCGCCTGTGTAATTCCGTGGTCTGCGCCAACCTTTTCACTTCGTGTACTTCACGAAAGTGACTTCGACGGCCCCGCCATCGGGTGCTTGCTCGGCAATTTCAACTCGTTCGTATTCGACTACTACGTCCGACAGTTTGTTGGAGGGCTTCATCTTTCTGACTACATCATGCATCAGATGGCTGTCTTGCCGCCGTCAACGTATGCGCAAGAATCCCTTGACGGCCAAGTCCTTACTTCTTGGATCACGAGCCGCGTTCTCGAACTGACGTACACTGCATGGGACTTGGAAGCGTTTGCGTTGGACTGCGGTTACGCGGGTTCGCCGTTTCGTTGGGATGAGGAGCGTCGGTTTCCGCTGCGGTGCGAGCTGGATGCCGCGTACTTCCATCTGTACTTGGGCACGCCGAGCGACTGGGGCACCGACAGTCTCCAACTCCGCGAGATGTTCCCCACTCCGCGTGACGCCGTCGACTACATCATGGAAACCTTCCCCATCGTCAAGCGGAAAGACGAGAAGGCCCACGGCGAGTACCGAACCAAGCGAGTCATCCTGGAGATCTACGACGAAATGGCCCAGGCCATCGAGACCGGCCAGCCCTATCAAACTCGCCTCGACCCGCCCCCCGGCCCACCCACCGACGCCGAAGGCAACTTCATCCCCATGGCCAACTGGGACCACTCCGCGTGGCCCTCACATATCCACCCACCTCGCGAGTCTAACACGTTTCACACAGGATAGTCACAGCGTCACGAAACCAGGGGAGCCCACCCATGTCGGAACTCAAGATCGCACCCTTCAACAT
>CAYWNT010000127.1:0-1516 GCA_964459725.1 uncultured Gammaproteobacteria bacterium
TATTTTTGCATTGACGGACATCCAACAACAGCTGATACCGGAGAAGCCCTGTGGACCGATGCTTCATTTTTACAAACTAGAGATGCTATCTATGTCGGAGAAAAAACGTTAGTCAATAATCGTATGGATTTTGAGGATCATACGTTTCTGGCGTTACGCTCTCATGCTTTAGGGCAGAGTGATACCGGACGTGTGTGGGCTATTGTCTGTATCCCAATGGAAAAGGCAACAGAAGAACTGCAGTTGATGCTGGACATGTTTACTGCCCAATTTAAGGCGTTTGACAGATAGGAATTTTGATAAATAAAAAATTTTAGAAGTTCTTTTAAAAATATTTCACACTCCAATAATGTCGCATAATATATATTATGTAAAGTAGCTACGAGTTACGACTTGGTTCGCTCTATATTTTATAAACCAATAAATTAAACTACTCTTAAAGCTTTAAGGCCGCTACGTTTACATAATATATAGGGTATTCATTATCTACAAAAGAAAAATGAGAAAAGATAAACTTGAGTATAAAGGCCACCCTTCGACAGGCCCAGGATGACAAGCAGTTCCTAAGCTAGTCTCTATTTAAAAATGCCATATAAGGCAATTTTTACATGATCTTGGTTGCAACATACCCCCTTAGCGCATTAAACTACGTTTATGACCATACCGATTAACATACCCGATAAAAAAATATCCAAGATTGATTTAGACCTGTATCTTGGCAAACCTTACCAATCCATGATCAAATTTGTCGTTGATATTGACCGGAAACTTCTCGCGTTAGGCGGAGAAATGCATGCTGATGCCGAAAAACTGTTACTTGAGAATGGCTCCAGGCAAGAAAATCTCTGGGGGGCCAACATTTATGGCTAAATATCACCCTACTCTGACTAACGAAAAATGGGGCACCTACCCCAAGCATTATCAGGTTCTAAGTATCAGCGCAGAATTTGCTAGAGCCAAAGCTGCGATTGGAAAAAAAGACATTATAGAAACAAAGAAATCCTATCTGAGAGCAATGGAATTACTGGATTTAACAATTAATGATCCCAAGTGGAAGCATGCCTGGAAAGAACTATTAAGATTTAGAGAGCTTCTAGGTGATGCATACTGCAACAAACCTCGTGATCTGGACTATTGCCTGAGTCTTTATAAGCAACTGCTAAGCTGGACACCGGAGAGTTTAGATGTGCGGATTTAGCTTTTTAGTTGAAATAGAACGCTACACGCACGGAGGCAACAGCTGCCGGGAAACTATCGTGCCCTTTGTAGAGGTAATGAAGTATGGGTAAACAAGTGACACTTCAAGAATCGTTAAAAGATATCTTCGGATTCAATGATTTCCGGCCATACCAGGAAGAAATCATTACACAGATATTAAACCATCAAGATTTGCTAGCTGTTCTACCGACAGGATCCGGGAAATCGCTATGTTACCAGTTGCCTGCGACGATGATGCAGGGAACGGCGCTGGTCATATCTCCATTAATTGCGCTGATGCAGGATCAGGTCACTGCGT
>CAYWNT010000128.1:0-1515 GCA_964459725.1 uncultured Gammaproteobacteria bacterium
AAAAAGTTATAAAATGCATAACTGTTATGTTATTAAACGGCATATTCATTGCAAAAATTTGATGGTTAGAGATTAAATTCCTGCAAATAGCAAAAAAGCAATTTTAAAATAATTTGTTAATTATTATATGAGGTAAACATGAAAAAATCATTTCTTTTTGTCATTTCTTTATTGATTATAGTATTTGTTGTTCAAAATCTAGTTGCTAGTGAAAATGATATTAGTAGAGTGGTAAATGGTTCAGAGGTAAGAAATGGTGAATGGGGTGGAGTAGTTGCTTTAAGTATGTCAATGAATGGTGGAAATTCAATGTGTACAGCCACACTTATAGATCCTGAAGTATTATTAACAGCAGGACATTGTGTTTATGATGGATCATATTTTAGTATAGAAGTGTATGAAGATTCTAATGTCACATATGGTGGGAATTCAATATCTAGTGTAGATGACATTAAAAAACATCCTAGTTGGACAGGTGAAATTGAGTATAATAGCATTGATTTGGCGCTTATCCATTTAAGTACACCAGTTTCTCACCTTCCTGTTTATGCTTTAAGAACAACTTATGAATCTGTTGGTGATACTGGAATGATAGTTGGTTATGGCCTAACAGGATCATATAATTATGATGCAGGTATAAAAAGAAAAGGTGAATCATCAATAAGACAATTGGTGCAAAGCTATGGTGTTGAAATGATAGAAATTGGAAATCCTTCAGGATTGTGCCAGGGTGATTCAGGTGGACCTTTTTTTACATATCAAAATGGAGAGCCAGTTGTTTCAGGTGTTGCTTCACATATTACAAATTATGAGTGTCAAGCAGGAAGTGGTAGTTGGGAAACTCATGTTTACTCTTACAGAGATTGGATTGATTCAACTGTAAGAGAATGGACAGGACATGGACTTTTAGGTTCTACTAATGATGACAATAACAATACTCAACCAGAGGATCCTCCAGTTGAAGATCCACCTTCTGAGGATAATAATTCTAGTAATAATTCTAGTAACAATAATAGTAATAATAATGGTAATGATGATCCAGTTGAACCAGAACCTGATTGTTATACAGATAGAGACTGTAGTTATGGTTATGAGTGTAGAAGCGGATATTGTGTTTATGTTCAGGAACAACCAGAAAACAGTAATGGAGATAAAGAATGTAATGATATTTATGACTGTGCTGCTGGATGTTATCAAACATATACAAACTGTATGAACAATGTTTCACAACAAGGAACAACATTGTTTAACAATTATGCAGATTGTTTTATGAATAACTGTGCTAATGCTTCGGATTATAGTGAATGTGTTCAGAATAATTGTTATGGTGAATATTCTGCTTGCAACAATAATAGTGATTGTAGAAGAATTCTTGATTGCCAGGGAGATTATTCCTCATGTTATCAAGACTGTGAAGATCAGGGAAGTGTTTCAGGCAAGGCAGATTTTAATAACATGATGGGTTGTTTTGGAGATAGGTGCAGTCAGTATGGGAATAATGAAAATGCCTATTCA